>JASCOA010000082.1 GCA_029959365.1 Microbacteriaceae bacterium PS02343 | reverse complement strand
CCCCCCCCCCCCCCCCCCCCCCCCCCCCCCCCGCGCGGGCGGGGGCCGCGGCGCCCCCCCCCCCCCCCCCCCCTCCTCCGTTCCCGAGGAGGTTCCCCATGCGCAGCTCCGATGCCCGGCAGCGGGCTCGGCCCCGAGCGGTCGTCGTCGCGGCGGTCGTCTCGCTGGTCGCCGTCGTGCTCATCGCCCTCACCGTGTACGCCCCGGTCTTGGGCCTCATCGCCACCGCCGACGCCACCGTCGTGGGTCTGCTCGACGTGCCGGTGCTGGCCATCGTCGTCGGAAGCCTGATCGCGCTGGTCGTCGTGGCCGCCGCGCTGCTGCTCGCCGCATCGCGCCGCCGACCGGCTGCGGCCTGGGTCTGGGGCGGCATCGCGATGCTCACCGCACTGCTCGGTGCGACCTTCCCGCTCGTGGCGGCCGTCGCCGCATCCGTCGACCAGCTGGGTCAGGTCGGCCCGCTCATCGGCGAGCTTGTGGGCCGCTTCCTCTGACCGGCCGGCGGGACGCCCCGCGCAGTCCCGCTAGCGCCGCCCCGTCCGCTCCAGCGCGATGAGCTCCGCGCGCGACGCGACGCCCATCTTGCGCAGCACGTTCGAGACGTGGAACTTGACGGTGTTGGCGCTGACGCCGAGGTCGTCGGCGATCGCCTTATTGCGCTCGCCGGCGAGCAGCAGCGCGAGCACCTCGCGCTCGCGCTGGCTGAGCGGTGCGTCCTCGACCGCTGGATCGGTCGGGGTCGGCGGATCGAGTGGGATGGTGATGCTCATCGCCGAGCCCCAGCCGGCCGTCGAGTCGAGCTCCATCTCGCCCTCGAGGGCGGCGACGTGCTCGGCGATCGGGCGCAGTGCGTCGTCATGGCGGGTGAGCGAGCCCTTGCCGTCGTCGCGGATGCCGATCAGCAGGTTGCTGCCGTCGCAGTCCCATTGCACGCGCATCCGTTTGGCGTCGCCCTCACCGAGCTGGGCGAGCACGGCGGTGCGCACGATGCTGCGCGCGGCGCGGGCGACGCCGCCGGGCAGCGCGCGGCCGGTGGGCGGCGGCTCGACGAACTGCAGGTCGAGCTCGCCGTAGCGCACGAGCGGCCGCAGGTCCTGCGTCAGTCGTGCAAAGGCGCCCACGACCGGTTCGAGGTGGGCGTTGCGCTGCTCCTCGCCGCGCTGCCGCGCGCTCACGAGCGCGGTCGCGGCGGCGTCGATCGCGGTGGTGCGCGCGGCCCGGTCGTCGAGACGGCCGGAGCGCAGGATCGCGAGCAACGACTCGAGCACCACGGCGGAGCGGTCCGCCTGCTCGGCGAGTTCGCGGCCGTGCTCGGCGTGCAGTTCGCGCAGAGCGCGGGCGGGTAGGTCGTTCATGCTCCTACCCTACGCGAGCCACCCCACCCGTTCGGGTAGGCTAACCATCCGCTCGGGTGAGGGCGCCGAGGCGTCGACCGGCGCACGATGGAGCCCGTGAACAGCTCCTCCGCCTCCGCCTCCGACGCCCTCGCCCTCATCCGCGACGAGCTCGCCGGCCTCGTCGTGCGCATCGACGCCGACGAGCTGCAGCGGCTGGCGCTGCTGGTCGAGGACGCGCGTCGCGTGCACCTGCACGGCGCGGGTCGCTCCGGCATCGCCCTGCGGATGACCGCCATGCGCCTCATGCACCTCGGCCTCGACGCCCACGTGGTCGGCGAGGCCACCGCGCCCGCCATCGAGGCGGGCGACGTGCTGCTCGTCGCCAGCGGCTCCGGCACCACCGCCGGCATCGTGCGCGCGGCCGAGACCGCGCAGTCGGTCGGCGCGGCCGTCGCCGTGCTCACCACCGCGCCCGACTCCCCGCTGGCCGCGCTGGCGGATGCCGTCGTGACCGTGCCCGCCGCCGCGAAGCTCGATCGCTCCGGCACGAGCTCGGCGCAGTACGCGGGCAGCCTCTTCGAGCAGCTCGTCGTGCTGCTCGGCGACGCGCTCTTCCACACGCTGTGGCAGCGCAGCGGCAGCACGGCCGACGAGCTCTGGCCGCGCCACGCGAACCTCGAATGACGATCCGACCCACCACGAAAGCAGGAATCATGCAGCTCCAGTTCGCCATGGACACCCTCACCACCGAGGCCGCCCTCGAGCTCGCCGGCAAGGCCGCACCGCACGTCGACATCCTCGAGCTCGGCACCCCGCTCATCAAGAGCGCGGGCCTCTCGGCCGTGACCGCCATCAAGCAGGCGCACCCCGACAAGATCGTCTTCGCCGACCTCAAGACCATGGACGCCGGCGAGCTGGAGGCCGAGATCGCCTTCAGCGCCGGCGCCGACCTGGTCACCGTGCTCGGCGGCGCCGACGACTCGACCATCATCGGAGCGGTCGCCGCGGCCACCAAGCACGGCAAGGGCATCGTGGTCGACCTCATCGGCGTCGCCGACAAGGCCGCCCGCGCCAAGGAGGTCGTCGCCCTCGGCGCCGTCTTCGTCGAGATGCACTCGGGTCTCGACGAGCAGGCCCAGGAGGGCTACTCGCTCGACGGTCTGCTGCGCGCCGGCGAGGCCTCGGGCGTGCCCTTCTCGGTCGCCGGCGGCGTGAACGCCTCCTCGATCGCGGCCGTGCAGGCCTCGGGCGCGCAGATCGCCGTCGCCGGCGGCGCCATCTACGGCGCCGACGACGTGGCCGCTGCGGCCGCCGAGCTGCGCGCCGCGATCAGCTGAGACGACCCGCACGACGAGGGGCCGCGCCGCATCGGTGCGGCCCCTCCGTGCATCCGCTGCGCTCCTCCGTCGGCGGTGAGCGGATGCGGTCAGAACGATCCGACGCCCTGGAACGGCGTCAGCGTGCGCAGCGTGCCGTCGTCCTCCTCGAACAGGTAGAGCCGCACGTCGCGGGCGCCGAGCATCGGATCGCCGTCGGGGTAGGTCTCGCCCGAGCAGGTCTCGGGCGTGGAGAGCACGCGCAGTTCCAGCGCCATCTCCCGGACCCCGCCATCGGGCTCGACCGGAGCGGCCACGACGTCGTAGACGTTGGCCCGCGCCCCGCTCCACGAAGTCGCACCCGCGGGCTCGATCCGCGCGGCCTCGACGACGAGGATCGCGTCGTCGTGCATCCGCTCGACGGAGTCGTAGACGACCCAGTCGTAGCAGCTCTCGTTCGCCGTGCACGCGGCCAGCATCGGCGTCGCGAGCAGCAGCGCAGCGGCGCTCCGCAGCATCCTCACGATGGTCCCCCTCATCCTTCGAGCACAGCGCTCATCAGATGAGACGTCGCCCGACCTCGTTCCGTTGGGGCAGCCTCTCCGCGGATCGGGCCTGACACGACTCAGCACCGTCGCGACAAGTCAGCCCCGTGAACGGTGCTGAGCCGTCGCCGGGCTGCTGAGTCGCGCGGAGGGTGCTCGGACCCCGAGGGACCCGAGCGACCCGAGCGCATGAGGGCGGGCCGAGCGCGCCCCGGGGCGGGCCGCGCAGCCCCGAGCGGTCCGAGCAGTCCGATCCGCCCCGACCCCGCCCAGTGGAAGCCGACGCGCTCAGCCGCACGGTGCCATGATCGACCCATGCCCGCATCCGCCCGCCCGGTCGACGTGACGGTGGAGCACGTGCGCTCGGCCGGGACGCTCACGCGCGTCACGCGCATGGAGGCCGAGGGGACCGGCGGCGAGCGGGCCTTCGTGCTGGTGCCCGGTGTGGGCGTCTCGGCCACCTACTTCGAGTTCCTCGCCCCGACGCTCGCGCAGCGCGGGCGGGTCTTCGCGCTCGACCTGCCGGGCTTCGCGGGCATGCCGCGGCCGCACGACGAGGCCCCGACGCCCGAGTACTTCGCCGACCGGGTCGAGGCGGTGCTCGACCGGTACGGCCTGGTCGACCCCGTGCTGCTCGGGCACTCCTTCGGCACCCAGGTGGTCACCGAGGTGCTCGTGCGGCGCCCCGAGCTGAGCCACGCGGTGCTGGTCAGCCCCGTCGTCAACGAGGCGGAGGCGACGATGCCGTTGCAGGGCATCCGCTTCGCCCAGTCCGCCGCCCGCGAGTCCATGCACCTGGCGCTCACGGCGCTCAGCGCCTACGTGCTCTGCGGCGTCGTGTACTTCCTCACCGTGCTGCCGCACATGCTGCGCTACCGCATCAGCGAGCGCATCCAGCAGGTGCCGGCGCGGCTGCTCGTGATCCGCGGGGAGCTGGATCGCTCGTCGCCGCGGCGCTTCCACGCACGGCTCGCCGCGGCGGCACCGCAGGCCTGGCGGTGGGAGATCCTCGGCGCCGCCCACTCGGTCATCAACGCCCACGCGATCGGCGTCGCCGAGCTCGTCAAGCGGCACCTCGACGGCACTCTCGCTCGACGCGGGCGGATGCCCGAGCACGAGGCGCGGGTGCCCGACGCGAAGCACGCCGACGCCGCGATGCTGCTGCGCGCCGGCGCCAGCCGTGCGGCCGAGTGGGTCGCGGCCCTGCGCCGCGACGAGCGCGGCGTCGGCCGAGCCAAGGCCGAGCACGCGCGCCTGCTCTGGCGCGCCTACCGCCGCGAGCGCTGAGCGCCCGCAAGCCGAGCGCGCACGATCGGAGCGAGCGGATGCGTCAGCGCCGCCCGGCGCGCGCCGCGACGACGCCCGCCGCAACCGTCGCGATGACGAGCGCGGCGACGCCGATCACGATGCTCCAGGTCTCGGCGCTCTCGGTCATGCCCGAAGGCTAACCCCGCTGTGGACGATCGGCGCAGGGATTCGCGAGCTGTTCATCCGAGCGGCGGAGCCGGGCGCACCGGACGATCCGCACGCGCGGGTCGCGTACAGCCACGCCGGCCAGACTCGCGGCACGACACGATCGAGGGGGCCTACCGTGCCGCGCAGACCTGCACCGCTCAGACAGCACGGCTTCCGCATAGCGGTCTTCGCGATCGGGCCGATCCTCGGTCTCGTCGCCGTGCTCGTGGCGGCCGGCGCGCTCGTCTCTCAGGGAGTGGATGTTCCGCCGGCACTGCTCATCGGTCTCGTCGTCGCCACGCTCGTCATCCCCGCTGCGGCGATCGCGATCGGTCTACGCCTCGGCAACCGCTTGGTCGGCGATCGCCTCGAGCTCGCAGTCAAGCCGGTCGGGGGCAAGTGGGGGCACGCACGCTTCGATGTCGACCCGGGAATCGTGCATATGCAGCCCTATCTCTGGCAGATCCGCATTCCGAAGGGTGATCGCGTCAGCCTGCACGTCGACGAGCTGGGCGAGGACACGGGCCGGCGGCCCCATTGGCGCCAATGGTGGTCACTGAACCCGCAGCTGCACATCGTCGACCTGCGTACCGATCGCGGGCACTACGAGCTCGCGGGCATCCCCGCGCATCTCGAGGAGCTGCGCGATCGCCTCTCCACGGGCTGAGCGAACGCCTCAGCGCCGCCGCGCGCCCAGCAGGATCGCCCCGGCGATGGCGCCGGCCACGCCCACCGCGGCGCCGATCACGGCGACCGGCTTGCGCCGCGCCGTCCGCTTCGCCGAGGCCAGCAGCTCGCTCGGCGCGAGGCGCTGCTCGAGCTCGTCGACGGTCGCCGTCAGCTCTTCGCGCAGGCGCTCCGCATCGTCCTTCGGGGTCTTCTCGTCGTGGCTCATGCGTTCGTCCCCTTCACCACGCGCACGTCCTGGCGCAGGCTGTCGATGGTGTCGCTCGGCAGCGGCGGCGCACCGCGCTTGACGAGGCGCAGGCCGACGAGCACGAGCACGGTGATCGCGAGCAGCAGGGCGCCGGCGACGATGAGGGCAGCGAGCCAGCCGGGCACGACCCCGCTGAGCCCGGCGATCGCGGCGGCGATGAGCACGCCGAGGGCGAAGAAGCCGATCACCGCCGCGCCGGCGAGGAAGCCGATGCCGATTCCGGCGGCCTTCGCCTTGCGGCCGATCTCGGCCTTCGCCGACTGGATCTCCGTGCGCACCAGGCGGGTGACCAGCTCGGTCACCCGTCCGGTCAGGTCGAACAGGCCCGGTCGCCCGTCCTCGCGTTCCGCCACGTGCGGCTCAGCTCGGGTTCGACGGCGACGCGGCGGGCGACGGCTTCGGGGTCGACTCGTCGCTCGAGGCGACGGCCTCGTCGGCCTGCGCCTCGGCCTTGTGCACCGCGGCCGCGATCTTGTCGCCGCCGGGCAGCTTGTCCTTGGCCAGGCTCGCGACCTTGTGCACGCCGTCGCGCACCTTGGGGTCGGTCCAGACGTCCTCGGCCTTGTCCTTGATGCGCTCGTAGGCCTGGCGGCCCTGGCGCGATCCGAGCACGAAGCCGACGGCGGCGCCGGCGATGAACAGCAGCTTTCCTCGCATGTGGTTTCCCTTCGTCATCCGCGGCGATCGAACGGATCGATCGTGCGTGACGGCAACGCTACGGAGCGAGCGGATGCGGGCGCCCGAGCCCGACCGCGCGCACAGACCGCGCACAGGCCGTGCACGGGCCGGCGGCTCATCCGGCCCGTCGCCGCGACCATCCGAGCGCGCCGGCGACGGCGGCCACGAGCGCGGCGCCGAGGAACGCCGGCGTGTACCCGGTCGCTGAGATCGCGGCGCCCGCGACCGCCGCGCCGAGCGCTTGGCCGAGCACGAGCAGCACGAAGAGCAGCGCAGTGCCGCTCGCCGCTCGCGCGGGCTCGATGGCGCCGGTCCAGCCGATGAGCGCCCCGGTGGCCGCGGTGTAGCCCCAGCCGAAGACGAGGCAGGACGCCAGTGCCAGCGGTACGGAGCCCGGCGCGGCGACGAGCGCGAGGGTGGCGACCGCGAGCGCTCCCGCGGTGACGACCCAGGCCCGCCGGGGCCCCAGCCCGCTCATCGGCCCGGCGCTCGGCACGACCGCGAGACCGCCGAGCCCGAGCGCCACCCAGGCCAGCACGGAGAGCTGATCCGGCATGCCGGCGTCGGCGAGCAGCGCACGGCCCGAGTTCCAGACGGCTGCGGAGCCCGCGCCGAGCAGCAGCGCCGCGACGATGACGCGGCGATGCGCCAGGACCCACGACGCTGGCGGCAGTCCTGCATCCGCTGCGCCGTCCGCGCCGTCGCCGCGGTCGAGGGCGAGCACCGACGCCGCGGCGGTGACGGCGATCGCGGCGGCCACCCACCACGCGGTGCGCCAGTCGGGCAGCAGCACGAGCGCGAGCAGCCCGGCCGCGACGAGCCCCGGTCCGGTGCCGGCATTGACGATCGTCTGCGCGCGATCGATGGCGGCGGTGCGCACGGTGCGCTGCACGAGGCGCACGAGGGCGGGGGAGGCGAGGCCCGCGCCGGCGGAGCTCAGCACGGCCGCCGCGGCGAAGAGCGCCGTGGTCGCCGAGATCGCGATCCCGGCGGCGCCCAACCCGGCAGTGATGCCGGCCAGCGCGACGAGGGAGCGCGGGTGGCGCGCGGCGAGCGCGAAGCCCAGGACCGCCCCGGCGCAGTAGGCGAGCGACCCGCCCGAGGAGATCGCCCCGGCCACGGCCGCGTCGAAGCCCAGCTCGGCTTGCGCCGCGGGCAGGTGCAGGCCGTAGGCGAGGCGGACCAGCCCGTAGGTGGCGGCGATGAGCGCGGTGGCGGCCAGCACCAGGAACGGAGATAATGAAAACGTACGTTTCACATTGACGACTCTAAGGTGCAGGCATGGCATTGCGCGAGGGCACGGAGCTGAGGATCCTCGACGCGGCGGAGGAGCTCTTCTTCTCGCGCGGCGTCGCGGCCACCCCGATCGACGCGGTCATCGAGCGCGCCGGTGTCTCGGCGGCCACCCTCTACCGGGGCTGGGCGAGCAAGGAAGCGCTGCTCGCTGCGGCGCTCGACCGACGCCAGCGCGCGTGGATCGCGGTGTGGGATGCGGCCGTCGAGCGCGCGGCCGACGATGCGGGCCGCCTGCTCGCCGTCTTCGACGCGCTCGACGCGTTCCGCGCGCAGCCTCGCGGCTCGCGCTGGTGCGCCTTCCTCGGCGCGGCCGCCGAGTACGCTGACGCCCCCGCCGAGGTGAGCGCTGCGGTGCGGGAGGACACGCGGGCGCTCCGCGACCGTCTGACTGCGCTCGCGCATCCGCTCGTCGACTCGGCGGAGGGGGCCGCCCGGCTCGCCGCGCAGCTGCTGCTCGTGATCACCGGCGACCTCGCCATGCGGCTGCGCGAGCCCGATGCCGGGTCGTCGACGGCGCGAACCGTGGCCGAGGCGCTGGTGAGCGCGGCGCGGCGCTAGTCCGCGAGCGTGTGCCTCGGCAGCTCGCCGAAGCGCTCGGCGTAGTGGGCTGCGAAGCGCCCGAGGTGGGCGAAGCCCCAGCGGCGCGCGACCTCGGCGACGGTGATGTCGTCGACATGGCCGGCGCGCAGCTCCTCGCGCACGCGGTCGAGGCGGATGCGCCGCAGGTAGTCGAGCGGCGTGAGGTCGAGGTGCGTGCGGAACGAGGTCTGCAGGCTGCGCGAGGAGATGCCGGCGGCCTCGGCGATCTCGGTGACGGCGATCGGCAGGTGCGCGTTGGCGTGCATGAACTCGATCGCGCGGCGCAGACGCGCGCTGTTCGGGATGGTGAGCTCCGGGGGAGCGGAGAGCGACTCGTGCGGGAAGGTGTCGAGCAGCGAGACGGCCGCCGCGCGGTTGGCCTCGCTGCGCAGCAGCGCCGAGGTGCTGCTGCTGTGGATGACCCGCGCGACCGATGAGACCGTCGCCGCCCACTTGTGCAGGGCGTCGCCGCTCGGGGCGTAGGTCGTGTCGAAGAGCAGCGGACCATCCGGGGTGCCCTCGTGCTCGCTCGCGACCCGCTCGAGGTACGCGCCGTCGAAGTGCATGAGGTTCTGCTTGTAGTCGCGGAAGTCGAAGACGTTCTCGCGGTTGTGCACGAACATGCGCGGGCGCCCGTGCTCGAGGGCCACGACGTCACCGGTGAGGTCGTATGCCGCCTCGCCGGCGGTCAACCAGGTGACGACGTACTCGCCCTCGGTCTCGATGGCGCCGCGCACCGAGCCGCCGAAGAAGCTGCCGCGCAGGCTCAGCTCGTCGTCTCCGACGCTGGTGTACTTGAAGGCGAAGTCGCCCTCGGTGGGCTCGATCTCGAAGCCGCGGCCGTTGTAGGCGCTCTCGTACATCGCGCGGGCCTGCTCGATGTGGCGTCCCGCGATCTCCGATCGCTCGGGTCGCGCCTCCTGATGGTTCACGAACCGAATGATGTCACATGCGCACGCATATAGCTAGGCAGCCTAGGCAAAGCTGCCGGAGCGCCGATCAGGCGAGGTTCTGATCCTCGGCAGGACCGAGCACCGCCTCGAGCGCACTCGCGGTCGGGGCCAGGAACGCGATCGGCAGACGGGTCGACACGTCGTGATCCGTTCGGATGGTCACGCCGAACACCTGCTCGTCGAGGTCGACACGCCAGCCGCGGATGCGGTCGAGGGCGATCCGCTCGCTCCGGTCGCCGACGATCATCAGCACGGCGTCCTGGAAGACGAGCACGCCGCCGTCGGCGATCGCGTTCGAGGCGGCGGCGCCGAAGAGGGCGTCCGGCTCGTCGGGGGCGAAGTCCAGGAAGTCGGGCAGGGACAGCTCGGGCATCGCGCCGTGCTCGGCGCCGCCTCTTCTGCTGTCCGTCACCCGATGGCCGTCCCTTCCCTGCCTCATGGAGGAGACCAGTCCAATCGCATCGCGGTGCCGAATGCAAGCCGGATAGCCGGATCGCGACACCTGACGACGAGGCCGCAGGGGCCGTTTCGCGAATCGGATACTCAAGCGACAGTTCGGTTCGATGCGTCGGTAACTTCACTGCATCCGCTCACTGGAAGGAACCGAGATGACCATCGCACTGCGCACTCGCCCCGCGGCCCGCGTCCGCTGGAGCCGCCCCGAGACGGACCTCGTCGTCGCGCAGCACCACGGCGAGTACGCCGGCCTGGTCGAGCGCCGCGGCGCCCGGTTCATCGCCACCGACGGTCTCGGCGCCGTCGTCGGCACCTTCGACTCGGAGCGCACCGCCCGCGCCGCGCTCGAGCCCGATGCGGTCGAGCGGCGCCACACCGCCCGCGTCGCCCGCGACCGCGTGCTCGCCGGCATCGCCGGGGTCGCCGCGACCGGCAGCACGGTCGTCGCCGTCGCCGGCATGCTCTCCGTCCTCGCCTGACCTCCCCTCCGCTCGAAAGGAACGAACGTGAACGACCGCATCCCCGCCGTCACCGAGATGAGCCGCGACGTCGCCATCGACGCCGACATCGTGTCGGCCTACCGACTCGATGAGGGCCCTCAGGCCGGCATGACCGTCGTCGAGGTGCTCGACGTGCACGAGAAGGTCATCGCCCGCTCGGTCGTGGGCGCCGAGGGCACCCGCCAGGAGGTCGCCGACCTCGCGCTCGACCGCAGCCCCGTCGAGCGCTGCGGCGACTGGGCCGTGCACCCGATCGGCCGCGGCAAGCGCATCACCGCGATGGTCATCATCGGGGCCAGCCGCGGCAGCGGCACGCTCGAGGCCATGCGCGCCCGTCAGGCCTTCGTCGCCTGACGCCACGACTCGTGCTCCGAGGTCAGGGGTGGCCTCGGCACGACCGGCGCGCGGTTCGGGTCCGCGCGCCGAGCGGTCCTCGCTCCCGGTAGGGGTGCCGGGAGGGAGGGCCGCTCCCAGCCCGTGCGCAGCAAGCGATGCGGGGTCTGATGCGGGTTCGAGCGACATCTGTCGCTAACGTGGCTGACCGTTCGCACGCACCCAGCACAACGGATGGGACCCCACCCCGCATGAGCCAGAACGACGATCCGCCGCGCCGCCCCGTGCAGCGCATCCTGCGCGAGGTCATCGCGCCCGAACCGATGCACCCCGGGCTGATCCCGGGCATCGGCGTCGAGGCCACGGGCCGCGCCTTCCCGACGAACTGGCTCGTGCTCGGCATCGCCGGCGCCGCGATGATTGCCGTCATCGTCTGGGCGTTCCTCTCGCCGGAGGGCATCGCCGCGGTCGGCAGCACGTCGCTCGACTGGGTCACGGAGCACTTCGGCTGGCTCTTCACCGCGCTGACGATCGCAGTCGCGATCTTCATGCTCGTCGTCGGCTACGGCCGCACTGGCGGGGTGCGCCTCGGCGCCGACGACGAGGAGCCCGAGTTCAGCCGGGTCTCGTGGATCGCGATGCTGTTCTCCGCGGGCGTCGGCATCGGCCTCATCTTCTACGGACCGATGGAGCCGCTCACCTTCTTCCTCGACGTGCCGCACGGCTTCGACGTCGAGCCCGGCACCTCCGACGCGATGCAGACGGCGCTCGCGCAGACGATGCTGCACTGGGGCCCGATGGCCTGGGCGTACTACGCGCTCGTCGGCGGCGCGATCGCCTACGTGTCCTACCGGCGCGGCCGCGCTCCGCTGATCTCGTCGATCTTCGACTCGGTGTTCTCGAAGCGCACGCAGGGCGTGCTCGGCCCGGTCGTCGACATCGCCGCCATCATCGTCACGCTCTTCGGCACCGCGGTGTCGCTGGGCATCGGCGCCCTGCAGATCGCCTCGGGCTTCGAGGTCGTCACGGGTCTGGGCGACCTCGGCAACGGCTTCCTCGTCGGCGCGATCGCCGTGCTCACCGCGCTCTTCATCATCTCGGCCGTCTCGGGCGTCAAGCGGGGCATCCGCATCCTCTCGAACGTCAACATGGTCGTCGCGGGCGCGCTCGGGCTGTTCGTGCTCGTCGCGGGGCCGACGCTGGCCCTGGCGAACCTGATCCCCGCATCCGCCGTCACCTTCGTCACCGAGCTCGGCACGATGCTGATGCGCAACAACGGCAACGGTGCGGAGACCGCCGAGTTCATGCAGGCGTGGACGACCTACTACTGGGCGTGGTGGGTGTCGTGGACGCCGTTCGTGGGCATGTTCATCGCCAAGATCTCGCGCGGTCGCACGCTGCGCGAGTACGTCACCGTGGTCGTGGTCGCGCCCTCGGTCGTGAGCCTGCTGTGGTTCGGCATCATCGGCGGCACCTCGATGATCCTCGAGTCGGAGGGCGCCGGCATCAGCGAGGCGGGCACGCCGGAGGCGATGTTCTTCGCGCTGCTGCAGGAGCTGCCGATCGGCCTGATCACGAGCGCGGTGGCGCTGGTCGCCATCGTCATCTTCTTCGTCACCTCGGCCGACAGCGCCTCGATCGTGATGGGCTCGATCAGCCAGCGCGGGCGGCCCGAGCCGACCCGCGGCGTCACGATCTTCTGGGGCCTCATGCTCGGCCTCATCGCGGCGGGCCTGCTGCTGGCCGGCGGGCAGGACGCCCTCTCGGGCCTGCAGTCGCTCATGGTCGTGACGGCGCTGCCGTTCGTCTTCGTCGTGCTGGGCGTCATGTGGGCCTGGGCGAAGGACCTGCGCAGCGATCCGTACATGATCCGCCGGCGCTTCGCGAAGGCGGCGATCGCCGAGGGTGTGCGCGTCGGCATCGCCGAGCACGGCGACGACTTCGTCTTCGGCGCGAGCGAGATGCACGGCGAGCGCGCCGCCGGCGCCTGGCTCGACTCCGAGGACCCGGCGCTCAGCGACTGGTACACCGAGGCGCAGACGGGCGCGATCGACGTGGTCGAGCCGCAGCCCGAGATCGAGCCCGCAGCCAGCGAGCCGCGGGACGCGATCGAGCCGCCGGAGGGCGACTCGAGGAGCTGACCGAGTGCCAGCCGTGCGGCAGCCCGGCATGCACGCGATCGGGCTGCCGCGGGCGCACTCTGAGGCTTCCGGGGGCAGTGCTGAGGAGTCGCCATGCAGACCAATCTCGTCCTCTCCGACCGGATCGTCGAGGTCGGCTACGAGCAGCGCACCCGGCACCTGCGCGTGGAGTTCCGCGACGGCGCCGTGCGCGAGTACTCGGGCGTCGACATCGGGCTCTACCACCAGGTGCTGCAGCCGCATCCGTGGCGCCGGGTGGGCAAGCAGCTCGAGGCGCTGCCGCACGAGCAGCTGCACGCTGCCCACCCGTCCGACGTGGACGACTCCGCTCCCCGGCACCGCAGCCCTCGGCGCCGCTGACGGCGAGCGGATGCGCCACGCCGCCCACGCAGGCGCCCTTCGTACGATCACGGCACGGCCCGCACGATCGACCCGAGGAGCCCCGAGATGACGACCACCGCATCCGCTGCGCGCACGATCCCGCAGACCGTCGAGCACCTGCGCGCCGTCTTCGACGCCGGCACCACGCGCCCGCTGATCTGGCGACGGCGGCAGCTCGAGGGGCTGCGCCGCCTGCTCACCGAGCAGCGCCCGGCGCTCGCCGAGGCGATCGACGCCGACCTGCGGCGGGGCCGCTTCGAGGCGGCGCTCTTCGACCTCGTGCCGACCGTCGCCGAGGTCGACCACGCACTGAAGCACCTGCGCGGCTGGATGCGGCCGCAGCGGGTGCCCACCCCGCTGCTCGCCGAGCCCGGTCGCTCGTGGGTGCAGCGCGAGCCGCTCGGCGTCGTGCTCGTGATCAGCCCGTGGAACTACCCCGTGCACCTCGCGCTCGCGCCGATGGTCGCGGCGCTCGCCGCGGGCGACTGCGTGGTGCTCAAACCCTCCGAGCTGGCGCCGACCGTCTCGGCGGTGCTCGCCCGGCTGCTGCCCGAGTACGTCGAGGGCACGGCCGTCGTGGTCGGCGCGGCCGACGAGACGATGCAGCTCATCGACCAGGGGCTCGACCACGTCTTCTTCACCGGCAGCCCGGCCGTCGGCCGCATCATCATGCGGGCCGCCTCCGAGCACCTCACCCCCGTCACGCTCGAGCTCGGCGGCAAGTCGCCGGCCGTCGTCAGCCGCTCGGCGAACCTCCGGGTCGCCGCCAAGCGCATCGCCTTCGGCAAGGTCACGAACTCGGGGCAGACCTGCATCGCCCCCGACTACGTGCTCGTCGAGCGCTCGGTGCGCGACGAGTTCCTGCGCCACCTCGACGAGGTCGTCGAGCAGTTAACCGGGGGAGCGCCGCTGCCGATCGTCAGCGAGCGGCACGCCGACCGCCTCTCGAAGCTCGTGGCCTCCGCCGGCGGCGAGCGGATGCGGGGCGGCCCGGCCGACCGGAACGCGCTGACGATGCCGTTCACGGTCATCGCCGACCCGCTCGAGGACGCCGACGTCATGGCCGAGGAGATCTTCGGGCCCGTGCTGCCGGTCGTCACGGTCGACGGGCTCGACGACGCGATCGCGCGCATCCGCTCGGGCGGCCGTCCGCTCGCCGCCTACCTCTTCACCCGCGACGGCCGCGAGCAGCGCCGGTTCCTCGACCGGGTCAGCGCCGGCGGCGTGACGATCAACCACACGATGCTGCACCTGCAGGTGCCCGGCCTGCCGTTCGGCGGCGTCGGCACGAGCGGCACGGGCAACTACCACGGGCGCTGGGGCTTCGAGACCTTCAGCCACGCCAAGGCGGTGCTGCGCCAGGGCACCCGCTTCGACCTGCCGCTGCTCTACCCGCCCTACGTCGGGCGCCGGCGCCGGGTGCTCGAGCGGATGCTCTGATCGTCGAAGCTGACCCGCTGATGACGACGGGCCCGGGGGCGCGCGCCCCCGGCGGGGGGCCAGGGGGCCGGGGGGGCGGGGCAGCCCAACGGGGGGAC
>JASCOA010000081.1 GCA_029959365.1 Microbacteriaceae bacterium PS02343 | reverse complement strand
GCGCGCGCGGCGCGCCAACACGGCGAACAGCACGGAGACCCGCGACGGAGGCGGGCCCGCCGAGGGCGCCCGGCCGGGGCGCCGGCCGGGCGTCCTGCATTTAAGGCGCGGATGCGGTCGAGCGGATGCGTCCGGCCGCCCTCCGCGCATCCGCTCGCACCGAATCCTCAGCGCCCGAGCGCGCGGCGCGACCGGTGCCGCACGGCACCCGCGGCCTAGACTGAACCGACGAACGGCGGAGGCATGACGACGGAGAACGACGAGCACGAGCGGCGCTCCCGCCTCGACAAGGAGCGCAAGCGCCGCAACAAGGGCGTGGCGGTGTTCCTCCGCGATATCGCGGTCATCGTGGTCGCCGCGCTGCTGATCTCGTTCCTCATCAAGACCTTCCTGGTGCGCTCGTTCTTCATCCCCTCGGGGTCGATGGAGAGCACGCTGCTGGTGAACGACCGCATCATCGTCAACCAGCTCGAGCCGCGCTTCTTCGCGATCAGCCACGGCGACGTGGTCGTGTTCAAGGACCCGGACGGCTGGCTGCCCTCGCAGCCCCGCGTCTCGCAGGGCCCGCTGCTCGACGGCATCGAGACGGTGCTCTCGTTCATCGGCCTCGCGCCGGCCCCCGACAGCGACGAGCACCTCATCAAGCGCGTGATCGGCCTGCCCGGCGACACGGTCGAGTGCTGCGACGAGCAGGGCCGCCTCATCGTCAACGGCGAGCCCATCGACGAGCCCTACTTGAAGAACCCCGGCGCCGGGGCATCGCCGCAGGTCGGCAGCATCCCGGGCGAGTTCTCGGTGACCGTGCCCGAGGACTCCATCTGGGTGATGGGCGACAACCGCGAGAACTCCGCGGACTCGCGGGCGCACCTCGACGATGCGGGCGGCGGCTTCGTGCCGATCGACGACGTCGTGGGCCGCGCGATCCTGATCACCTTCCCCTTCGACCGCTTCGGCTGGCTCGACAACTACCCCGAGACCTTCGCGGCCGTGCCGCGCTCGGAGTCGTCGGACGCCGCCGCCGTCCGGTGACCTCCGCACGCTCGCGGCGCTGCGGGCTCGACCGCAGCGGCGCCATGACGCCCGCGCGTCCCCGGCGAGGAGCGGTGCGCTGATGGCCGTCGCCGACCCGACCCTCGAGGTCGAGCAGCAGCTCTGGGCCGCCGGTGCTCCCGCCGTCATCGGCATGGACGAGGTCGGTCGCGGCGCGATGGCCGGCCCGGTCGCGGTCGGTGCGAGCCTGCTCGCCCCGGACTGCGGCCCGATGCCCGTCGGCCTGCGCGACAGCAAGATGCTCAGCCAGGCCAAGCGCGAGCTGCTCGAGCCGCTCACCCGCGCCTGGGCGCCGTTCTCGGCGGTCGGCATGGCGAGCCCCGCCGAGGTCGACGAGCTCGGCATCACGCACTGCCTGGCGCTCGCGGCCAAGCGGGCCCTCGCCGGGCTGCACGAGCTGGGCGCCGACGTCGCCTCGAGCACCGTGCTGCTCGACGGCCACCACGACTGGCTGAGCCCGCACCTCGCGTCGCCGCTCACCATCGTCACCCGCGTCAAGGCCGACCGCGACTGCGCCTCCGTGGCCGCGGCCAGCGTCGTCGCCAAGGTGCACCGCGACGCGCTCATGGCCGCGGCCCACGAGTCGCATCCCGGCTACGGCTGGGACGGCAACAAGGGCTACGGCAGCCCCGCGCACATGGCCGCCATCGCCGAGCTCGGCGCCACCGAGCTGCACCGCCGCAGCTGGATCAAGCAGCCCGGCCTCTTCTGACGCCCCGCGCATCCGCTCGCTCCGATACGGAGGTCGGATGCGCGCAGCGCCGGCCCGCGTCAGGCTGGCGCGGATGAGAGGAGGGGCCCATGCTCCGCACCGAGACCGCCGTGCCGTACCACCGCCTCGCCCGGCTCGACCAGCGCAGCGCGCGCTGGTGGACGCCGCTGAGCACGCTCGGCGTCGCGGCCGGGCTCTACGCCGCGGTGCTCGCGGTGCTGCTCGTCGCCGGTGTGATCTGGGCCTTCGTGCCGGGTCTGCCGATGCCGAGCGCGCTCCTCGACGACCCGCTCAACCCGATCGACTGGTTGCTCACCCTCGGTCTGCTGGCCGTCATGCTGCCGGCGGTGCTGCTCGGCGTGCGCTGGGGCGGGCGGCGGCGCGGCACGATCCACTCGGTCGCCGGGCGCTTCCGCTGGGGCCTCATGCTGCGCGCCGCCGTGGTCGTGCTGCCCCTCTACGTCGTCGTGCTCGGGGGACAGGCGCTGCTCGTCCCGCCCGCCGACTTCCGGTGGCCGCCGCTCGATGCGGACCTGCTGCTCGTCGCCGTGCTCATCCTGCTGCTCGGGCCGCTGCAGTGCGCGGCCGAGGAGTACGTGTTCCGCGGTCTGCCGCAGCAGCTGCTCGGCACCTGGCTGCGCTCGCCCTGGTGGGGCATCCTGCTGCCGGTGCCGCTCTTCGTGCTCGGCCACGGCTACGACTGGGCCGGC
Organism: Microbacteriaceae bacterium PS02343; assembly: GCA_029959365.1. Classification (GTDB taxonomy): domain Bacteria; phylum Actinomycetota; class Actinomycetes; order Actinomycetales; family Microbacteriaceae; genus Arenivirga. The sequence goes on along the minus strand of JASCOA010000081.1, from coordinate 12,140 downwards.
CAGGTGGCGATCGGGGTCTTCGCGCTCGCGACCGGGGTGCTCGTCTGGAAGACGGGCGGGCTCGAGCTCGCCATCCTGCTGCACACCGCCAACAACATGGTGCTCTTCGCGTTCGCTCCGTTCAGCCCGTCCTCGATGCAGCAGGGAGCCGTCGATCCGATCTGGCTGCTCGTCGACCTGCCGCTCGTGCTCGGCGTGACGATCGGGCTCTGCGCCTGGGTGTCGCGGCGGCACGGCCTGCGCTGGTCGGAGCCGCTGCGCTCCTCCACAGCACCGGTCGAGCCCCGTTCGCTCTCGGCGGGCGAGGAGGACCGCGCGGTCGCCGTAGGATGAAGCGGATGGATGACGACGACTTCGAAGACTACGACCGCGAGGTCGAGCTGGCGCTGTACCGCGAATACCGCGACGTCGTCAGCATGTTCCGCTACGTGGTGGAGACCGAGCGTCGCTTCTACCTCGCCAACGAGGTCGAGCTCGTGCGCAAGGACACCGAGCACGACTTCTACTTCGAGCTCACGATGAGCGACGTGTGGGTGTGGGACGTGTACCGCTCCGACCGCTTCGTCAAGAGCGTGCGCGTGCTGACCTTCAAGGACGTCAACGTCGAGGAGCTGAGCTCGAAGGAGCTCGAGCTGCCCAAGGAGCTCGCGCTGGATGAATAAGGGCGCCGGTGCGATCGCGCAGGCCGCGATCGTCGCCGCATCCTTCTCGCTGCTCTTCATCGGCACCAACGCCGTCAACCCGCTGCTGCCGGTCTACCGCGACCTGCTGGGGCTCGACGCGCTGCTGCTCTCGCTGACCTTCGTCTGCTACGTGATCCCGCTCGTGGCGGTGCTGCTGCTGCTCGCGAACCCGCGATTCACCCGGCACGCCGTGCCGCTACTGCTCGTCGGGCTCGGCGTGGCCATCGGCTCGGACCTGCTGCTCGCGCACGCCCAGGAGTGGTCGATCCTGCTGGGCCGCGGCGTCGCGGGCGTCGCCGGCGGACTCGGCACCGGTGCCGCCGCGGCGCTCGTGGTCGCCGCGATCGGCGCGCCGGGCCGAGCGCTCGCCGCCACCGGCAACCTCGTCGGCGCCGTCATCGGCACCGCGGGCTCGCAGCTCATCGTCTCCTCGCTGCCCGCCGCGGCGCCGCAGCTCGTCACCCTCGGCCACGCCGGGCTCGTGGCCGTCATGCTCGTCGCCGGCGCCGTGGTGCTCGTCGCGCGCCGCCGCGCCAACCGCGAGGCCCTGGCCGCGACCTCGAGCGGCACGGCCCGACTGCGCCTCGACGGCTCGGCCGCGCGCATCCTCGTCACCGGCTGCATCGTCTGGGTCGGCCTCAGCATCGCCATCGTCTTCGGCGCCACCCTCTTCGCCGACCTCGATCAGCCGGTCGTGCGGGCCGTCGGCCCCGCGCTCATGCTCGGCACGAGCGCTGCGGCGCAGCTCGCGAGCCCCGCGCTCGCGCGCATCGCGCCCTGGATGAGCGGACTCGTGGCGAGCGCGCTGGGGGCCGCCGGCGTCGTGCTCGGCGCGGTCGCCGCATCCGCCCCGCTCGCCCTCATCGGCTTCGCCGTGCTCGGCGCGGGCCTCGGCGTCGCGGCCCGCACCGGCCTCGTCGCGCTGACCCGCGGGGCCGAGCCGGCCCGCCAGGGCGCGCTGAGCTCCCTGTTCTCGGCCGTCACCTACGGGGCAGCGGCCGTGACGATGCCGCTCTTCGGTGGGATCGGCAACAGCATCGGCCTCGCACCGATCGCGCTCGGCGGGCTCGCCGTCATCGCGGTGCTCTGCCTCGTCGCGCTGCTCTGGGCGCCGCGCCTGCGCGACACGCTCGACCACGGCCGCACGGCCTGAGTCGCGGCCGCGCGCGTCCCGGCGCTGCCCCTGCCGCGGTCGTCCCCGCCAGTCCGGACCCCTGCCGCGGTCGTTTCCGTCGGTCCGGGGCTGCAGAACGCCCTCGCGAGGCGGAAACGCGCGCGCCGAGCGGGGATGCCCGCGCGAGGAACGTGGTCGTATCCACGCCGCGCGCAGCCGCACGCACCAGGATGGAGCGATGACCGTGCATCCGTCCGCTCCGCAGCCGCACGACGACGAGCTGCCCGATGTCGTTCGCCTCGCGCGGGCGCTCATCCGCATCGACACCTCGAACTTCGGCAGCCGGGCCCTGCCCGAGCGGCCCGCCGCCGACCTCGTCGAGGCCGAGCTCGCGAGCCTCGGCATCGACGCGCCGCGCTACGCGCGCGCCCCCGGCCGCACCACCCTCAGCGCGCGCGGGCGGGGGCGCGACCCGGCCCTGCCCGCCCTGCTGCTGCACGCGCACCTCGACGTCGTGCCGGCCGACCCGGCGGCCTGGACGCACGCGCCCTTCGCCGGCGACATCGACGAGGGCATGCTCTGGGGCCGCGGCGCGGTCGACATGAAGGACTTCGCGGCCATGATCGTCGCCGTGCTGCGCAGGCTCGTGGGGGAGGGCTTCCAGCCCGATCGCGACGTCGTGCTGGCGTTCTTCGCCGACGAGGAGGCGGGCAGCGACCTCGGCTCGAGCTGGCTCGTCGACGAGCACCCCGAGGTCTTCGCGGGCGTCGACACGGCGCTCGGCGAGGGCGGCGGCTACAGCATCGACATCGCCGGCGGCCGGGCCTACTTCATGAACACCGGCGAGAAGGGCGTGCTCACGCTCGAGCTCACGGCCCGCGGCACCGCCGGCCACGGCTCGCTGCCGGCGATCGACAATCCCAACCTGCGCATCGCGCGCGCCGTCACCGCGGTCGGCGGCATCGAGTGGCCGCTCGTCATGACCGACACGACCGCGGCGCTGCTCGAGCGGCTGCGCGAGCTGGGCGGCGCCGGCCCCGACGAGACGCCGGAGCAGCTGGCCGAGCTGGCCGGACCGAGCGCCGTGCGCATCCGGGCCGGCCTGCGCGACGTCTCGAACGTCACGATCATCAGCGGCGGCTACAAGGACAACGTCGTGCCCGAGACGGCCACCGCCACCGTCGACCTGCGCTACATCCCGGGACGAGCGGATGCGGCGATCGCCGCCGTGCGCGACGCCGTCGGCGGCGACATCGAGGTGCGCGCGGTGCAGGAGCTGCCGGCCTTCGAGACGCCCTTCACGGGCCGGCTCGTCGAGGAGCTGCAGGCGGTGATCGAGGAGGTCGACCCCGGCGCCGTCGTGCTGCCCCACCTCGTGCCCGGTGGCACCGACAACAAGGCGCTGCGCCGGCTCGGCATCGACGGCTACGGCTTCATCCCGCTGCGCCTGCCGTCGGGCTTCCCGTTCCCGCGCATGTTCCACGGCGTCGATGAGCGCGTGCCGCTCGAGTCGCTCGTCTTCGGCGAGGACGTGCTGGCGCGGCTGCTGCGCCGGGCGTAGGCGCTTCGGTCGAGGGACGGCCGCCGCTCGTCGCCTCGAGCCGCCGGGTGCGCGGAGGTCGATCGTGCTGCGCACCTCGTGCTCGGCGCGCAGACGCGTGCGCGACGTGTCAGCCCCGTGACGACAAGTCATCACCGTCCGCGAGGCTGACTTGTCGTGACACTGCTGAGTCGCGCGCCCCCGCGTAAGGTCGCCACCCATCCTCCCCCGTCCGTCGGAGCGCGCTGCTTCCCACCGATCGAGCGGATGCACCCCCGCCGCCCTGCCCGCGGAACCAACCTCGTGGGGTGAACAGCCGAGCCAACCCAGAGCCCCGCCCCGGCGGCCCCCGCGCGGGCCGCGCCCCGACGGGACGAGCGGGCGCCGCGCCGCGCAACGACCCCCGGCATGAGCTCGGAAGGCTGGGCGAGGACCTCGCCGCCCGCCACCTCGAGCTCGCCGGCTACGCGCTGCTCGACCGAAACTGGCGCTGCCCGCTGGGCGAGCTCGACCTCGTGGCCCGCCAGGGCTCGGAGCTGGTCGTCGCCGAGGTCAAGACGCGGGCCGGCACCGGCTGGGGCCACCCTTTCGAGGCGATCACGTACGCCAAGCTCGCCCGGCTGCGGCGGCTGGCAGGGGCGTGGTGCGAGGCGCATCCGCTCGACTGCGAGGGCCTGCTCGTGCGCATCGACGCGATCGCGGTGATCGCGCCGCGCGGCGCCGCGGCCACCGTCGAGCACCTGCGGGGCATCGGCTGATGGCGCTCGCGCGCACGACCTCCGTGGCGCTGCTCGGGCTGCGCGGCGCGCTCGTCGAGGTGGAGGCCGACCTCAGCGCCCAACTGCCCGGCTTCGTGCTCATCGGGCTGCCCGACGCCGCGCTGGGGGAGGCCCGCGACCGGGTTCGCGCCGCCGCGGCGAACGCCGGGTGCCCTCTGCCGAACCGCAAGCTCACGGTCAACCTCTCGCCCGCCTCGCTGCCGAAGCACGGCAGCGCCTTCGACCTCGCGATCGCCCTGGCGGCGCTGGCCGCGGCCGGGGCGGTGGAGCCCGCATCCGTCGCCAAGGTCGTGCACCGCGGCGAGCGCGGGCGCGACGGACGGCTGCGGCCGACCGAGGGCGTGCGCGCCGCCGGCGCCGAGGCCGCGCGCCGCGGCGCCGAGACGGTCATGGTGCCCGCCGGCAACGCCGAGGAGGCGTCGCTCGTGCCGGGCCTGCGCATCGTGCCGGTCGTGTCGCTGCGCGAGGCCGCCATCTGGCACGGCGCCGAGATCGAGGCCGGCGAGGAGCAGCCGCTGCTCGCCGCCCCGCTCGAAGAGGTGGAGCCCGACGACGCCGACCTCGCCGAAGTCATCGGCAACGAGGAGGCCATCCACGCGCTGCTCGTCGCGGCCGCGGGCGGCCATCACCTGCTCATGCTCGGCCCGCCGGGTGCGGGCAAGAGCATGCTCGCCGCGCGCCTGCCCGGCCTGCTGCCCGACCTCGACACCGCGACCGCGCTCGAGGTCAGCGCGCTGCGCTCACTGAGCGGCATCGCGCTCACCCGCGGCCTCGACCGGCGGCCGCCCTTTGAGGCGCCGCACCACAGCGCTACCGCACCGGCGCTCATCGGCGGCGGCAGCGGCCAGCTCCGCCCGGGCGCCGCAGCCCGGGCCACCGGCGGCGTGCTGTTCCTCGACGAGGCGACCGAGTTCCCGGCCAGCGTGCTCGATACGCTCCGCCAGCCCCTCGAGACCGGGCGCATCCGCATCCACCGAGCTCGCGCGACGGCCGAGTTCCCCGGGCGGTTCCAGCTCGTCCTCGCCGCGAACCCCTGCCCCTGCGGTCTCTACGGCGCGCCCGGTGACGAGTGCGTCTGCAGCCCGGCCATGCGCCGCCGCTACCTCGGCCGGCTCTCCGGTCCGCTGCTCGACCGCATCGACCTGCAGCTGCGCCTGCGCCGCATCACCGCCGCCCAGCTGCGCATGTCCCGCGAGCGCGCGGGCCTCGGCACCGAGGAGGCCCGAGGCCGCGTCGTCGCCGCGCGGGCCCGAGCCGAGGCACGCCTCGCCGGAACCGGCTGGAGCCGCAACAGCGAGCTGCCCGGCTCCTGGCTGCGCGGCGAGGGCCGCCTGCCGCGCGCCGCCACCGCCGACCTCGATCGCGCGCTCGAGCGCGGCCTGCTCACCATGCGCGGCTACGACCGCGTGCTGCGCGTCGCGTGGACCGTCAGCGACCTCGACGACGCCGGCACGCCGGGAGCGGATGCGGTCGGCCGCGCCCTCGCGCTCCGCCGCCCCGCGTAGACCCCGGCTCCCACGCCCGCCCCGACCACCGGATGAGGAACGAATGACCCAGCGAACCCCCGCCCCCGCAGACCCCGGCCGGGTCGCCCCCGCCGACGCCGAGCACCTTCGCGGCGCCCCGACCCCGGGCCCCGCGCCGGCCCCACCGCGGAGCGCGCCCGAGCCGCAGGCTCCGACCCCGCACCCCGCGCCCGAGCCACGGACTCGGACCGTCCCCACCCTCTACGGCCTCCCGCGCGCCGACCTTGAGCGCGCCATCGCCGCCCTCCGCGCCGTCCACCACCCCGACGAGCTGCCCGAGCTCGTCGCCCGCGCAGCCTGGACCGGCCTCGCCGAGCCCGGCGACGGCGCGGCGGGGCTCCTCGTCGAGACCCTCGGCGCGGAGCCCGCCCTGCGCCTCCTGCTCGACCGCGCCACCGCCGCGCAGCTCGTCGCCGAGGTGCAGCGTCACGGCGTCGTGCCGGCGCCGGGCCTCGAGCAGCTGCTCGGCCAGGGCCTGGAGCGCTGGTCGGCCAAGCTCGACTCCCGGCTCATGCTGCGCGCCCTGCGCAACGCGGCGAACCTCGGGCTGCGCCTGCTGGCGCCGGGCGACGCGGACTGGCCGGAGGGCCTCGACGACCTCGGGGTGCACGGTCCGCTCGCCCTCTGGTCGAAGGGCAGCCCTGAGCGCCTCGCCGCGCTCTGCCGCTCCATCGCCCTGGTCGGCGCCCGCGCGGCGACCACCTACGGCGAGCAGGTGGCCATGGAGGCCGCCGCCGGTCTCGTCGACCGCGGCTTCGCGGTGCTCTCCGGCGCTGCCTACGGCATCGACGGCATGGCCCACCGCTCGGCGCTCGCCAGCGAGGGCGTGACGGTCGCCGTGCTCGCCGGCGGCCTCGACCGCTACTACCCGAGCGGCCACGAGCAACTGCTGCGCCGCATCGCCGAGGAGGGCGCCGTCGTCTCGGAGCTGCCGCCGGGCGCGGCGCCGACCAAGTGGCGCTTCCTGCAGCGCAACAGGCTCATCGCCGCGATGTCGCAGGCCACGATCGTGCTCGAGGCGGGCCGCCGCTCGGGCTCCCTCAACACCGCCGGTCACGCCTCGGCTCTGGCGCGCCCGCTCGGCGCCGTGCCCGGGCCGGTCACGAGCCCCGCGTCGGCGGGCTGCCACCGGCTGCTGCGCGAGTACGACGCGGTCTGCGTCACGACCGCCGAGGAGATGGCGGAGCTGGCGCCGCCGGAGCCGGCGCCGGCGCCGGCATGAGAGCGGGGCGGATGCAGCTCAGCGCACGACGTCGTAGACGAGATGCGCGAACTGCCCGCGCTGCTCCACCGAGACGAGCCGCAGCGACGACGCGGCGATGCTCCGGGGCAGCATCGGGCGCCCCACGGCCACGGTCGCCGGTGCGAACGACAGCTCGAGGCGGTCGAGCGCCCCCGCGTCGAGGAACTGCCCCGCCAGCTCCCCGCCGCCCACGATCCAGACGTCCTTGCCCGCGGCCGCCTCGCGCAGCTCCTCGATCACCGGCGCGACGTCGCCGGAGCGGAAGCGCACATCCGCTCCCTCCGGCGTCGGCAGCTGCCGGGACGTGAAGACGTAGCTCGGCCGCTCGCCGTAGTGCTGCGACCAGTCGGCCACGTTCTCGAGCAGCTTCGCCTCGCGCAGCACCCACTCGTAGGTGGTCGAGCCCTGCACGAGCACGCCGACGCCCTCCATGAACTCGGCCTGCGGCTGCTCGGTGCCGGCCGGGTCGACGGCGAAGAGCCAGTCGAGCGAGTCGTGCTCGTCGGCCAGATGGCCGTTCAGGGTGGTCGACGTGAGGTAGACGAAGCGGGTCGTTGCGCGAGGGTACGGCCGACCGCCGACACGTCGACGAAGTGCTCCACCACCGGGAACGGCTCGTAGAACGGATGCAGCAGCTCGCGCCAGCGCTCGTACTCCGCGGATCGTCGGAACCCCTCCGTGTGGGCCTCCACCGTGTCCCATTCGACGAGCAGCAGATACGTGCTCGGCGTCTCGATCGATCGGGAGAGCGACAGGCTGCGGAACCCGGGCTGCGCCGCGATGAGCGGCCGGGCCTCGACGAAGGCCGCCTCGAACTCCGCCGAGAGGCCGGGGCGGACGGGCAGCAGGGCGTGCTCGCGGATCATGCCGCCCACCCTGCCACGCCTAGACTCGATGCCCTCATGCAGTGCGACTACTTCGACGCCGGCCTCTGCCGTTCGTGCACCCTCATGGGCGTGCCGTACGCCGAGCAGCTGGCGGCGAAGGAGGCGCACTGCCGCGAGCAGCTCGCCGGCCACGACGGCATCGACTGGCTGCCTGCTGTGGCCAGCGCCGAGCGCGGCTTCCGCAACAAGGCGAAGATGGTCGTCGGCGGCAGCATCGACGCCCCGACCCTCGGCATCCTCGACGCCGCCGGGCACGGCGTCGACCTGCAGCGCTGCGGCGTCTGCGATCCGGTTCTGCACGCGGCGTTCCCGGCGCTCGTGGACTTCATCCGCCTCGCCCGCCTCGAGCCCTACGACGTGCCCGCCCGTCGCGGCGAGCTCAAGAACCTGCTCGTCACGGTCTCGCCCGACGGCGAGCTCATGGTGCGCTTCGTGCTGCGCTCGCAGGAGCCGCTGTCGCGCATCCGCAAGCACCTGCCGACCCTGCTCGCCGCGCTGCCGAACCTCGCCGTGGCGAGCGTCAACCTGCAGCCCGAGCACAAGGCAGTGCTCGAGGGCCCGGACGAGATCGTGCTGACCGAGCGGCAGACGCTGCGGATGCGCGTCAACGACGTCGAGCTCGGCCTGCGCTCGCGCAGCTTCTTCCAGACGAACACGCCCATCGCCGCGGCGCTCTACGCGCAGGCGCGCGACTGGGTCGCCGAGGCGCAGCCCGCCAGCGTCTGGGACCTCTACTGCGGCGTCGGCGGCTTCGCGCTGCACCTCTCCGGCCCGGGCCGCGAGGTCGTCGGCATCGAGACGAGCGCCGAGGCGGTGCGCAGCGCCGAGCGCAGTGCGGCCGCCGCCGGTCTCGAGGGCACCCGCTTCCTCGCCGACGACGCCACGGCATTCGCGCTCGCGAGCGCGGCCCCGCCCGAGCTCGTGCTCGTGAACCCGCCGCGCCGCGGCATCGGCCCGGCGCTCGCCGAATGGCTCGAGCGCAGCGGCGTGGAGCGCGTCATCTACTCGTCCTGCAACGCCGTCACCCTCGGCCGCGACCTGCAGTCGATGCCGAGCCTGCGCCCCACCCGCGCCCGCGTGCTCGACATGTTCCCCCAGACGAACCACTACGAGGCCATCACCCTCCTCGAGCGCCGCTGAGCTGCTCCGGCCGGCAACGGCCAGCGCCGGGGACCGCACGGCGAACCGCTGCCCCGCTCGGGGCCACGATGTCGAATGCAGTGCGTCCCATCCAGTTCCCCGAGCTGACGGGCCCGGAATCAGCGAGCGGATGCGATCCCACTGCATTCGGCATCCGTCCACGTCCCAAATGCAGTCAGCGCTCGAGGCGGCCCCGAGCGCTCGGGCTCGCACTTCCGAGTCGGGGCCGGATCGACTGCATTCGGGCCGTGCGATGACCAGCGACCAAGGCGGATGCGGAACTCCGTCGTCGTTGAGCGCCGGCTCCCGCCGAGCCCGTGCTCAGACCGAGAGCGACTCCGCCGGCTCCGGCTCGGACGGCGCGACGACCGCGAGCGCTCGCCCGCTCGGCAGCAGCAGCGCCAGCAGCGCCGTCGCCCCGACCACGGCCGCGCCGACCCCGACTGCGACGACGACCGCGTCGACGTAGCCGTCGGGGGTCAGCTGCCCGCCCGCGCCGGTGAACACGGCCGTCAGCACGGCGATGCCCAGGGCCACGCCGATCTCGCGCACCGTGGAGTTCACACCGCTCGCGGTCGCCGTGTCCGCATCCGCCATCCGGGCCAGCACGGCCGTCGACGACGGCGCGAAGACGAGGCCCATGCCCACGCCGGCGGCGATGAAGGCGCCGACCATCTCGGCGTAGGGCGTCGTCGGGGTCATGACGAGCGCGAGCCAGAGCAGCCCGACCGACTGCAGCGCGAGGCCGAGCACGATGAGCGCCCGGGTGCCGACCCGACCGGAGAGCACGCCGGCGAGCGGGGCGACGACCAGCGGGGCCATGGTCCACGGCGAGGTCAGCACGGCGGCCTCGAGCGGATCGTGGCCCTGCACGATCTGCAGGTACTGGATGAGCAGGAACACCGAGCCGAACATGCCGAAGCTCATGCCGAAGCCGACGACGTTGGACACGCTGAAGCTGCGGTCGCGGAACAGCCGCAGCGGTACGAGGGGAGCGGATGCGCGACGCTCCCGCAGCAGGAATCCCACCAGCAGCAGACCGCCGCCGATGAGCCCGGCGAGCACGCCCGGATGCGACCAGCCGAGCTCGTTGCCCTGCGCGATCGCCCAGACCAGGCCGAGCACGCCGAGCGCGGCGAGCAGCAGGCCCGGCGCGTCGGCCGCGCGTCGCGGGCCGCGGCGATCGGGCAGCGCGCGCAGGACGAGCGGCACGGCGAGGATGCCGACGGGGATGTTGATCCAGAAGATCGCCTGCCAGGCCCAGCCCTCGAGCACGGCGCCGCCGATCAGCGGGCCTGCGGCGACGCCGAGGCCCGAGATGCCGCCCCAGATGCCGATGGCGAGCGGGCGCTTCGAGCGGTCGACGGCGTCCGAGAGCAGCGCCAGCGAGAGCGGCATGAGCGCGGCGCCGCCGATGCCCTGCAGGGCGCGGGCGGCGATGAGCCCGGCTGGATCGCTCGCGAAGCCCGCCGCGGCGGAGGCGAGCGTGAAGACCGCGATGCCGGCGAGGAAGATGCGGCGGCGGCCGTAACGGTCGCCGAGCCAGACGGCGGGCAGGATCAGCATCGCGAACACGATCGTGTAGGCGTTGACGAACCACTGCAGCTCGGTGACGCCGGCGCCGAGGTCGTCGCGCAGCGCGGGCAGCGCGTTGGTGACGACGAGGTTGTCGAGCGAGGCCATGAACATGGGCACGCCCGCCGCCGCGATGGCGAGGGCGAGCGGGACGCGGGGCTTGGGCATCCGGGCTCCTGACGATCGTTTGTTGTAATCGGATGATTACAAAATGCGACGATAAGGAATCGACTGATACCTTGTCAACATGAGCCCTGAGACGCCTACCCGGATGAAGTCCGAGGAGCGTCGCGAGCTCGTCCTCGATGCGGCCACGCAGGTCTTCGGCGAGTCCGGATACCAGGGCGCGACGACGGATGCGGTCGCCCGAGCCGCCGGCGTCAGCCAGCCCTACGTCGTGCGCATGTTCGGCACGAAGGAGGCGCTCTTCCTCGCCGTCGTGCAGCGCGCGCTCGACAAGCTGCTCGCCGCCTTCCGCGTTGAGCTCGCCGCCGGCGACGACCCGGCGGAGTGCCTCGGCCGCGCCTACGTCGGACTGCTCGCCGACCGCGGCCTGCTGCTCAGCCTCATGCACGCCTTCGCGCTCGGCACCCATCCCGAGATCGGCGCCCTCGCGCGCCGCGGCATGCTCGAGGTCTACCGCATGATCCGCGAGGAGGCCGGCCTCGACGCCGATCAGGCCGGGGGCTTCCTCGCCCACGGCATGCTCATCAACACCGTCATCGCCATGCGCCTCGGCGAGGCCGACGACCCGCTGGCGTCCGAGCTGCTCGCCACGGTGCTGAGCCCGGAGTCGGGCCGCCTCGCCGGCCTCGACGAGACCCGGCTCTCGTCCTGAGCCGTGCCCGGCACGAGCCGGGGCACGATGGACCCATGACCCTGCGCGAGAGCCTGCCGCGCTTCGCGGCGCACCTCGACGCCGAGCGGGGCCTCAGCGCGAACACGCGGCGCGCGTACCTCGGCGATCTCGAGGAGCTCGTCGCCGTCCTCGAAGCGAGCGGATGCACCGAGCCCGCGAGCCTGGAGCTCGAGCACCTGCGCGGCTGGCTCTGGGACGGCGCGCAGCGCGGGCTCGCCGGCGCGAGCCTCGCGCGTCGCTCCGCGGCGGCCCGAGCCTGGACGGCCTGGCTCTCGAAGGGTCTCGGGCTCGAGGTCGACCCGGGCGCCCGGCTGCGCGCTCCGAAGGGGCAGCAGCGCCTGCCCCGGGTGCTGAGCCGCGGGCAGATGGACGGCATCCTCGAGTCCCTCGCGGTGCGCGCCGCCGGCGACGACCCCGCGGCGCTGCGCGACCTCGCGGTCGTCGAACTGCTCTACGCGAGCGCACTGCGCGTCAGCGAGCTGGTCGGCATCGACGTGCCCGACATCGACGCGGCGCGGCTCACCCTGCGCGTCACCGGCAAGGGCTCGAAGGAGCGCGTCGTGCCCTTCGGTGTGCCGGCCGCTCGGGCGCTGCAGGCCTACCTCGACCGCGGGCGGCCCGCGCTGCTCGCTGCCGCGAAGCCCATCGCGAAGTCTGCCGGGCAGCCCGCGGGGCAGTCCGCCGCGACGCCCGCGGGGTCGACCGATGAGCGCGGCGCCGCGCTGCCCGCCGCCGCCCCCCGCGGGCGCCCCCCCGCCCCCCCCCCCCCCCGGGGGGCCGCCCGCGGGGGCCGC
>JASCOA010000080.1 GCA_029959365.1 Microbacteriaceae bacterium PS02343 | reverse complement strand
GTCGTCACGGGGTCGTTCCTCGCTCATGCGAGCACCTCCTCGGCGTCGGCCGCACGGCCGCGCCACCAGTCCGCCGCCGGCATCGCCCGCTTGCCGGGCGGCTGCACGACGAGCAGCTCGAGCGGATGGTCGGCGGTGCCGACCAGGATGCGGCCGTCGACCGCCGCGAGACGGCCGACGGGCAGGGCCGCGGCGTCGTCGGCGGGGCGGGCCGCGTGGATCTTGAAGCGTTCGCCGGCGAGCAGCGCGAAGGCACCCGGCTCGGGCGTGACGCCGCGGAGCCGGGCGTCGACCTCGGCGAGCGGACGGCCCAGGTCGAGGCGGGCGTCGTCGATCGTCAGCTTCGGGGCCAGCGTCGGCTCGCCGAGCTGCGGGCTCGCCTCGGCGGTGCCCTCGGCCAGGGCGTCGACGACGCCGGCGAGCAGGCCGGCGCCGGAGTGGCTGAGCTCGTCGAGCAGCTCGCCCGCCGTCTCGAAGCCGTCGAGCGGGCGCTCGAGCTCGGCGTAGACGTCGCCGGCGTCGAGCGCCTCGACGAGGTCGAAGACCGCGGCTCCGGTGACCGCGTCGCCCGCGATGAGGGCCCGCTGCACCGGCGCCGCGCCGCGCCAGCGCGGCAGCAGCGAGAAGTGCAGGTTGATCCAGCCGTGCCGCGGCACCGCGAGCAGCGGGGCGCGCACGAGGCCGCCGTAGGCCACGATGACGCCGAGGTCGGGTTCGAGCGCGGCGATCGCGGCGGTGGCGTCGTCGTCGAGCCGCGCCGCGCGCAGGACGGGCAGACCGAGCTCCTCGGCGTGCGCGGCCACCGGCGACGGCGTCAGGACGCGCTTGCGGCCGAGCGGGGCGTCGGGCCGGGTGACGACCGCGACGATCTCGTGCGGGCCCGCGGCCAGCAGGTCGAGGCTGGGCACGGCGGGCGCCGGCGTACCGGCGAAGACGATCCTCAAGGGGTTCCTTCCGAGGCCGCTCATCCGAAGGCCTCCGGTCCATCCAAGCGCACCTGCAGCCGGGCTCGTGGACGCGACCCGCCCTCCCGGGCCACCGAGCGGCGCCCGGTGGCGTTGCGGATCACGGCGGCGCGCAGGTGCTCCGCCACGGTGCCGCCGACGCCGTAGTCGAAGCGCACGATCGCGCGGTAGCGCCCCTCCTCGACCGGCTCGGGATCGAGGGCGTCGACGTGCTCCAGCTCGTCGATGCCCTGCAGCGCCTCGCGGACCGTCGGCAGGTCGCTCGTGACGACCGCGGTGCGCACGGCGGGCGGGAATCGCAGGCGGCGCCGGTCCTCGAGCTCCGCGGCGGCGAGCAGCTCCTGCCGCCACGTGACCAGCGCACGGGCCGGCGCTCCCCCGACGCCGACCAGCACGGTCGTCGCGCCCACGGCCGCGAGCGCGACCGCGTTCGACCACCAGCGGAGGCAGTCCTCGGCCACGCGCAGGCTCTCGCGACTCAGCATCCGCGGTCCGTCGAGCAGCAGCACCGCGCGGTACCCGCCGTCGGCGATCGGCTCGGCGCCGCGCGTCGCGATGATCAGGGCGGGGCGGGCGTCGACGCGCTGCACGGGGCGCTCGCCGTCGGCGACGATCACCCGGGTGCCCGGGAAGGCACGCCCCAGGTCCTCGGCGGTGCGACCGGCGTCCACGGTGACGACGACCGGCTCGCCGCGCCGCGCCGCCGCGGCGCTGTTGCCCGGCCGGGCGACCTGCACGAGCACGGGCCCGTGCTGGAGCGCGTCGCGCGCGATGCGCCAGGCGGAGGAGGGGATGCGGGCGACCGCGGCCATCCGCTCGCCGCCGTCGTCCTGCTCGGCGGTCGGGATGACCCTCGGCGCCGCGTGCCGCTCCGGAGCGTGCGCCTCGAACCAGCCGAGCTCGACGAGGCGCTGCACCTCGGTGCTGCGCGTGTGGCCGGCAATCACGAGCGCGCAGCCCGATTGCTCCTGCCGCACCAGCGCGGCGTCGCGGGCGTGCACGCCGGGGCTCAGCGGCTCGGCGTGCAGCGGGTCGCCGTCGTCCCAGACGGCGATGAGCCCGAGCTCGTGCACCGGCGCGTACACGGCCGAGCGATTGCCGATCACGATGCGCGGGGCGCCCTCGAGGCAGGCGAGGAAGGCCCGGTAGCGGTCGGGGTTCGGCTGCCGGGCGTCCATCCGCTGCACGTGGCCCGCCGGGAGCAGCGCGGCGAGCGCGATCTCGAGCTGCTCCTGATCGCGGTAGTCGGGCACGACCAGGATCGCGCTGCGGCCGCTCGCGAGCGTCGTCGTCGCGAGCGCGGCGAGTGTGGCGGCCCAGTGGCCGATCCAGGTCTCCCCCGCCTGGACCAGGCGCGGCACGGCGTGCAGGGCGATGCGGGCACTCCGGCCCACCGCATCCGCCAGACCGTCCCCGTAGCCGTCGGGGCGGACCGGCGCGGGCGGCGCGAGGGGGTCGGAGGGGCCGTTCGCCAGCCACGCCTTCTCGACGCGCACCTGGCGTCGCGGGATCGCGAGTCGCAGCAGGTCGTTGGCGCTGCCGGCGGCACGGTCGGCGAGCCGGCGGGTGAGGAGCCGCACCTCGGGGGTGAGCACGCGGGCCTCGGAGACCACCTCCTCGAGGCGGGCGAGCTCGCCCTTCGCCTCGCTCGTCGCGGCGCGCTCCACGAGGTAGCCCTCGGCGATGCGGCCGGCCGAGCGCAGCGGCACCTTGACCCGCACGCCGGGGACGGCGACGGCGTCGAGCCGCTCCGGCACGGCGTAGTCGAACAGCCGGTCGAGCTGCGGCAGCGCGGAGTCGATCAGCACTCGGGCGACCGGCTCCGAGGCGCTCACGGTCAGAGCCCGGCGGCGGAGCGCAGCGCGTCGACCCGGTCGAGGCGCTCCCAGGTGAAGTCGGGCAGCTCGCGGCCGAAGTGGCCGTAGGTGGCGGTCGCCGAGTAGATGGGGCGCAGGAGGTCGAGGTCGCGCACGAGCGCGGCCGGGCGCAGGTCGAAGACCGCGCGGATCGCCTCGATGATGCGGTCCTCGTCGACGTGCGCCGTGCCGAAGCTCTCGACGTAGAGGCCGACGGGGGCGGCCTTGCCGATCGCGTAGGCGACCTGCACCTCGAGGCGATCGGCGAGGCCCGCCGCGACGGCGTTCTTGGCGACCCACCGCAGCGCGTACGCCGCGGAGCGATCGACCTTCGAGGGATCCTTGCCGCTGAACGCGCCGCCGCCGTGGCGGGCGGCGCCGCCGTAGGTGTCGACGATGACCTTGCGGCCGGTGAGGCCGGCGTCGCCCTGCGGCCCACCGAGCTCGAAGCGGCCGGTCGGGTTGATGAGCAGCCGCGTGACCGAGGTGTCGAGGCCGCTGGCCTCGAGCACGGGACGGATGACCCGCGCCTCGATCTCGCGGGCGATCTCCTCGTTGCTGACGGAGGGGTCGTGCTGCGTCGAGAGCACGACGGTGTCGACCGTGCGCGGCACGGCGCCGTCGTAGCCGACGGTCACCTGCGTCTTGCCGTCCGGGCGCAGCCAGGCGAGCTCGCCCGACTTGCGCACCTGCGCGAGGCGCTCCGCGAGGCGGTGCGCGAGCCACGCCGGGAGCGGCATGTACTGGGGGGTCTCGTTGCTGGCGTAGCCGAACATGATGCCCTGGTCGCCGGCGCCCTGCTGATCGAGCACGTCGACCGAGCCCCCGCCGCGGGCCTCGAGCGCACTGTCGACGCCCTGTGCGATGTCCGGCGACTGCGCGCCGATCGACACCGAGATGCCGACGGTCCTGCCGTCGAAGCCGATCTCCGAGGAGGTGTAGCCGATCGCGTCGATCTTCGCGCGCACGATGGCGGGGACGTCGATGAGCGCGGTGCTGCGCACCTCGCCCGCGATGTGCACGAGGCCGGTGGTCACGAGGGTCTCGACGGCGACGCGGGCATCGGGGTCGACCGCCAGGTAGGCGTCGAGGATCGCGTCCGAGATCTGGTCGCAGATCTTGTCGGGGTGGCCCTCGGTGACCGACTCGGACGTGAACAGGCGCAGGGAGCTCATCGGGCGTTCTCGCTTCGTGGCGGCATCGCGCTCGTGGCGCCGGCCGCCGATCTCGGTGCCGGTCGGCACAGTGACGGGTGGTTCTCAGATGCTGGTGAGAGGGCGGATCGCATCGAGGATCCGATGGGCCACGACGAGCTTGTCGCCGGAGGCCTCACCCACTCTATCGCCCGCCCGATCGATGATCGCGATCGTGTTCCGCGGGCTGGCGAAACCCTCCGTCCACCCCACCCTGTTGAGGACGAGCAGGTCGGCGCCCTTGCGGGCGATCTTCGCGCGCCCGAGCTCGAGCAGCCGCTCGTCGTCCGGCTCGGTCTCGGCGGCGAAGCCGACGAGCACGACGCCGTCGGGGCGGTCGGCGCCCAGCCCCGCGAGCACATCGGGGTTCTCGACGAGCCGCAGCTCGAGGCCGGCGCCGGTGCCGTCCTTCTTGAGCTTGCCCTCGGACGTCTCGGCGGGCCGGTAGTCGGCGACCGCGGCGGCCATGATCACGGCGTGCTGCTCCGGGGCGAGCCGCTCGACGGCGAGCTGCAGCTCGCGGGTCGTGCCCACCTCGTGCACGGCGACGCCGCTCGGGGCCGGCACATCGAGGTGCGCCGCGATGAGCGTGACCTCGGCGCCGCGGTCGCGGGCCGCCTCGGCCAGGGCGACGCCCTGGCGACCGCTCGAGCGGTTGCCGATGAAGCGCACCGGATCGATGGGTTCGCGCGTGCCGCCCGCCGTCACCAGCACCCGCAGCCCGGCGAGATCGCGACCCCGCTCGAGGATGCCGCGTGCGGCCTCGGCGATCTCCTCCGGCTCGGCCATCCGGCCGGCTCCGGAGTCGCTGCCGGTGAGCTGTCCGACGCCCGGCCCGACAACGTGCACGCCGCGCTCGTGCAGCGTCGCCATGTTCGCGACGGTCGCCGGGTGCTGCCACATCTCGGTGTGCATCGCCGGGGCGATGAGGAGGGGCGCGCGACTCGCGAGCACGGTGTTGCCGAGCAGGTCGTCCGCGATGCCGTTCGCCAGCTTCGCGATGGTGTTCGCGGTCGCCGGGGCGATCACGATGAGATCGGCGCGCTGGCCGAGGGCGACGTGGCGCACCTCGGCGACGCCGTCGTAGAGGTCCGTCGCCAGCGGGTTGCGGCTGATCGCCTCGAAGGTCGGGGCCCCGATGAAACGCAGGGCCGCCTCGGTGGCGATCACCTGCACATCGTGCCCCGCGAGCACGAAGGAGCGGATCGCGCCGACCGCCTTGTAGGCGGCGATGCCGCCGGTGACGCCGACGACGATGCGCGATCCGCTCATCCGCTGCTGCTCCGGCCGATTACTCGGCGAGGGGCTTGAGCTCGAGCTTGTCCTCGTTGATCTCGTGCATGGCGACCGAGAGGGGCTTGTCGTTGACCGTCGAGTCGACGAGCGGGCCGACGTTGTCGAACAGGCTCGCGTCGTGCAGGTCGGCGTAGTAGTCGTTGATCTGACGGGCGCGCTTGGACGCGAAGATCACCAGCTGGTACTTGGAGTCGACCTTCGAGAGCAGCTCGTCGATGGGCGGGTCGATGATGCCGTTGTCGGCCATGGGGATCTCCTTGCGATCGTCCGGGAAGCGGGGAAAAGGGCGTGCGGCGGCTACCGGGCTGCGGGCACTGCCAGCAAGTCTACGACCTCCTGGGCAGCACGGGCCACGTCGTCGTTCACCACGGCGTGGTCGAACTCGTCCTGAGCGGCCAGTTCCACCTTCGCGGTCTCGAGCCGGCGCTGCTGCTCCTCAGGCGATTCGGTGCCGCGGCCGACGAGCCGACGCACCATCTCCTCCCAGCTCGGCGGCAGCAGGAAGACGAGGATCGCCTCGGGCATGGCCTTCTTGACCTGCCGTGCGCCCTGGATGTCGATCTCGAGCAGCACGCTGTCGCCGGCGTCGAGGGCGGCGTCGACCGGGCCGCGCGGCGTGCCGTAGCGGTTCTGGTTGTGCACCGTCGCCCACTCGAGCAGCTGGTCCTCGGCGATGAGCCGGTCGAACTCGGGCTGGTCGACGAAGAAGTAGTGCTTGCCGTCGACCTCGCCCGGCCGCGGGTCGCGGGTCGTCGCGGAAACGGAGAGCAGCACGCCGGGGAAGTTGTCGCGGATGAACGTGGAGACGGTGCCCTTGCCGACCGCGGTCGGACCGGCGAGCACGACGAGGCGGGCCCGGGTCGGGGCGCCGCCCCCTCGCTCGACGAGGAACTCGCGCAGGCGAACGCGCTGGCGCACGCCGAGGCCGCCGACGCGCTTGGCCTCGGCGATCTCCAGCCGCTCCATGACCGCGGCGGCGCGCACCGGGCCGAGCCCGGGGATGCTCGTGAGCAGCTCCTTGACGCGCAGGGTGGCCTCGGGGCCCGGCTCGCCCGACCAGGCGATCTCGGCGACGTCGAGCGCACTGCGCTCACGATCGGCGACCGACTTCTTGACCGCCGCGCGGGCGCGGCGGGCGGCGACGGCCGCCTGGGCCGCGGCGACCCGGTCGACCTCGGGCGGATTCACGCGAGGCATGCGGCGACCTCCTCGGTCTGTCGGGCGACGGCGTCGGCGAGCCGGTCAGGGCCGGCCGAGAGCAGCTCGCGGGACGAGCTGACCAGCACCTGGCCGGCCGCGTCGCCGTAGAGCCGGCGCAGGTCCTCCAGTTTGGCACCCTGGTGCCCGAAGCCGGGCGCGAGGATGGGCGCGCCGCCGAGCGAGGAGGTGTCGATGCCGATCGCGGGCAGGTCCACCGTCGCGCCGAGCACGAGGCCGAAGGAGCCGAGCGGCTCCCCGTCGAAGCGCGCCGCGTTCTCGGCGACGACCTCCGCGGCCACGCCGGCGGCGACCGTGCGGCCGTCGGCCCGCAGCGCGCGCTGCGGTACCGCCGACTCCGGGTTGGACGTGGCTGCGAGCACGAAGAGGCCGGCGCCCGTGCGCTGGGCCAGGTCCATCGGCCCGGCGAGCGACCCGACGCCCTGGTAGGCCACGACCGTGAGCGCGTCCGACTGCAGCGGCGAGCCCTCACGGAGCCAGGCCTCGCCGTAGGCGTCGACCGTGGAACCGACGTCGCCGCGCTTGGCGTCGGCGATCACGAGCAGCCCCTCGGCGCGGGCCGCGACGATGACCTCCTCGAGCGCGGCGAGCCCGTGGGCTCCGTGCCGCTCGAAGAAGGCCACCTGCGGCTTGACGACCGCAGCGCGACCGGCGACGGCGGCGACGACCGCGAAGCCGAAGCGGCGCAGCCCCTCCGCCGTATCCGGCAGCTCCCACTGCTCGAGCAGCCAGGCGTGCGGGTCGATGCCGACGCAGACGGTGCCGCGCTCCCCCGTGGCCCGGGCGAGGCGCGCGCCGAAGCTCGCGGTCGTGACCTCGGCGCTCATCCGGCGACCGCCTCCCGGCGCTTGATCGCGTAGTCCTGCAGGCTCGTGACCTGGAAGCCACGGCCGATGACCGAGAAGCTCGCCACGGCGGCGCTGAGCTCGGCGATCGTGGTGAACAGCGGCTTGTCGGCCGCGACGATCGCGGCCCGGATCTCGTAGCCGTCCGCTCGCGCGGTGCCGCCGCTGGGGGTGTTGACGACCAGGTCGACCTCGCCGCGGTGGATCAGGTCGACGATCGACTCGCCCTCCCCCGCCTCGACGGTCTCGCTGTACTTGCCGACCACGGTCGAGGCGATGCCGTTGCGGGCGAGCACCTCGTGCGTGCCCGCGGTGGCGAGCAGTTCGAAGCCGAGCTCCGAGAGGCGCAGCGCAGGCAGGATGATGGCGCGCTTGTCGGCGTCGGCCACCGAGAGGAACGCGGTGCCGCTGGTGGGCAGGCCGCCGTAGGCCGCAGCCTGGCTCTTCGCGAACGCGGTCGGGAAGTCGACGTCGATGCCCATGACCTCGCCGGTCGAGCGCATCTCCGGGCCGAGCAGGGAGTCGACGACCTGGCCCTCCTTCGTGCGGAAGCGCTTGAAGGGCAGCACGGCCTCCTTGACGGAGACGGGCGCGTCGAGCGGCACGACCGAGCCGTCCTGCGCGGGCAGCATGCCCTGGGCGACGAGCTCGCGGATGGTCGCGCCGACCATGATGTTCGACGCCGCCTTCGCGAGCGGGATGTCGAGCGCCTTGGAGACGAAGGGCACGGTGCGGCTGGCGCGCGGGTTGGCCTCGATGACGTAGAGCACACCGGCGGCGATCGCGAACTGCACGTTGAGCAGGCCGCGCACGCCGATGCCCTCCGCGATGAGCCGGGTCGCCTCGCGCACCCGGTCGATCTCCCGACGGCCCAGGGTGACCGGCGGGAGGGTGCACATCGAGTCGCCGGAGTGGATGCCCGCCTCCTCGATGTGCTCCATGACGCCGCCGATGTAGAGCTCGGTGCCGTCGTGCAGGGCGTCGACGTCGATCTCCACGGCGTCGTCGAGGAAGCGGTCCACCAGCAGGGGCAGGCCCGGGCCGATGATCGCGGCGTCGGCGATCCGCACGAAGTAGTCGCGGATGGCCTCGCTCGAGTAGAGGATCTCCATGCCGCGGCCGCCGAGCACGTAGCTGGGGCGCACGAGCACGGGGAAGCCGATCTCCTCGGCCACCGCCACGGCGCCGTCGACGTCGATCGCCGTGCCGTTGCGCGGCGCGACGAGCCCGGCGCGGTCGAGGATCTCGGCGAAGAGGCCGCGCTCCTCGGCGAGGTCGATGGCCGCCGGCGAGGTGCCGAGGATCGGGATGCCGGCCTCCTCGAGCCCCTTGGCGAGGCCGAGCGCGGTCTGCCCGCCGAGCTGCACGACGACGCCGACGAGCTCGCCGGCCTGCTGCTCGGCGTGCAGGATCTCGAGCACGTCCTCGAGCGTGAGCGGCTCGAAGTACAGCCGGTCGCTCGTGTCGTAGTCGGTCGAGACCGTCTCCGGGTTGCAGTTGATCATGATCGTCTCGTAGCCGGCCTCGGCCAGCGCGAAGGAGGCGTGCACGCACGAGTAGTCGAACTCGACGCCCTGACCGATGCGGTTCGGGCCCGAACCGAGGATGACGACCTTGCGGCGGTCGCTCGCGACGACCTCGGTCTCCTGGTCGTAGCTCGAGTAGTGGTACGGCGTGAAGGCGGGGAACTCCCCCGCGCAGGTGTCCACGGTCTTGAACACCGGGCGCACCCCGGCGGCGTGGCGGACCGCGCGCACCTCGAGCTCGGTCAGGCCGTGCAGCTCGGCGATCTGCGCGTCGCTGAAGCCGTGCTCCTTCGCCTCGCGGATGGTCTCCTCGTCGAGCTCGTCGGCGGTGCGGACTAGCTCCGCGACCTCGTTGATGAGCACGATCTGGTCGAGGAACCAGGGGTCGATCTTGGTGGCCTCGAAGAGCTGCTCGGGTGTCGCGCCCTGGCGCAGCGCCTGCTGCACGTGGATGATTCGGCCGTCGGTCGGGTGCGCGGCGAGCTGCAGCAGCTCGTCGATCGAGCGGGTCTGCTCGCCCCAGTGGAAGCTCGAGCCGCGCTTCTCGAGACCCCGCAGCGCCTTCTGCAGCGCGGTCGAGAAGTTGCGGCCGAGCGCCATGGTCTCGCCGACCGACTTCATGGTGGTCGTCAGGGTGTCGTCGGCCGCTGGGAACTTCTCGAAGGCGAAACGGGGCACCTTGACGACCACGTAATCGAGCGTCGGCTCGAAGGAGGCGGGCGTCACCTTGGTGATGTCGTTCTGGATCTCGTCGAGCGTGTAGCCGATCGCCAGCTTCGCGGCGATCTTCGCGATCGGGAAGCCGGTCGCCTTCGAGGCCAGCGCGCTCGAGCGGGAGACGCGCGGGTTCATCTCGATGACGATGATGCGTCCGTCTGCGGGGTCGACCGCGAACTGCACGTTGCATCCGCCCGTGTCGACGCCGACGGCACGGATGATCTCGATGCCGATGTCGCGCATCTTCTGGTACTCGCGGTCGGTGAGCGTGAGCGCCGGCGCGACCGTGATCGAGTCGCCGGTGTGCACGCCGACCGGGTCGACGTTCTCGATCGAGCAGACGACGACCGTGTTGTCGGCGCCGTCGCGCATGAGCTCGAGCTCGTACTCCTTCCAGCCCAGGATGCTCTCCTCGAGCAGCACCTCGGTGGTGGGGCTCTGGTGCAGGCCGTCGGTGACCATGCGGCGCAGCTCGGCGTCGTCGTACGCGAAGCCCGAGCCGAGTCCGCCCATCGTGAAGGACGGGCGGATGACCATCGGCAGGCCGATCTCGCCGGCGAACTCGAGGGCGTCCTCGAGGGTCGAGACGACCTTCGAGCGGGCGACCTCGCCGCCGAGGCCGATCACGAGGTCCTTGAAGAGCTGGCGGTCCTCGGCCTTGTTGATCGAGTCGACCTTGGCGCCGATGAGCTCGACGCCGTACCGCTCCAGGATGCCGGCAGCATCGAGGGCGAGCGCGGCGTTGAGCGCCGTCTGGCCGCCCAGGGTCGGCAGCACCGCGTCGGGCTTCTCCTTCGCGATGATCGACTCGAGCACCGGGGTGGTGATCGGCTCGATGTAGGTCGCGTCGGCGAAGCCGGGGTCGGTCATGATGGTCGCCGGGTTCGGGTTGACGAGGATGACCCGCAGGCCCTCCTCGCGCAGCACGCGGCAGGCCTGCGTGCCCGAGTAGTCGAACTCGGCCGCCTGGCCGATGACGATGGGGCCCGAGCCGATGACGAGGACGGACTGGATGTCGGGGCGCTTGGGCATTACTGGGCGTCCTTGCTGCTCGCGAGGTGGTCGACGACCATGTCGCGGAAACGGTCGAAGAGGTAGTTGGCGTCGTGCGGACCGGCCGCCGCCTCGGGGTGGTACTGCACGCTGAACGCGGGGATGTCGAGTGCCTCGAGGCCCTCGACCACGTCGTCGTTGAGGCCGACGTGGCTGACCTGCACCTTGCCGAAGCCGGCGGGCGAGTCGACCGGGCCGTCGAGCGGCGCGTCGACCGCGAAGCCGTGGTTGTGCGCGGTGATCTCGACCTTGCCGGTCGTGCGGTCCATGACGGGCTGGTTGATGCCGCGGTGACCGAAGGGCAGCTTGTAGGTGCCGAAGCCGAGCGCGCGGCCGAACAGCTGGTTGCCGAAGCAGATGCCGAAGTAGGGCAGGCCGGCGCGGAGCACACCCTGGAGCACCTCGACGTGGTGGTCGCTCGCCGCGGGGTCGCCGGGGCCGTTCGAGTAGAAGACGGCGCTCGGCTCGAGCGCGAGGATCTGCTCGAGGGTGGAGCTCTGCGGCACGACGTGGACGTCGAAGCCGCGGGCCTGCAGGTAGCGCAGCGTGGCGGTCTTGATGCCGAGGTCGAGCACGGCGACGGAGCCGAGGCGGTCGCCCTCGGCCGGCAGCGAGTACTGCTCGGCGGTGGAGACCTGACCGGAGAGGTTCTGGCCGGCCATCTGCGCGCCGGCCTGCACGAGGGCGAGCTGCTCGGCGTCGTCGACGGCCGCATCCGCTCCGGAGAAGATGCCCGCGCGCATCGAGCCCGCGTCGCGCAGGCGACGGGTGAGGGCGCGGGTGTCGATGCCGCTGATGCCGACGATGCCGTCCTCCACCAGCTGGTCGTCCAGGCTGCCGTCGGCGCGGAAGTTCGAGACCACGCGGGAGGGATCGCGCACGACGTAGCCGGCGACCCAGATGCGGGCCGACTCCGGGTCCTCGTCGTTCACGCCGGTGTTGCCGATGTGCGGCGCCGTCTGCACGACGATCTGGCCGGCATAGCTGGGGTCGGTCAGGGTCTCCTGGTAGCCGGTCATGCCGGTGGCGAAGACCGCCTCGCCGAGGGTGCGTCCCCGCGCCCCGTAGGCGCGACCGCGGTAGCGGGTGCCGTCCTCCAGCACGAGCACGGCGGGTTCACGCAGGGTCACGATGTCTCACTTTCTGCCCGGTCACGGGGCTGTTCCGGTTCCTCTCCAGGCACGGTGGCCGAAGAGGGAATGATACTGCGAGCGACGGCCTCGAACGTTCGGCCGGCGGCGGGGTCGGGGGTGCGCAGGGCGGTCTCGACGCGGGTCTCGCCGAGGGTCCAGGCCAGCAGCAGCAGGCCGCCGGGCTCGACCACGCGGTCGATCGCCCAGGTCGCCCGGCCGACCTCGAGGCCCTCGGCCGGCAGCAGCACGGGGCTGCCGCCATCGAGGTCGAGCACGATGCCGAGCGGATGCACGGTGGCGCTGCCGCGGGCGCGGAAGCCGAGCCCCGGCACCGCCACCCGCTGCAGCGGTTCGCCCGCGAGCGTGGTCGCGACGTAGAGCACCTCCGCGGCGGCGAGCACCTCGCCGGCGTCCGCCGGCGCCGGCGCCGGGGTGCCGAGCGCGGCCCCGCGGCGGCGGCGGGCGCGCCAGCTGAGCGCCATGCCGAGGGCCGCCAGGACGACGACCACGACCAGCAGGAGGGCGGGCAGGAGCCTCTCCACGCTACGACCCGCTCACGAGCTCGGGCGCGAGCACGGCGCCGTCGAGCACCGTCGGGCGCCCGTGGAAGGTGGCCACGACGCGGCCCGGCAGGCTGCGACCGAGGTAGGGGCTGTTGATCGACTTGCCGGCGAGCTGCGCCGTGCCGAAGTCGCGGCGCGCAGCCGGGTCGTAGAGCGTGAACTCGGCCGGCGCGCCGGCGGCGATCGCGTGGCCGTGGCCCTCGACGCGGCCGATGCGGGCCGGCGCGCTCGAGAGCACGCGCGCGACGCCCGCCCAGTCGAGCAGTCCGGTCTCGACCATGGTCTGGTGCACCACCGGCAGAGCGGTCTCGAGGCCGACCATGCCGTTGGCCGCCGCGGCCCACTCGCACTGCTTGGCCTCGGCCGTGTGCGGCGCGTGGTCGGTGGCGACGATGTCGATCGTGCCGTCGGCCAGCGCGGCGCGCAGCGCGAGCACGTCCTCCTCGCGGCGCAGCGGCGGGTTGACCTTGAAGCGCGCGTCGTAGGCGCCGTCGAGCGGGGCCGGGGCGCCGCCCGCGATGAGCTGCTCGGTGAGCAGCAGGTGGTGCGGGGTGACCTCCGCGGTCACGGCGATGCCGCGAGCCTTGGCCCAGCGCACGACCTCGACGCTGCCGGCGGTGGAGAGGTGGCAGATGTGCAGCCGGGCGCCCACGTGCTCGGCGAGCAGCACGTCGCGGGCGATGATGGACTCCTCGGCGACCGCGGGCCAGCCGGCGAGGCCGAGCTCGGCGGAGAGCGCGCCCTCGTTCATCTGCGCGCCGATCGTGAGGCGCGGGTCCTGCGCGTGCTGCGCGAGCACGCCGTCGAAGCCCTTGATGTACTCGAGCGCGCGGCGCATGAGCAGCGCGTCGCTGACGCAGTGGCCGTCGTCGCTGAAGACGCGCACCTTGGCTCGCGAGGTCGCCATGGCGCCGATCTCGCTGAGCTGCTCGCCCTCGAGGCCCTTCGAGACCGCGCCGATCGGGCGAACGGTCACGTAGCCGGCCAGCTCGCCGAGCGCCTGCACCTGCTCGACCACACCCGCGGTGTCGGCCACGGGCGAGGAGTTGGCCATCGCGTTGACCGCGGTGAAGCCGCCGGCCGCGGCGGCCTGCGAGCCGGTGAGCACCGTCTCGCTCGCCTCGCCGCCGGGCTCGCGCAGGTGGGTGTGCAGGTCGACGAGCCCCGGCAGCGCGAGCAGGCCGTCGGCGTCGATCACCTCGGCGCCGGCCGCGCTGAGGCCCGCGCCGAGCTCGACCACGACGCCGTCGCGCACGAGCAGGTCGGCGCGACTGCCGTCGACGAGGGTGGCCGAGCGGATGAGGTGGGCGGTCATGCGATCTCCGTCTCGGTGGGGTTGGCAGCCTCGCTGCCGGTCATGCTGAGGAAGAGCACGGCCATGCGCACGGCGACGCCGTTCGCGACCTGCTCGAGGATGGTGGACTGCGGCGAGTCGGCCGCCTCGTCGCTGATCTCGAGCCCGCGGATCATCGGACCCGGGTGCATGACGAGCGCGCTGCCCGGCAGCGTCGCCCAGCGCTCGGCGGAGAGGCCCCACTGCCGCGAGTACTCGCGCGGGTTCGGGAAGAACGCCTCGTGCATCCGCTCGCTCTGGATGCGCAGCATCATGACGACGTCCGGTCGCTCGGCGAGGGCCTCGTCGAGGTCGTAGCGCACCGTCGCCGGCCAGGCGCCGACCGCAGAGGGCAGCAGCGTCGGCGGTGCGACGAAGGTGACCTCGGCGCCGAGGGTGCACAGCAGCCACAGGTTGGAGCGGGCGACCCGGGAGTGCACGATGTCGCCGACGATGACGACGCGCACGCCGTCGAGGTCGCGGCCTCGGCTGGCCGCGCCGTGGAGGCGGCGCCGCATCGTGAAGGCGTCGAGCAGCGCCTGGGTCGGGTGCTCGTGCGTGCCGTCGCCGGCGTTCACGACGCCCGCGTCGATCCATCCGCTGCCGGCCAGCACCGCGGGGGCTCCGGAGGCGGGGTGGCGGATGACGACGCCGTCGGCGCCGATCGCGGCGAGCGTCTGCGCGGTGTCCTTCAGCGACTCGCCCTTCGAGACGCTGGAGCCCTTGGCGGCGAAGTTGATCACGTCGGCGCTGAGGCGCTTGGCTGCCGCCTCGAAGGAGATGCGGGTGCGGGTCGAGTCCTCGAAGAAGAGGTTCACGACCGTCTTGCCGCGCAGGGTCGGCAGCTTCTTAACGGTGCGCTGCTGCGTGTCCGACATGTCCTCGGCGACGTCGAGGATGCGGATGGCCTCCTCGCGGGAGAGCTGCTTGGTGGAGAGCAGGTGCCTCATGACTCGATGCTCACCTCCTCGACCCCGTCGGTCTCGAGCAGGCGCACGTTGATGCGCTCGCTGGTCGAGCTCGGCAGGTTCTTGCCGACGAAGTCGGCGCGGATGGGCAGCTCGCGGTGGCCGCGGTCGACCAGCACCGCGAGGCGCACGACGCGCGGGCGGCCGAGGTCGCCGATCGCATCGAGGGCGGCGCGGATGGTGCGGCCCGAGTAGAGCACGTCGTCGACGAGCACGACGGTGCGTCCGTCGATGCCCGAGGCCGGGATGCTCGTCGGCTGGGGCGTGCGCGTGGGGTGGTGCGCGAGGTCGTCGCGGTACATCGTCACGTCCAGGGCGCCGACGACGTCGACGGGCAGGCCGGGCTCGATGCCCCGCAGGATGGCGGCGAGCCGCTCCGCGAGCACGACGCCGCGCGTCGGGATGCCGAGGAGCACGAGATCGCTGCCGCCCTTGGCGGACTCGAGGATCTCGTGAGCGATCCGAGTCAACGCCCGGTTGATGTCAGCCTGCTGCAGCACGGTTCGCGCCGTCATGCCGACCTCCTTCCCCGCCTCACAGGACGGTGCTTAAAGGATGTCTGGGTACGCCGCTCAGCCTAGCACCGGCCCGGATGCGACGAACGCCCCGGCACGGCGTGCCGGGGCGTTCGGGAGGGTCGATCAGTGCGAGGCGGCGACGGCGCCGAGCACGCCGTTGATGAAGCCGGCCGAGTCGTCGGGGGGCAGCCCCCGCGCGCGCGCGCCCCCCGCCGCGCTCGGCCCCGCGGCGGGG
>JASCOA010000007.1 GCA_029959365.1 Microbacteriaceae bacterium PS02343 | reverse complement strand
CCCCCCCCCGCGCGCCCCCCCCCCGCCGCCCCCCGCCCCCCCCCCGCCGCCCCCCCCCCCCCCCCCCCCCCCCCCCCCCCCCCCCGGCCGCTGCAGGGCTCAGCCGAGCCGCTCCCACGGGCCGTGGACGTCGCCGGGCGCCTGCGCCCGCGTCCACCACTTCGCCCGGAAGCGCTCGCCGTCGTGCACGACCACGTCGCCCTGGACGAAGATGCGCGAGGCCGTCCAGACGCTGGTGCCGTCGGCGTCGGCGATGTGCTGCTGCCACGGACCGTAGGCGTCGCCCGGGCGCTGGCCGCTGGTCCACCACGAGGCGAGCCACCGTGCGCCGTCGTGCAGCACGGACTCGCCCGACTGGTACACGGCGGACGACGACCATGCGCGCAGCACGCTCACCGCGAGCGGAGCCTCGACCGCCGCGGCCCGCTCGGCCAGGAGGTCGGAGGAGGCGCGCACCGTCGCGGAGAGCTCGGCCGCGGTCGTCGTGTCGACGCCGAGCACCTCGTACTCCTCGGCGGCGAGCGCGCGGGTGCTGCCGTCCGCGAAGCCGCCGGTCACCGTGAGCGCCGCGGGAGCGAACGTCGAGCCGACCGGCAGCAGCAGCCGGGACGGCTCGATCGCGATCGAGCGGAGCGCGGGCGCGAGCGCCGCCTGCGCCTGCGTCAGCCGGGACGCCGCGGCGTCGACGCCGGACTGGGCGGTCGCCGTCGCCAGCACCGCCTCGGCCGCTCCACGAGCCGCGACGAGCTCGGCCCACCCGGCCGCGGCGTAGTCGGCCCCGTCGAGCGCGTCCGTCGCCTCGAGCGCTGCGCGCAGCGCCTCGGCGTCGACCGCGCTGCGCTGCAGCGACAGCGCGTCGACGGTGAGCGAGCGGCCACCGGCTCCGGTCGCCAGCACCGCGACCCTGGCCGTGCCCGCGGGCAGCACGATGTCGGATGCCGAGGCGTCCTGCCAACCGGAGGTGGTCGGCAGATCGAGCACGTGCCGCTCGCCGTCCGCGCCGGTGACGACCACCTGCGCCGCGTCGAGGCCGCCGGGGTTGTCGACGCGCAGCGCCAGACGGTACACGCCCTCGGGCACCTCGACGTCCTGGTGCACCCCGCCCGAGAACGGCGCCGCCGCACCCAGGCGCAGCGCGAAGCGCGAGCGATCGGCGCCGGGCGAGACGTTGCCGACGAAGGCGCTCGTCGACGACGCCGCATCCGTCTGCTGCGTCCACCCGGTGAGGGTCGTCACGGCGATGCGGTCGGCGGCGAAGTCGGGGTTGAGCACGTAGTTGTTGTCGGGCCCGACCTCCCATCCGCCGGTCGTCGCGTCGAGCCGCCACTGGCTGAGCGAGTTGAAGCCCACCTCGGCACCGGTGCCGCTCAGCGGCAGCCACTGGTTGTACCCGAGGCCGTTCCAGGCGAAGTCGGCCCAGCGGTCGCCGGCGTAGATCACCGTGTCCTGCTCGGTGCCCTGCACGGTCAGGAAGAAACCGCTCTGCGTGACGTGGCTGTAGTCCCGCTCGCTGCCCGGCAGCACGTACATGCTCGAGTACGGCCCCTGGATGCGGCCCTCGAGCGAGCGGACGAGGTAGGTCTGCGAGGTGTTCCAGCCGTGCAGATCGGAGCTCGCCACGTAGTACTGGCCGTCGAGCTTGAACATGGCGTTGCCCTCGCGGCCGGAACCGCGGTAGACCTCGACGGCCTGCTCCACCGACAGCGAGTCGGCGTCGCTGATGCGGGCGACGTAGGTGCGGCTGCGTCCGTCGCGGTAGGAGAACACGAGGTAGTCGGAGCCGTCGTCGTCGGTGAAGACGGTCTGGTCGCCCGTGCCCTGGTTCCAGCCGGGCTTGTTCGGGTTCTCGTAGACCCCGGGGATGTGCGTCTGCAGGTTCGCGTACTCGAAGTCGTCGACGGGGGAGTCGCCGCTGAGGAAGAGCACGCCGGCGTTGCTGACCCGGGCCGGATCGGCGTTCTCGAACTGGGTCAGCAGCACGTAGCGGCCGGTGCTCTCGTTGTAGGCGACGCCGAGCCGGCCGAGCCAGACGGAGTCGGCCAGCGTCTCCATGTCGGAGAAGTAGGTGCCGGTGACGTCCTTGTCGGTCGGGATGTGCACCGCGGTCTCGCGCGTCGCGACGTCGTTCTCGAAGGTCCAGTCGACGAGGTTCTCGGACGAGTAGGCCGTGATCGCCACGAAGTCGACCTCGCCGGTGCGGGTGTACGTGCGGCTCGGGTCGTCGTAGTACCGCTGCGAGCCGGTGTACTCGACGCCGTACCAGTAGTAGCGGTCGCCGAAGCGGAAGATGCCGCCGCCCTGCGAGAAGATCGGGTCGCCCGCCGTGTCGTGCCAGAAGCGGTTGTTGGTGATGGTGCCGAGACCGGTGCCCTCGAGCGCGACGAGCCCCGCCGCCGCCTCCTGCAGGCCGTTCTTCGCTGCGACGACCGCGTCCGCGCCGATCGCGCCGTCGGCGACCGCATCGCCGGCGGCGACGATCGCTGCGGCGAAGGCCGGCCAGGACTCGGCCGTGTAGGCGGAGGGGACCCGGGTCTGGTACCGGCTCAGCAGTTCGCGGAGCCCCGAGATCTGCACCCGGTCGGCGGCCGCCGACTCGAGCGCGAGGCGGGCGGCGTCGAGCGCGGCATCGTCGGACGAGGGATCGGACTGCACCGCGCGGGCCTCGCTCAGGACGGCGTCGAACGCCGCCCACGAGTCCCGGGCGTAGTCGTCGGCCGAGGCCGCGCCGTAGCGCTCGACGGCGTCGAGGAGCAGGCCCCGCGCATCCGTCTCGACCGTCGCGGTGAACACCGCGGAGGCGTGGTTGACGTACCCGACCGTCACGACCCGCAGCACGTGCTCGCCGGGCTCCAGGCCGTCGGCGCTGAAGATCGGCACGGTGGTGGTCGAACGAGCGCCGCGGTAGTCGGCGGTGCCGATCAGCTCGCCGTCGACGTAGACCTCGGCCGTGCCGTTCGTGGTGGCCCGGCGCCCGTGCAGCGCGACCGTCTCTCCGGTGAAGGGGATCTCGAAGGCCGCGCCCTCGGTGGCCCAGGTGTGCGTGCTGTTGCGGGACCACGCGCCCTCGTAGAAGGTCTTGAGCGCGGTGCCGCGCACGGTGGTCGTGTCCGTGAACGCGACGGTGCTGGTCTGCACCTCAGCCGCGGCGACCGGCGTCCAGCCGACGGCGACGAGCAGGGCCGCGAGGACCGCTGCGATCACCCCCTGCCGCGCTCGGGGTCGTCTGATCGATCCGTTCATGCACTTCCTCCATCGTCGCAGGATGCTGGTACAGCGCTGTACCACGATGTGAAAGTAGCTCAGCGCCTGACCCCCGGCAAGGGGGTGCCGTCGAACGGACGGGCCGGACCGGTCAGCGGGTCGTGCCGCGGGCGATCAGCTGGGTGCGCGCGAAGGTGCGCGCGACGGGCTCGTCGCGGTGCTCCACGCGGGCCAGAAGTCGCTCGAGGGCCGTGCGCGCGATCCACTCGATGCGCGAGTCCATGGTGGTGAGCGGCGGGGCGAGGTAGGCCGACTCCTCGATGTTGTCGAAGCCGATCACCTGCACGTCGTCGGGCACCCGCAAGCCGTGCTCGCGCAGTGCCGAGATGGCGCCGATCGCCAGGCCGTCGTTCAGGCACACGAGGCCGTCGAAGGGCACGCCCGAGGCGATCGCCTCCCGGGTGGCGCGGAAGCCCGCGCCGATCGTCCAGTCGTGGCCCGTCACGCCGACGAGGCGCGGGTCGAGCGGGCGGCCGGCGGCGCGCAGCGCATCCTGCACGCCGCGCAGGCGCAGCTCGGCGTTGCCCTCCTCGGCGCCGGCGATCGCCTCGGCGTTGAAGATGGTGCGGGCGCCCACGACGGCGATGGAGCTGCTGCCGCGCGCGAGCAGGTAGGACGCGGCGGTGCGCGCGTCGGTGACGTGGTCGGTCGTGACCAGATCGGCTCTGCCGTGGGTGCTGCGGGTGCCGAGGCAGACCAGCGGGAAGTCGACGTCGAAGTCGCTCTCGTCGAGGTGCTCGAGCTCGGGCAGGATCACGACCGCGCCATCGGCGACCTGCGGGTTGAAGCGGCGCAGGAACTCCCGGCAGCCGCCGACGCCGTCGTCGGGGTAGGTGGAGACGTAGGCGACCAGGTCGAGGGACCGGGCGCGCTCGACGAAGGCCTCGGCGACCTCGGCCAGATAGGCCGCCTTGAACGTCGGGACGGCCAGCGAGATCGCGCCGGTGCGACCGAGGGTCAGGTTGCGGGCGGCGATGTTCGGGCGGTACCCGAGCTCGTCGATGATCGCCAGGACGCGGCTGCGGGTGTCGACCGCCATGCGGCCCGTGCCGTTGACGGCGTTCGAGGCGGTCTTCACCGAGACCCCGGCGCGCTCGGCCACGGATTCCAGCGTCACGATCCGGCGCTGCTGCTGCTGTTGCTCCATCGGGTCCTCACTCGGCGGTTGAGGCGACGTTAGCGCCTCGCGCGCTGCGAGGCGGTGAGCGGAGGCGCCGCGTTCAGGCCGGCAGGGCCACCTTCGCCTTGGCCCAGCTGCGGCCCGCGGTGTCCTTGAGGATGTCGTACTCGGCGTCGACGTGCGGCTCGATGGCGCTGTACTTGTCGTTCGGCGCGCCGATGACCAGCTGGAAGCCGAGGCCCCGCCAGGCGCCGATCGCGCGCTGGGTGAAGTGCGCATCCGCCTTGATCAGGGCCTCGTCGAGGAAGACCGGGGCGTAGCGCGGGCGCTCGGCACCGGCGTCGCCGAGCTGGTAGCGCAGCGCCGCACCGACGATGAACGCGATGAGCTCCTGCGACTCGCCGCCGGACTTCTCGCCGATGTGGTCGTAGAGGGCGACGTGCGCGCCGGTGTCGGCGACGACACGCTCGGCGCTGACCCGCACGTGGTTGCGCACGTCGACGAGCTCGCCGTGGTCGGGGGCGCTGCGGCGCAGCCGACCGATGAGCTTGGTCATGCGCTGGTAGACCGCCTCGCGCTCCAGATCGCTCGCGGCCTCCTCGATCGCGGCGCGCACGGCCCGCAGCTCGCGGCGGAAGCGCGTGCGCACCTCGGACTGGTTCTCGCGCAGCGTGATCTGCAGCCGGTGCCCGCCGTCGTAGAACGGCAGGTCGCGCATGATGCGGTTGATCGGCTCGATCCGCTCGCGGATCTCGCGCAGCGAGCGCGCGATCGCCGAGTCGAGGTTGGTGAGGTCGTTGCCCGAGAGCGTGAGCAGGCTGTCGCGCCACTCGGTCTCGAGCTCGTGCAGGCCGCTCGTCTCGAGCTCGCCCAGGATGCGCTCGAAGTCGCCCAGCGACGCATCCGGGTCGGGCAGCAGATTCGGGTTCGGCCACCGGTCCAGGAACGTGGCCAGGATCGTGCGCAGGCCCTCGCGCTGCTCGACGAGCGTCTGCTGCGCCTCCAGCTGCTCCTCGCCGAGGCGACGGGATGCGGAGTCCAGTGCGGCGTCGAACCGCCGCAACCGGTCGGCGCTGCTGCGCTCGGCGCGTCCCTGCGGGGCGTCGAAGCGCTCGTCGAGGTAGGCGCGCTGCGCGTCGTCGAGGGCGCGCTCGGCCTGCTCGGCGGCGTCGACCGCCGACTGGGCCTCGTCGACCTCGTCGATGACGTCGCCCCAGCGCTGCTCGAGCCGCTCGAGCTCGCCCTTGGCGCTGCCGACCTGCTCGCGCAGGCCGCGCACCTTCGCGGCGAGCGCGGCCATCTGCGCCTTCAGCTCGGCCACGCGGGAATCGCCCGCCGTGAGCTGCTCGATGAGCGTGCTCCAGCGCAGCTGCTCCGCCTCGACGGCGGCCACGTCCACCTGCTCCCAGGTGAGCTCCCGCACCTTCTCGTAGGCGCCGCGACGGGCGTCGTAGGCGTCGAGCTCCGCGCCGGCGCGCTCCGCGGCGGCATCGGCCTCGCCGAGCTCGGCGCGGGCGCGGAAGAGCTCGCGATCGAGCTCCGCCAGGCGGCGCGCGTTCGAGAAGCCGAGCAGGTTGCCGCGGCCGTGACCGCCGTGGGCTCCGCGGGCGCCGTTCGAGACCTGGCCCGCGATC
This sequence comes from Microbacteriaceae bacterium PS02343, assembly GCA_029959365.1. Classification (GTDB taxonomy): domain Bacteria; phylum Actinomycetota; class Actinomycetes; order Actinomycetales; family Microbacteriaceae; genus Arenivirga. The sequence goes on along the minus strand of JASCOA010000007.1, from coordinate 45,538 downwards.
GTGAGCGCCTTGGCGTGCTCCATGAGCCCCGCGGGGCGGTCGACGCAGACGAAGGCGAACTGGCGGTCGAGCCGGTCGCGCAGCCAGCCCGCGAAGGGGCTGTCGGCGAAGTCGAGCCGACCGGGCAGGGTGCGCTCGTCGCCCGCGCCGCCGAGCGGCAGGCCCGTCTGCACGCCCTCGTAGTTGAGCCGCTCGGGGGTGCGCACGGTGTCGATGGCGGCGCGGAAGTCCTGCAGCCGCGTCGCGTCGATCAGCAGCGTGCGGGCGAAGCCGCCCAGGGCCAGGTTGAAGGCCTCGCGCCACGGCTCGAACTCGGCGCGCACCTCGAGCAGCTCGCCGACGAAGGGCAGCTCCTCGACGCGCAGACCGGCCGCCTCGGCGAGGCGCCGCCGGGACTCGTGCAGGGACGAGGGGATGCTGTCGCGGCGCAGCTCGGCCTGCTGCCGTTCGGCGGTGAGGCGTTCCACAGCGGCGCGCAGGTGCTTGCGGGAGCCGCTGGCGGCGGCGTAGGCCTCGCGCGCGGTCTCCTTGCCGTCGGCGTCGCGCAGCGCCGCGCGGGCCTGCTCGGTGAGCTCGACGAAGGCCTCGGCCGAGCGCACTTCGACGCCCAGCGCGACGGTGGCCGCGTCGAGCCGCTCGCGCTCGCGGCGCACCTCGATGTGCCGGCGCTCCAGGCCGCGCAGCTCGCGCTCCGCCGCGGCGACCTGATCGCCGCCCGCCGAGCGCAGCACCTCGACGAGGCCCTCGCGCTCCGCATCCGCCGCGTCGGCGAGAGCGTGCCGCTCGCGCAGCAGCTGCTCGGTGGCGCGCTTGCCGTCGCCGAGCTCGGTCTCGACCTCGCGCAGCAGCTCGAGGCGTCGCTGGGCGCGCCAGAGCGAGGCCAGCGAATCCGGGGCGTCGAAGCGGCCGAGCGCGTCGATGAGGCGCAGGCGCTCCGCCGACTCGACGATGCGCTCGCGGGTCTGCCGGATGGGGGCGAGGTGGCGCACCTGCTGGCGCGCGGTGACCATCCGTCCGCGGGTGCTCTCGAGCCCGTCGAAGTGCTCGACCACCGCCTCGGCCGTCGCCAGCGTCTCGGGCTCCTCGAGCACCATCCGCTTGTAGAGGTCGTCGACCGTCGTGATCTGCTGACCGGCCTGGATGCGGGCCAGCAGGCTCATCGCCTTCGAGCCGGCCCCCGAGGCGCCGATGCCGAGCACGGTGTGCAGCCGGGCCGAGAACTCGCGGTCGGTCGCGACCGTCTCGAGCCCCGTGGCGCGCACCGCGGCGTCGGTGAGGTGCTGGCTCGCGGCGCGCGCCCGCCCCCCCCGGGCGCAGGGGCCCTGGACGGTGCCCGCCCCGCCCCCCGGGGGCCGCCCGGGGGGGGGGGGGGGGGGGGGGCGCGGGGCGCGCGCGCGCGCGCCGAGGTCGAAGGGGCCCTGCACGGTGCCGCGCACGCGCACGGTGTCCTCGACGATGCGGGCCCCGGCGGGGAGGTACCAGGCGCGCACCGCGGTGAAGCGCGAGCCGTCGTGGTCGGCCCAGGTCATCGCGATCGCGGTCCAGGTGTCCGTGCCGTCGCCGCGCAGCACCCGCACCTTGGTGCCCTCCTCGGTGCGCGACTCGTCGAGCTTGCCGCGGCCGTAGCTGAGGATGTTGCGCTGCTCGGCGCCGCGCGCACGGCCGCTGACGGCGCCGTTCGAGGCGCCGTTGAAGGGCGTGGTGTGCGGCATCATGAGTGCCACGTAGGCGTCCATGAGCGTGGACTTGCCCGAGCCCGAGCCGCCGCAGAGCAGCGTGGCGGTCGGTGCGAAGCGCACCCGGTGGGCGCCGTCGTAACCGCCCCAGTTGACGAGCTGCAGGTCCTCGGCCACCCACTGCTGGCCGCGCGAGGCGGCGGGGATCAGGCCGAAGAGGGTGTCGAGCATGGTCATGAGGCGGGCTCCTCGTCCTCGGTCGGCGCGGCGGCGTTGTCATCGGCGTCGATGTCCTCGGTGTCGATCTCTTCGGGCCGCTGCTCGCGCAGCCACTCGACGAGCTCGCGCAGCCGCTCGGAGCTCAGCACGATCTCGACCACCGAGGTGATGCGGTAGCGCCCCTCCGACTCCTCCTCGATCACGCCGTCCTGGCGCAGTCGGGCCAGTGCCGAGCGGATGGCGCGCTGCCGCCGGGCGGTCGTGCCGTCGGCCTCGGCGAAGTAGCTGAGCACGGTCTGCTCGATCTCCTCGACGTCGACCCGGGCCGAGGACTCGCCGCTCGTCGACTCGCGCTGGAAGACCGTGCGCAGGTGCACGAGCACGAGGGTCTCGGCGCGCGAGTAGGCCTCATCCTTGAGCAGGATCGGCACCTCGAGCTCGTCCGAGCGGATCTGCCGCTTGTAGGCGACGCCGCGCTCGTGGTCGATCACGAGCTGCACGAAGAGATCGTGCAGGCGCGACTCGACCGTCGGCTGGTGCTCGAGCAGCACCGCCCAGTCGGCGGGGGAGGAGGCGGCCAGCAGGAAGCGGCGCTGCAGCAACCGCACCAGCACCCGGCGCACGGCCGGGTCGAGCACGCCGCGGTCGCCGGCGAAGAGGCGGTCGGGGTCCTCCTCCATCGCCACGGGGGCGAGGAAGGCGTCGTCAGTCTCGGTCATCGTCGTCCTTCGTCGTGCTCGCGGTCACCGCGCCGAAGGCGAAGCGCCGGCTCGTGCCGTCGGGGCGCAGCGCCTCGACGATCGAGATCTCGTCGTGCTCGGTCATGCCGCCGCGGTGGGCGATCTCCAGCAGGCCGACCAGGTCGACCGGGCGGCGCGTCGCATCCGCTGCGGCCTCGAAGGCCGCGGCCAGGTCGAATCGGTCGCCGAGCGAGGCCACGTGCTCCTCGAGCTCGCGGTAGTGCGGCCCGCCCCAGGCGCGGGTGTCGGCGTCGATCAGCTGCACCGAGTCGTCGGCCTGCGTCAGCGGCGCGGGTTCGCTCGGCGGGCGCAGGTCGCTGAGCGTCTCGCGCAGGTGGCCGATGCCGGCCGTGGGGAAGGCGCGCACGGGCTCGACGCGGTCGTTCGGACGGGAGGTCTGCATCCACCGGTGCAGGCCCGCCATCGCGCCGCGCAGCAGCTCGTCGACCTGGCGGTCGCGCACCGGGTCGTGGGTGCGCACCTGAGCGGTGATCACGTGCGAGGCGCGCCGCTGCGCGGTGAGCACCTCCTGCACGCCGTGCTCGACCCTGCGGCCGATGGCATCGAGGTCCTCGCGCTGGGCCGGCGACATGCGGTGCGTGAAGGGCTGGGCGAGCAGGTCGCGCAGCTGATCGGCGAGCCGGTCGATGCTGTCGGGGTCGCCGACGAGGCGCAGCGCGCCGTCGAAGGCGCGGCCCTCGGGCGTGGCGCGCATGATGTGCTGGCCGCGCTGCAGGTACTCGCGCAGGATCTCGCCCGTGGGGCGCACATCCCGCCGCAGCTCCGCGACGACGTCGCGCTGCATCGCCTTGATCGACTCGGCGACCCGGGCGAAGTCGGCCGGAAGCTCGCGGGCCAGGTGGATGACGTGCTCGGCCTCTTCGAGCAGCTGCTCCTCGTCGGGCTCGACGGGGGCGCCGGCGTCGAGGCGGGCGAGCTCGGCGTCGAGCTGCGCCCGCTGGGCGAGCAGCTGCTCGCGGCGCCGCTCCGGGTCGGCCTCGGCGTCGTGGGCGAGCCGGTCGACCGACTCGAGCAGGGTGCGCACCCGCGAGCGGGACACCTTGGCGCCGCCGCTGCCGGCGCGACCGGCGATGTCGAGCGCGCCTACGGCGTGCGCGGAGAGCCGGTACACCTCGGCGTCGCCCTCCAGCTGCGGCACGAGCCAGCCGCCGCGCACCCAGCCGCGGCAGATGTCGCGGGCGCTGCCGGAGGGCAGGCGCTGGTCGTCGCCCTCGTCGCCGCCGGCGCGCAGCTCGTCGAGCGCCTCGCCGACCTCGGCATGCGCGTCGGCGACGGCCACCGCGGGGCGGTCCGCCGTGAACATGACCGAGAGCATCGCGACGACGAACGGAGCGGACCGGCCGTGCAGCAGGTCGAGCGTCGGGTCCTTGAACGCGGCCACGGCGCGCTGGAAGGCGGCCTCGGTGCGGGTGCTCGGCATGGGCTCTCGGCGGGGTCGGGGCGGATGGGGGTGCGGGCTCAGCGACGCCCCCCCCCGCCGGGGGGGGGGGGGGGGGGGGGGGGGCCCCCGCCCCGCCGCGGGCCGGGGGGGGGGGGGGGGCGTCGTCCGTGCCGGTCGATCAGTGGCGCGGCTTGCGCTCGGGCCGGTCGTCGCGCGGGCCGCGGTCGGAGCGCTCGGGACGCGAGTCGCTCCACGCCGGGCGCTCGCTGCGGCGCGGGGCGCCGTTGTCGCGGCGGATCTCGATCAGCTGGCCGCTGATGCGGGTGTCGCGCAGGCGGTCGAGGGCGTCGCCCGGAAGGTCGGCCGGCAGCTCGACGAGCGAGAAGTTCGGCTTGATGTCGATGCGGCCGAAGTCCTCGCGGCGGAAGCCGCCCTCGTTCGCCAGCGCGCCGACGATCTGACGGGGGTCGACGTGGTGGCGCTTGCCGACGGCCAGGCGGTAGGAGACGAAGTTGCCGTCGCGCGGGCGGCGCTCGGGGCGGTCGCCGCGCTCGCCCCGGTCGCTCCGCTCGCCGCGGTCGTCCCGGCGGGTGGCGCGCTCGTCGCGGTCGCGGCTGTTGCGCTCGGAGCGCTCGCGACGCTCCTGCTCGGGGTCGAGCAGCAGCGGGGTCTCGCCCTGGGCGACGACGGCGAGGGCCGCGGCGACGTCGGTCTCGGGCACATCGTGGTGCTCGACGTAGTGCGCGATGATGTCGCGGAACGCGGAGATGCGGTCGGTCTGCTCGAGCGCCCCGCTGATCGCGTCGTCGAAGCGGCTCAGGCGCGTCGCGTTGACGTCCTCGACGCTCGGCAGCTGCATCTCGGTGAGCACCTGGCGCGTGGCCTTCTCGATGTTCGCGAGCGTGCGGCGCTCGCGCGGGGTGACGAAGCTGATCGCGTCGCCCGTGCGGCCCGCACGGCCGGTGCGGCCGATGCGGTGCACGTACGACTCGGTGTCGATCGGCAGGTCGAAGTTGACCACGTGGGTGATGCGCTCCACGTCGAGGCCTCGGGCCGCGACGTCGGTGGCCACGAGGATGTCGAGCTTGCCGGCCTTGAGCTGGTTGACCGTCTTCTCGCGGTTGGCCTGGGCCACGTCGCCGCTGATCGCGGCGGCCGTGTAGCCGCGGGCGCGCAGCTTCTCGGCGAGGGTCTCGGTCTCGTTCTTCGTGCGGACGAAGATGATCATGCCCTCGAAGTTCTCGACCTCGAGGATGCGGGTGAGCGCATCGACCTTCTGCGAGTACGAGACCACCAGGTAGCGCTGGGTGATGTTCGTGTTCGTCGCGGTCTTGGTCTTGACCGTGATCTGCTCGGGGTCGTTGAGGTACTGCTGCGAGATGCGGCGGATCTGCGCCGGCATCGTGGCCGAGAAGAGCGCGACCTGCTTCGTGTCCGGGGTGTCGGCGAGGATCGTCTCGACGTCCTCGGCGAAGCCCATCTTGAGCATCTCGTCGGCCTCGTCGAGCACGAGGAAGCGCAGCTCGCTGAGGTCGAGGGTGCCCTTCTCGAGGTGGTCCATGATGCGGCCGGGGGTGCCGACGACGACATCGACGCCGCGGCGCAGCGCGGAGAGCTGGGTGCCGTAGCCCTGGCCGCCGTAGATCGGCAGCACGTGCACGTTCTTGAGGTGCGCGGCGTAGCGCTCGAAGGCCTCGCACACCTGCAGCGCGAGCTCGCGGGTGGGGGCGAGCACGAGCGCCTGCGGCGTCTGCTGCGAGCTGTCGAGCTGCGAGAGGATCGGCAGCGCGAAGGCGGCCGTCTTGCCGGTGCCGGTCTGCGCCATGCCGATGACGTCGCGGCCCTGCAGCAGCGGGGGGATGGTGGCGGCCTGGATGGCGGACGGGGTCTCGTATCCGACGTCCTTGAGGGCGCGGAGGACCGCGGCGTCGAGCCCCAGATCGGTGAAGGTGAGCGACTCGGCGGTCGCTTCGGTGGTGGGCTCGTTCTCGGTCATCCTCCCAAGGTAGTCGCTCGGCCTCCGATCGCCGATTCCGCGGGGTCCCGTGGGCGATTCTGGGCGCGCGCTGGCCACCCGCCGAGCGGATGCGCGGAGCCGTATCGCTCATCCGCTCAGCGATATATCGTCGAGCTCATCATCCGACTCGACCGGGAGGTCCTCCATGAGCACCGCGTTCCGACCCCAGGGGCTCGGCCCCGACCAGCTGCTGCAGGCCTTCGAGCAGCTGCGCGCCCAGTTCGAGCAGAAGGTCGGCCGTCGCGCCGGCCGCGGCGACGTGCGCGCCGCCGTGCTCGCCCTGCTCGCCGAGGAGCCCAAGCACGGCTACCAGATCATCCGCGACATCGAGGAGCGCAGCGGCGGGGCGTGGAAGCCCAGCGCCGGCTCGGTCTACCCGACCCTGCAGCTGCTCACCGACGAGGGGCTCGTCAGCAGCGAGGAGTCCGGCGGGCGCAAGACCTACGCGTTGACCGCCGCCGGCCGCGAGGTCGCCGACGCCGAGGGCGCGACCGCCTGGACCGGCGCCACCGCCGACGACGGCGAGACGAGCCGCACCGCGCTGCCCAAGGCCGGCATCGAGCTCGCCCAGGCCGCCGCGCAGCTCGGGCGCACCGGTGCACCCGAGCAGGTGCAGGAGGGCGTCGCCGTGCTTGAGGACGCCCGGCGCAAGCTCTACGCGATCCTCGCCCAGGGCTGAGGCGGTGACCGAGGGGCAGCCACCCGAGCTGCACCGCGCCCGCTACCGCCGCATCCTGCGATTCGCCAGCTGGCACCTCGCCATCACCTGGTGGTTCGAGATCGCCCTGCCGAAGCTGGGGCTGGCGAAGATCGCCGAGCGCACCCGCACGAGGCGGATGCAGCGCTTCGCCCGCCGCTTCCACGTGCTGGCCGTCGATCTCGGCGGGCTCATGATCAAGGTCGGCCAGTTCATGTCGTCGCGCCTCGACGTGCTGCCGCCCGAGATCACGAAGGAGCTCGAGGGGCTGCAGGACGAGGTGCCGCCCGTGCCCTTCCCGGAGATCGCGGCGCTCGCCGAGGCGGAGCTGGGCATGACGCTCGAGCGCGCCTTCGCGTCCGTGGAGCCGACGCCCATCGCGGCGGCCTCGCTCGGTCAGGCGCACCGCGCCCGCCTGCATCCGCTCGACGCCGAGGAGACCGGCCTCGAGGCGGTCGTGCTGAAGGTGCAGCGCCCGGGCATCGACGGCATCGTCGACGTGGACCTCGCCGCCCTGCGCAAGGTCGGCGGCTGGCTGAGCAAGGTGCGCCTCGTCAGCGACCGGGTGGACATGCCCTCGCTCGTCGAGGAGTTCGCCGTCACGAGCCTCGAGGAGGTCGACTACCTGCACGAGGCGGCGAGCTCCGAGCGCTTCGCCGCGGTGTTCGCCGACGATGCCCGCGTCGCCGTGCCGGCCGTGGTGTGGGAGCGCACGTCGCGCCGCGTGCTCACCCTCGAGGACGTCACGGCGATCAAGATCACCGACGTCGACGGGCTGCTCGCCGCGGGCGTCGACCCGGCCGACGTCGCGCCGGTCTTCGCCGCGGTCATGTTCGACCAGCTCTTCACGCACGGCTTCTTCCACGCCGACCCGCACCCGGGCAACCTCTTCGTGAGCCAGGCCGCGGACGGCTCCTGGCGGATCACCTTCATCGACTTCGGCATGATGGGCGAGGTGCCGCCGACCCTGCGCGGCGGGCTGCGCAAGCTGCTCATCGCCGCCGCCTCGCGCGACGGCAAGGGTCTGGTCGACGCGATCCGCGACGTGGGCGTGCTGCTGCCGAGCGCCGACACCCGCGAGCTCGAGCGGGCCATGACGCACCTCTTCGGCCGCTTCGGCGGCATGGGCTTCGCCGAGCTGCGCGAGGTCGACCCGCGCGAGTTCCGCGACTTCGCCGTCGAGTTCGGCGACGTGGTGCGCGCGCTGCCGTTCCAGCTGCCCGAGAACTTCCTGCTCATCATCCGCGCCATGTCGCTCACCTCGGGCGTCTGCAGCGCCCTCGTGCCGAGCTTCAACCTCTGGGACTCGGTCGAGCCCTACGCGGCGCGGCTCGTCAGCGACGAGCGTGGCAACGTGGCGCAGGACCTCGGCCGCGAGGCCCTCGAGATCGCCGGGCTCGCCTGGCGCCTGCCGCGCCGAGCGGATGCGCTGATCACCCGCCTCGAGGACGGCGACGTCGCGATCGAATCGCCGCGACTCGAGCGCCGCGTGGCCCGCCTCGAGCGCACCGGCCGGCGGCTCGTCTCGGCCGTGCTCTTCGGCGCGCTGCTGATCGCGGGCGCGATCCTGCGCGCGGACGACGCGGTGCTCGGCACGGTGCTGCTGGCCGCCTCGGGGCTTCCGCTCCTGCACGCCCTGCTCGCGGGTCGGCGCGGCTGACCCGCCTCGGTGCGCGGCGGTCGTCGGACTGCCGGTACCGTAGGCGCGTGTCTGAAACGACTGCAACGCACACCGGATCGATCGCACGCGTCACGGCCGGCCAGGAGATCCCCGAGCGGATGCGCGCCGACGTGCGCGTGCTCGGCGAGCTGCTGGGCCGCGTGCTCCGCGAGAGCGGCTCGCCCGGCCTCTACGAGGACGTCGAGCGCCTGCGCACCGCGACCATCGAGGCCTACACCGATGAGAGCGGCGAGGCCTTCGAGCGCGCCGCCGCCATCGCGGACGAGCTGCCCGAGGCCCGCGCCGAGGAGGTGGCCCGCGCCTTCACCGTCTACTTCCACCTCGCGAACCTCGCCGAGGAGCACCAGCGCGTGCGCGTGCTGCGCGACCGCGCCCGCAAGGCGGCCGACGACTCCCGCACCGACACGGTGCCCGGCGCCTACGCGCAGCTCGCCGCCGAGCTCGGCGAGGAGACCGCGCGCGAGCGCCTGCAGTCGCTGCGGTTCCACCCGGTGTTCACCGCGCATCCGACCGAGGCCCGCCGCCGCGCGGTCTCCGACAGCATCCGCCGCCTCGCCGGACTGCTCGACGACCTCGACGGGGGCGGTTCCGGCGCCGCAGTCGAGGGCGCCGAGGGCGCGCGCATCCGCCGCAGCATGCTCGAGGAGGTCGACACGCTCTGGCGCACGGCCCCGCTGCGCTCCGAGAAGCCGACCCCGGTCGACGAGGCGCGCTCGGTGATGGCCGCGTTCGACGAGACCCTCTACACCGCCGTGCCCGAGGTCTACCGCCGCATCGAGGCGATCCTGCACGGCGACGAGGCCGGCGCCGTGCCGCCCGTCGTGCGCCCCTTCGTGCGCGTCGGCACCTGGGTCGGCGGCGACCGCGACGGCAACCCCTTCGTCACGGCCAAGATCAGCCGCAAGGTCGCCCGCATCGCGAGCGACCACGTGCTGCTCGGCCTCGAGCGCTCCGCGCAGCGGATCGGCCGCTCGCTGACCCTGCACGCTGGCACGACACCCGCATCCGCTGCGATGCAGCAGCTGTTCCAGCGGATGGCGGACGTCGACGCGGCAGCGCCCGAGATCCTCGAGCGCTCGCCCGGCGAGGTGCACCGCGCCGCCGTGCTGCTCATCGCGCGCCGCATCGGCGCCACCCGCACCCGCGACGCCGACCTCGCCTACCGCGAGCCCGCCGAGCTGCTCGCCGACCTGCGCACCGTGCAGGACTCGCTCGCCGCGGCCGGCGCGCGCCGTCAGGCCTTCGGCGGCCTGCAGGAGCTGGTCTGGCAGGTGGAGACCTTCGGCTTCCACCTGGCCGAGCTCGAGGTGCGTCAGCACTCCGCCGTGCACGTGAAGGTGCTCGAGGAGATCGAGGCCGGCGGCGAGCTCAGCGAGCAGGCCGAGGAGGCGCTGGAGACGGTGCGCGCGATCGCGCACATCCAGGCGCGCTTCGGGCCCTCCGCCGCGGGCCGCTACATCGTCTCCTTCACCCAGTCGGCCGAGGACCTCGCCAATGTGCACCGACTCGCGCGCGCCGCGGTCGGCCCCGAGGGCACCCCGCCGGTGCTCGACGTCGTGCCGCTCTTCGAGACGTTCGCCGACCTGCAGGCCGCCCCCGCGATCCTCGCCGAGATCGTGCAGCACCCCGCCTTCGCCGAGCGCCTCGCCGCGACCGGCCGCAAGCTCGAGGTCATGCTCGGCTACTCCGACTCGTCGAAGGACGTCGGCCCCGTGGCCGCCACCCTCGCGCTCTACGAGGCGCAGCAGAAGATCGCCGACTGGGCCAGGGCCGAGAACATCGAGCTCACCCTCTTCCACGGCCGCGGCGGCGCGCTCGGCCGCGGCGGCGGACCCGCCAACTCGGCGATCCTCGGCCAGCCGCCGCACTCCGTCGACGGCCGCTTCAAGCTCACCGAGCAGGGCGAGGTCATCTTCGCCCGCTACGGCGACTCCGACATCGCGATGCGCCACCTCGACCAGGTCGCGGCCGCCGTGCTGCTCGCCTCGGCGCCGTCGATCGAGCAGCGCAACGAGGGCGCGGCGAACCGCTTCGCCGACGTCGCGGCCACGATGGACTCGGCCTCGCGCGAGCGCTTCTTCGACCTCGTGCACGCCGACGGCTTCGCCCCCTGGTTCGCCACCGTGACCCCGATGGAGGAGATCGGCCGGCTCGCGCTCGGCTCGCGCCCCGCCCGCCGCGGCCTCTCGGTGTCGTCGCTCGAGGATCTGCGCGCCATCCCGTGGGTGTTCTCCTGGACCCAGGCCCGCATCAACCTGACCGGCTGGTTCGGCCTCGGCAGCGCCCTCGAGGCGGTCGGCGACCTGCCGCTGCTGCAGGAGGCGTACCGCGACTGGCCGCTGCTGCGCACCATGATCGACAACGTCGCCATGAGCCTCGCCAAGGCCGACGAGCGCATCGCCCGCCGCTACCTGGCGCTCGGCGATCGCGACGACCTCGCCCAGCTGGTGCTCGACGAGATGGCGCTCACCCGCGACTGGGTCGTGCGCATCGCCGGCGGCGGCGAGGTGCTCGCCAACAAGCCGGTGCTGCAGCGCGCCGTCAAGATGCGCAGCCCCTACGTCGACGCGCTCTCGCTGCTGCAGCTGCGCGCGCTGCGGGCCCTCCGCGAGGCGCCCGAGGGCGTCGAGGTCGACCCCGACCTGCAGCGCCTGCTGCTGCTCAGCGTCTCGGGCGTCGCCGCCGGCCTGCAGAACACGGGCTGAGCCGCATCCGCTCCGCTCCCGGAGGGCGCGTCGACCACGGTCGGCGCGCCCTCCGTCGTCGTCGCGTGTCGGCGGCTGCTGCGAGCATCGCGTCGTGGCGAGAGAGACCTGGCATCCGATCCTGGCGGCGCGCGAGGTGCAGCCGGGGGAGTGGTGGATGGTCGACCCGGGCGGCATCCGCTTCGCCATCGTGCGCGTGGTGAGCGTCGAGCGCGAGGGGCGGCCGAGCACGGTCTACCGCGCCGTGACCGGCGAGCGCGAGCGCCGCGACCTGATCGCGTACGCGCCCACCCTGCGCGGGGCGTGCGCCCGCGCCCACGAGCACTACGTGTCGCTCACCCGCGGGGTGCGGCACGACGTGCGCGCCCGCGAGCGGCCCGACTACCCGATCGCCTCGCGCGAGTACGAGCGCGCCTTCGGCGGAGCGGCGGGCAGCGAGCGGATGCGCGGGCCGGCGCCGGTCAGCGCGGCGTCTCCGCCCGGGGCCGCACGATGATGTCGGGGATGTGGGCGTCGTCGGTCGCGTCGGCGGCGAGCCGCACGGCGCGGGCCACCGAGCGCGGGTCGATACGGGTGGACGGGTCGTAGCCGGCGCCGTCGCCCTTGCGGGCCATCGGGGTGTCCGTCGGGCCCGGCGCCACGGTCGTCACCCGGATGCCGTTCGGGTGCTCCTCGACCCGCAGCGTGTTCGCGATGCCGAGCAGCGCGTGCTTCGCGGCGGCGTAGACGGCGCTGCCGGCCACCGGGTTGCGGCTCGCGCCCGATCCGATGAACACGACGGTGCCGGCCGCGGCGCGTAGCGCGGGCAGCGCGAGGCTCGTGATGACCGCCGGCGCGACCGTGTCGATCTCGAGCACCTCGCGCCACTGCTCGGGTGTGGCCTCGGCCACCGAGTAGCGCGGCGCGATCGCGGCGTTGTGCACGAGCAGATCGATGCTCGGCTCGCCGGCCAGCAGCGCGCCGACGGCGGCGTAGTCGGTGAGGTCGGTGCGCCAGAGCTCGGCGCCGAGCGCCTCGAGCTCCGGGGCGTCGCGGCGCGCGATGCCGATCACACGGTGGTCGCGCACCAGCTCCCGGGCGATCTCGAGGCCGATGCCCCCGGCGGCGCCGGTGACGATCGCGACGGGCCTGCTCTGCTCGGTCATGGTTCCTCCTGCGGCGGGTGCTTCCGCCCAGCCTCGCGAACCGGCCGGGCCGGTCGCAACTCGGGGGCCCCCGGTGACCGTCGCGCCCCCGAGCGAGGGCGTTGCCTCGCCCGCCCCGAGGACGCACACTCGGTGGTGTCGTGGACCGTTCGCGGCGGGAGCACCCCGACTCGCCGTGCGGCCGCTGCATCCGCTCCGCCGAGGAGGTCCCGTGTCCGCTCGCTCGCACCGCCCGAAGCCGCCGCGCCGCCCAGACCGGCTCGATCGCATCCTGATCCCCATCGCCGCCGTGCTGGCGATCGGCGCCGCCGTGCTGGTGGTGCTCGCCCTGACCCGCTGAGCGGACGCCCCCGCTGAACCGGTCCGCCCCGTGCGCGTGCGCCCTGGACCGCCGCAACCAGCTGTTCACCTGAGCCCGGCACGCTGCCGGGCGTGACCGCCGCGCCCACCCGAACCCGCGCCATCGCGGCCGAGCTCGACCGCCGCATCATCGCGGGGGAGTACCCGGTCGGCACCCGGCTGCCGAGCGAGCTCGAGCTGGCCCGCGCCTTCGGCGTGGCCCGCGGCACCCTGCGGGCCGCCCTGGCCGCCCTGCAGCGTCGCGGCGTGCTCGAGCCCCGCCCCGGCTCCGGCTGGTTCGTGCAGTCGGCCGTGCACGCGCAGGAGCTCAGCGGCTTCCGCGGCTTCGCCCAGTGGGCGCGCGATCGCGGCTTCGAGCCGGGCGGGCGGGTGCTCGACGAGCGCGACGACGCCGCCACCGGCACCGAGGCCCGGCTGCTCGCCGTCTCGCCCGGCGAGCCCGTGCTGCGCGTCACGCGCGTGCGCACGCTCTCCGGTCGACCGGTCATGGTCGAGCGCTCGGTGTACCCGCCGTGGGTCGCCGGCGTCGTGCGCGGGCTGCCCGCCGACACGCCGTCCTACGTGGCCGTGCTCGCCGCCGCGGGGCTGGCCGAGGCGAGCGGCTCGCATCGCATCGACGCCGTCGCCGCCTCGAGCGTCGACGCGCAGCTGCTCGACGTCCGGCGATCGAGCCCGCTGCTGCGCGCGACCCGCCGCGCCTTCGCCGCCGACGGCCGACCCATCGACCTCAGCGACGACCGCTACGTGCCCGGGGCGGTCTCCTTCGAGGTCAAGGCGGATGCGCGGGCCGGGCTCTTCGGGAGGGTGCTGGGCTGAGCCGCATCGGGGCGCGATCGGACCGCTGCGCACGGCGGTCCGCATCCGCTCGCCCCTCGAACGGGGCGGCCATGAGCCGTCCACCGCCGGTTCACCGGGGGTTCCGGAACCCTGCCGAGCATCGGACGCGCTGACCCCGCCCCCTGCCGGAAGGACCCTCCGTGGCCGCCATCGCCCCCACCCTCGCCGAGCGCCGACGTCGTGCGCTGCTGCGCACCGCCGCCGTCGCCGCCTTCGCGACCCTGACCGTCGGCGGCCTCGCCGTCGCGCCGCTCGCTCCGAGCGCGGCCGTGGCGGCCGCCGACGCGAGCCTCGCGCTCTCCGCCACCACGGTGCGGGCGGGCGAGCCGCTCGTCGTCACCTACGCGGTGCCGAGCGCGAACCCGCTCAACTGGGTCGGCGTCTACCGCGCCGGCCAGACGCCCGGCGGTCCGGCCTCGACCCTCTGGCGTTACGCACCCGACGCGAGCGGCGCCCTCGAGTTCGACACCGCCGACCTGCCTGCCGGCGACTGGGTCGTGCACCTGCTCGCCGACGACGGCTGGGCGCCCCTCGCCGATCCGATCGCGCTGACCGTCACCGCCGCTCCCGAGGCCCCAGTGCCCGGCGACCCGAGCACCCCGGTCGAGATCGACCCGGTCGCGACCACGATCGATACCGACGGCGTGATCGCGCGCTTCGGCTTCGACGACGGCGCGCTGCCCGAGGGCTGGACCGTCGAGTCCGCCACCACCGGCTGGGCGGGCACGACCCGCGCCGACTGGGTCGCCGGGCTCGACGAGATGCGCGACCGCTTCGGGCGGGCGCACGAGGGCATCCTCGTCGCGGATGCGGCGCGGGGCGGCGCGACCACGCTCACGAGCGCGCCGGTCGAGGTGGCAGGGCTCGCCTCCGCTCGGCTGACCTTCGACAGCCACTACCGGGGGTCCGCAGGCCAGAGCGGCGTCGTGCGGGTCGCCTTCGACGGCGCTGCGCCGCAGGAGCTGCTGCGCCTCGACTCGGCGAGCGTCGTCGACGGCTACGACGAGACGCAGATGAACGGCGCGCAGGACCTCGTCGTCGCGGTGCCGGAGGGCGCCCGCCAGGCGGTCTTCAGCTGGGACTTCGCGCCGGGTGAGGAATCGCGCTACTGGGCGATCGACTCGGTGGCCGTGCACCGTGTGCAGACGGCCGCGACCGGCGCGCCCACCACCGCCTGGGTCGTCAGCGACATCCAGGGCCACCCCGCCGACCTCGAGCACGGGCTCGGCGACTTCGCGACGATCAGTCCCGACCCGGCCGGCCTGCTCATGGTCGGCGACATCGTGAACTCCGGAACGGTCGCGGAGTGGGACGAGATCGACGCCGTCATGGACACGACCGAGGGCATCCGCCCCGCCGCGACCGTCGCGGCGATCGGCAACCACGAGCGCTACGCCGCGGGCGGCTTCGACGCCAACCGGCAGCGCTTCCTCGACTTCGCCGAGCGCGACGGCGTCTGGTACGAGCAGGTGCTCCAGGGCCCGGGCGGCGGCCTGCCCGTCATCGTGCTGGGTCAGGAGTTCGCCGGCCCGAGCGACGTGGCCATGAGCGAGGCGCAGGTGCGCTTCCTCGAGCAGCGCCTGGCGCACTGGACGGCGCTCGACCAGCAGGTGGCCGTGATCACGCACTTCCCCCTCGGGAACACCGTGTCGGCCTCGTGGCACCCGGGGTACAGCACCCACCATCAGCACAACGACCGGCTCACGAGCATCCTCGGCAACTACCCGAACGCGATCGTGCTGACCGGGCACACCCACTACCCGGCCGAGCAGGGCGACTGGGCGATGCAGCGCCGCACCGTCGACGGGCACCCCGACGGCTTCACGGCCGTCAACACCATCGGCATGCACGTGGAGTGGGACGCGGTGGGCGAGACCACCGCCAGCCGCCGCGAGGTGACGACCGGCGACATGAACCGAGGGCTGACCTTCGAGCGCTACGACGACCGCGTCGTCGTGACGGCGTACGACTTCGCGGCGTCCTCGGCCGCCGGCTACGAGCAGCTGCGGCAGGTGACGGTGCCGAACCCGCTCGTCGCCTTCGACGCCGAGCTCGCGCCGGTCGTCGAGCCCTCGCCCGAGCCGTCGGAGCCCGCGCCGCTGCCGTCGCAGGAGCCGTCGCAGCAGCCCGCGCCGGCCGCCTCGCAGCAGCCGGGCGGCTCGTCCGCTGCGGACGGCTCCTCGGCCGGCGCGAGCACCGGCAGCCTCTCGCGCACGGGCCTCGACGGCTCGACCGCAGCGGTGCTCGCCGCGGTCGCCGGCGGGGTGCTCGCGCTCGGCACGGCGCTCGTCCTGCGGGCGCGTCGCGTGCGGCGCGGCTCCGCGGAGTAGCAGCGGCGGAGCGGATGCGGCGGGAGGCGGTGCAGGCGCCTCCCGCCGCTGCGTCGTGGTCAGGGCTGACCGTCCACACGCCGCGTCCCCGCGCGCTGCCGTCCCGATTGCTGAGCGCGCGCCGGGCGGGCGGGCGGATGCGCCTGCCGCCGCTCGGCCGCGTCGGTAGCATTGCCGGGTCGATCGCCTCGCGCTCGGCCTCTCCGTCCGGCGCCGCCGGCCGCCACCGCGGCCCCGCCGGTCGGCACCACGAACGGCAGCCCCCCCATGACCGCAAAGATCCCCGCATCGCCTGGCCGACCCGGCGGATCCGCTCGGCCGCACGCTGCGGGGTCGGGCGGGCATCCTGGCGCTGCCGGTGCGCATCCGGGCGCACCCGGTGGGCATCCGGGAGCCTCCGGCGGGCGCCCCGGGGCGCAGGACGGCCCGCTGCCCGCCGCGATCCGCGACGCCAGCCCGCGCTGGGCGCTCTGGGCCGCCGCGGGGCTCGCCTGGGGGTCCGCATCCGCTACCGCCGTGCTCTTCGTGCTCGTCGGCCGGGCGGTCGACGAGCTGCTCGGCGGACGCCGACCCGATGCGGTTCCGCTCATGATCGCGCTCGCGCTGCTCGCCGCCGTGCTCGCCGGCGTCGGCGCCTGGTTCTCGCAGCGCGCCTCGGCAGAGGCCGAGCGGCGGCTGCGCGGCACCGTCGTCGCCCGGGTCTTCGAGCGCGGCGCCACCGACGTCGCGGGCCGCTCGGGCGCACTGCTCGCGCTGGCCACGGGCGCGGTGGAGCGCGTGGCGCAGTACCGCGCCGCGTTCCTCGGCCCCATGCTCGGCGCGCTGACCACCCCGCTGCTGGCCCTCGCGGTGCTGGCGCTCGCGGTCGACCCCGTCGCGGCCGGCCTGCTGGCGCTGCTGCTGCTCGTCGTACCGCCCGCGATCGGCGGCTTCCAGCGGCTCGTGCGCCCGCTCGGCGGCGCCTCCCGTCGCACGCAGGCCCGACTGACGGCGGGCTTCCTCGAGGCGATCCAGGCACTCGGCACGCTCGTCTACGCCCGCGCCGCCGGTCGCGCCGGCGAGGACCTCGCGCGTCGCGGCGAGACCTACCGGCGCGATCTGCTGCGCGTGCTCGCCGGCAATCAGCTGCTCATCCTGGTCGTCGACGCGGTCTTCTCGCTCAGCGTGATCGTGGCCGCGGCGGTCATCGCGACCGCGCGCGTCGCATCCGGCGCCCTCACGCTCGGCGAGGCCGCCGCGGTGCTGCTCACCGCGCTGCTCGTCACGGGCCCGGTCGACATGATCGGCCAGTTCTTCTACGTCGGCATCGGGGGCCGTGCCGCGCAGGGCCAGATCGCCGGGCACCTGGCCGGGCCGCGCCCACGGGCGACGGCGCAGGCGGAGCGAGCGGATGCGCCTGCCGGCTCGATCGTGCTCGACGCGGTCACCGCGGGCTGGCCCGGCGCCCGGCCCGTGCTGCGCGGACTCTCGCTGCGGGTGGAGCCGGGAGAGCGCGTCGCGCTCGTCGGCCCGAGCGGCGTCGGCAAGTCCACCGTCGCGGCACTGCTCCAGGGGCACCTGCATGCGCTCGAGGGACAGGTGGTCGTCGACGGGCTGAGCGGCGATCCCGCCGGGATGCGGGCGCGGCTCGCGGTCGTCGAGCAGCAGACCTTCCTCTTCCTCGGCACGATCGCCGAGAACCTGCGCGTCGCAGCGCCCGACGCCACGGACGACGCGCTCTGGCGCGCGCTCGACGACGCCGGTCTCCGCGAGGAGATCGCGGCGCTGCCCGAGGGGCTCGGCGCCGAGGTCGGCGAGCAGGGCGCCCTGCTCTCCGGCGGCCAGGCCCAGCGGCTCGCGATCGCCCGCGCCTTCCTGCGCGACGCCCCGATCCTGCTGCTCGACGAGCCGACCTCGCAGGTCGACCTCGCGAGCGAGGCCGCGATCCTCGCGGCGCTCGACCGGCTCGCCGCCGGCCGCACGGTGCTCATGATCGCCCACCGGCCGGGCGCGATCCTCGCCGCCGACCGCGTGATCGCGCTCGGGGGCGCCTCGTGAACCGGCTCGGCATCCTGCGCTGGCTGCTCGCCAGCATCCGCGGGCTCCTGCCCGTGCTCGGCGTCTCGGTGCTGGCGCGCATCCTGCAGCAGCTGCTCGGCGTCGCCCTGCTCGTCGTGGCCGCCGCCGCGGTCGTCGCCGGCGAGCCGCCGACCTGGGCGCTCGCGGGCTGGCTCGTGGCGATCGCGCTGGTGAAGGCCGGGCTGCGCTACCTCGAGCAGTACGCCGGCCACTGGGTGGCGTTCACCGCGCTGCAGCGGCTGCGCGAGCTCTTCTTCGCGCGGCTCGCTCCGCAGGCCCCGGCGGCGACCCAGGGGCGCGCCGGCGCCGAGCTCACCGAGCGCGCGACCCGCGACATCGACCGCGTCGAGGTGTTCTTCGCGCACACCATGCCGCCCGCCGTCTCCGCGCTGGCCGTGCCGCTCGTCGCGCTGCTCTGGCTCGGCCTCGTCGTCGACGGCACGCTCGCCCTCGTGCTGGCCCCGTTCGCCGCGCTCGCGGTGGCGCTGCCGTTCCTCGCCGGTGGCGCCTCCTGGCGCGGCGCCCGGCTCGTGGCCGAGCGCCGCGGAGCCCTCGCCGCGCGCATCGGCGACGACCTGCAGGGCGTACGAGAGGTGCTCGGCTTCGGCATCCAGCGGCGCCGGCTCGACGCGCTCGACGCCGCCGATCGCGAGCTCACGACGGCTCGCAGCCGCGCCGGCGCCATCCAGGGCCTGCGCACGGCGGGCGTCACCGCCCTGCTCGGCGGCTCGCTCGTCGCCGTCATCGCGGTCGCCGGCGACGGAGCGGATGCGGTGCTCGCCCTCGTGGTCGCGATCGGCCTCTGGACCCCCCTGCGCGGCGTCGACGCCTTCGCCAGCGGCCTCGACGCGGCGTTCGCCGCGGCGGGCCGGGTGCGCGAGGTCGTGGACGCGGCGCCGCGCGTGCTGGACCGCGTTCCCGCGGGCTCCGGCCACGACCTGCCCGCCGCATCCGCTCGGGGCATCGTCGTCGACGGCGTCAGCCTGACCTACCCGGGCCGCCCGAGCCCGGCACTCGACGGCGTCTCCCTGCGGCTCGCCGCGGGCGCCTGGTCGACGGTGGTCGGCGTCTCCGGCAGCGGCAAGAGCACGCTCGGAGCCCTGCTGCTGCGCGGCTGGGATCCGGACGCGGGCACCGTCGCCCTGGGCGGCGTCGAGCTGCGCGAGCTGCCGCTCGACGAGCTGCGCCGTCGCGTCGCCCTGGCGCCTCAGCGACCTGTGCTGCTCAGCGGCACCATCGCATCGAACCTGCGCCTCGCCGCACCGGATGCGTCCGAGGAGCTGCTGCGCGAGGCGCTGCGCACCGTCGATCTCGACGCGTGGGTCGACGGCCTGCCCGACGGGATGGAGACGGTGCTGCGCGAGCGGGGCACCGAGGTCTCCGGCGGCCAGCGCCAGCGGCTCGCCCTGGCCCGGGCGCTCGTCGCGGGGCCCGAGGCGCTTGTGCTCGACGAGGCGCTCAGCCAGCTCGACGCGACGACCGCGGCGACCGTCCGGTCGCGGCTGATCGAACGGTATCCGGACCTGACCATCGTGGAGATCACGCACCGCGCCGACCTCGTGCCGGACGACTCGCCGGTCGTCGTGCTCGATGCCGGGCGCGTCGTCGAGACCGGCGTCGCCGGCGAGCTGCGGTCGGCGGGCGGCGCGTTCGCGCGCATCGAGGCGCGGGCGGTCTGACTCGGTCGCGCGGGCCGACGGACGGCTCCGACCGATTGCGGCTCGCTCGGGTGTACGCGGCGTCTCGGTCGTGCCCCCCCCCGCCGGATCTCAGCCGGCGTGCATCCGCTCGCGCATCGCGCTCGCGTCGGCCGCGGGCGAGACGCCGTAGGCCCCGCGGTAGTCGCGGGAGAAGTGCGAGGCGCTCACGTAGCCGACCGCGGCGCCGGCTTGTGCAGCGGTGTCGCCCAGCACGAGCATGCGCCGACGGGCTTCGCCGAGCCGCAGGCGCTTGAGGTACCGCATCGGCGTCAGTCCGGTGACCTCGCGGAAGCGCCGCGTGAGCGTAGCCGCGCTCGAACCGACCGCGGCGGCGAGCGCATCGGCCGTCCACGGTGCGGCGAGGTCCGCGCCCAGGCGTTCGGCGACGGCGCCGACCAGCTCGGCGTGCGCCTGCTCGGCGGCGGCGAGCAGCCGGGGCGCCTGGTCGCTCTGCAGCAGCCGCAGCACGAGCTCGCGGCTGAGCAGGGGTGCGAGGACCGGAACCTCCTCGGGCGCGTCGAGCAGGGCGACCAGGCGGTCGATCGCGTCGGCGAGGTCGACGGTCATCGTGCCGAGCGTCGCAGGCGGCCCGGTGCGGGAGGGACGCGGCAGCTGCGCGGCCACCTCGGCGACGATCGCGGGATCGAGGCGCCAGTTCATCGAGACGAAGTCGTCATGCGCGCCCAGTTCGACGACTCCGGCGATCATCGGCAGGTCCACGGGCGTGATGAAGAAGCGCTCGGAACCCCACTCCTGCTGCGGCGCACCGTCGTCCCCCGAGCGCTTGCGTCCGCTCAGTACGACCGAGAGGCACGGCGGGTACCGCACGAAGGCCATCGGCGTCGGCGCCGTGGTGCGCCCGAGCAGCAGCCCGAGCGCGTCGGCCCGATGCGGCGCATCGATGTGCCGGCGCGAGCGCTCCGCGGCCCGGTCGAGGCTCACGCTGATGCGGGGGTCCATACCCCCATCCAAGCGGATGCACGGAACGGGCAAGCACCCGATCGGATCCGGCAACCGCGCTCGCTCCGAGCCGGGCAGCCTGGATTCATGACCACCGACCATGAACTCCTGACCACCTTGCCCCGCGATGAGCGGCTCGCTGGACGCACCGCCATCGTGACCGGCTCGTCGAGCGGCATCGGCGCGGCGATCGCTCACGTGCTCGCCGCCTCCGGCGTGCACGTGGTCGTGCACGGGCGCGACACCGGTCGCGCCGAGCGCGTCGCCCAGTCGATCGCGACGAGCGGCGGGCGCTCCTCCGTCGTCGTCGGCGACCTCGCGGCGAGCCCCGCCGCCGCCCGCGACTTCGCGGCTCGCGCCGCTGAAGCGCTCGGCGGCAGCGTCGACCTGCTCGTCAACAACGCCGGCATCTTCCCGGTCGGGCCGACCGCGTCGCTGCCGGACGAGGACGTCGCCGCGCTGCTCGCCACGAACATCCGCGTGCCGCACGATCTGGTCGGCGCGCTCGCGCCGGCGATGGCGGCGCGGGGTTCGGGCTCGATCGTCAACATCACCTCGTGGATGGCGAACGTCGGAACACCGGGAGTCGCTCTCTACCCGGCGACGAAGGCGGCGCTCGTGCAGCTGACCCGGGCCTGGGCCGCCGAGTTCGGCCCGAGCGGCGTGCGGGTGAACGCGGTCGCACCGGGCGCGACCATCACCCCGGGCAACGAGGCCTCGATCGAGATCCTCGAGCGGATGACCGCAGCCGCGCCTGCCGGAGCCCCGGGCCGCCCGATCGACATCGCCCACGCGGTGCGATTCCTCGCCTCGGATGAGGCGGCCTACGTGCACGGCACCGTGCTCGATGTCGACGGCGGCATCGTCGCGGCCCGGGTCGGCTGAGCCTCAGTCGAGATCGGGCACGCTCAGCCCGAGCGCCGCGACGAGCGCCGCGAACTCCTCGGCCATGTCGAAGGCGTCGTCGTGCAGCCAGCGGATCTGCAGGCCCTCCGAGCCGGCGATGAGCAGCCGGGCGATGCGGGCCGGGTCGAGGTCGGCGGCGGCGAGGCCGGCCGACTGCTGTTCGCGCACCTCCTGCTCGAGGCGTGCGGCGAGGTGCGCGTAGCGCTCCGCGAAGAACCGCCGAGACGGATGGGCGGGGTCGGAGGCGTCGACCGACGACGACGCGTAGACCCGCACCAGGCCGGGGATGCCGGTGTTGCGGCGGATGTTGCGCAGCCACCCCGCGAGCACGCCGTGGCCCGCGGTGAGCCGCCGGCTGTCGGCGTCCCAGGCCGCGACGACCTCCTGCAGCAGCTGCTCGCGGCTGCCGAAGTAGTGCTGCAGCAGTGCGGGGCTCACCTCGAGCTCGCGGGCGACCGCACGGAGCGATGCACCGCGGGCGCCGTGCTGCGCGAAGAGCTCGAGCGTGGTGCGCAGGATCGCCTCGCGCCGCTCGAGCCCCTTCGCGTAGTGGCCCCGCGGCGCGCCGTCGGCGTCGCCGGGATCGGTCACGCGGCGCCGAGCGTCTCGTCCGGCACGAAGTCGAACTCGGTGAAGTCGGCGACCTCGACGAGCCAGCGCTGCTGCACGAAGGACTGGTGCACGGGGTGCTGGTCGTAGGCGGTGTAGGCCGCCTGATCGTCGAAGCTCATCGAGAACTGGAACTGCAGGTCGCTGTGCCGGCCGGTCTGCCGGGCGATGGTGAAGTCCCGCACGCCGGGGATGCCGGTGAGGTCGCGGCGGGCCGTGCGCAGGAAGTCGGTCTCCTCGGCGGAGCCGGACTCGTGGCGCAGGGTGAAGCAGACGGTGTGGATGATCATGGCTCCACGCTAGCCCCAATGCTGAACAGCGCATAGGATTGCCGCGTCGACGGCGACCGCCCGTCGAGCATCCGACGACGGGAGCCCCGTGAGCCTCACCCCGCCCGAACCTCGCCGCATCGGCTTCGAGCCCGGATTCCTCGCGCCGACCACCGCGACGGAGCCCCGCGGGCAGTTCCAGGAGGCGGAGGTCGCCGCCTTCGTCGACGACCGCTCCGACCTCTCCCACGACGGGCTCTCCCGCAGGGCCACGATCGACGCGGCCCGCGCCGCGATCGCCGGGCGCGCCTCGTGAGCGACGTCGACTTCGAGCGCTTCGGCCACCGCGAGGCGCTGGAGCTGGGCCAGCGGATGCTCGCCGCGGCCCTGGAGCACGACCGCCCCATCACGATCGGGCTCTGGCTCGGCGAGCAGCGGGTCTTCCACGCGGGCCTGCCCGGCAGCTCCGCCGACAACGACGCCTGGATGGAGCGCAAGCGCGCCCTGGTGCGCCGCTACGACAAGGCGTCCTGGACCACGGCGCAGCTGTTCCGCGAGCACGGCCTCGAGGAGCGGATGGGCGCCATGGGCCTCGACCCGCTGCAGTACGCCCTCGCCGGCGGCGGCGTGCCCATCCGGGTGCGCGGCACCGCGGTCGGCGTGCTCGTCGTCTCCGGGCTCACCGACGCCGAGGACGACGACCTCGCGGTGGCGGCGCTGCGCGAGCAGGCGGCGCTGGGCTGAACCTGCGGGGTGCGCCGCACCCCGCAGCGCTGCTACGGTGGCGCCGAAGCACGGGAGTCCGATGAGTCGGGCTGAGAGGGAGTTCTCCAACTCCGACCGTCGAACCTGATCCGGATCATGCCGGCGCAGGAAGCGATCAGCAGGGCCGCGTCACGGTGACGTGCGTCCTCCCGTGCTCACGAGCACCGGGAGCGAACCGCATGACCACCACCACCGCCCGCACCGCCGCCGAGGCGGCCGAGCTGCGCGACGATCCGCTGCGCTTCGGCGTCGGCGCCCGCGTGACCGTCTCGGTCATGTCCGACCGCTACGTCGAGGCCATCCTCGGCGCGCTCGCCGCCTCCGACACGACCGGGCTCGTCGTCGACACGGGTGACGTGAGCACGTACCTCGGCGGCTCCGAGGACGACCTGCTGCGCGCGATCACGCAGCTCACCGCATCCGTCGCCGCCAGCGGCCACCACGCCATCGTGAGCGTGCACCTCTCGCGCGGCTGCCCCGGCGAAGCGGTCTGCGAGCTGCCGGGCGGCGCGGGACCGCGCGGCGTCGACACGGTGTCGGGCGAGACCACCGGTCGCTGGGCCGCCGCCGAGTGGGCGCTCTACCCGCTCGCCGACACCGTCGAGGCCGACCACATGCGCGATATCCACGCCGCCATCGACTTCGCGAAGGGCAACGGCACCTTCCGCGGCAGCGAGCACTTCGTCACCCGCCTCGAGGGCGATGTCGGCGACGTGCTGGCCACCGCCTTCGCGGGCTGGACCCTCGTCGGCCGCGGCGTGCAGCACGTCACGAGCCACCTCACGCTCTCGCTCAACAGCCCGTCGCACGAGGGGGCGCAGCGATGAAGCAACTGGCGCTGCGCGACATCGTGCTGCTGGTCATGCTCGGCGTGGTCTTCGGGTTCCTCTACTGGGCGCTCGTGCAGGCCTGGAACGCCCTCGCCGTCGCGATGGGCCCGGCGGGCGATCTGGCCCAGCACGTGCTCTTCGGCGGCTGGCTGCTCGTCGCCCCGCTGGCCGTGGCGATCATCCGCAGGCCGCTCGTGGGCGTGATCGCCGAGGTGATCGCCTCCGTCATCGAGGTGGTGTTCCTCGGCTCGCCAGCCGGCCCCACCCTGCTCATCGCCGCGGCCCTGCAGGGCGCCGGCAGCGAGCTGCCCTTCGCGCTCACCCGCTACCGCCGCTACGGCTGGTGGGTCTTCGCCGTCAGCGGGCTGCTGGGCGCCGGGCTGGTGTTCTTCTACTCGGCGTTCCGCGCCGGCTGGTACGGCCAGGAGATCCTGTTCCTGCGCCTCGGCATGCAGCTCGTCTCGGGCCTGGTGCTCGGCGGCCTGCTCGCCAAGGTGCTCGTCGACGCCCTGCGGCGCACCGGGGTGCTCGACGAGTTCGCGATCGGTCGAGCGGATGCGGCCCTGAATGCCCCGCAGCGTGTCGGCTGAGCCGGCCGTCGAGACCCGCCTCCTCGAGGCGGTGCTGCCTTCGGGCGACGGGGTAGGCCCCGTCGACCTGGCCCTGCGCCCAGGGGAGCGGATGCTCGTGCTCGGCCCCTCGGGCAGCGGCAAGACCACGCTGCTTCGGCTGCTGCACGGCGCGGTGCCGCACGCCTTCCGGGCGACGGTGAGCGGATGCGCCCGGCTGGCCGGTCGCGACGTCGCGTCCGCGACGGTGGCCGGCCTCGCCGCGCACGCCGGAGTGGTGGCGCAGGACCCGGTCTCGGGGGTGTGCCTCGCCACGGTCGAGCAGGAGGTCGCCTTCCCCCTGGAGAACCTCGCCGTGCCGCGAGCGGGGATCGAGCCGGCGCTCGACGTCGCACTCGCCCGCGCCGGAGCCTCCCACCTGCGCCACCGCGGCACGGGCGGGCTCTCCGGCGGCGAGCTGCAGCGGGTGGCCCTCGCCGCGGCCATCGCCGCGGAGCCGGCCGTGCTGCTGCTCGACGAGCCGACCTCGATGCTCGACGCCGCCGGGGTCGACGCGGTGCGCGCCGCGCTCGAGACGGCGCAGTCCGCGACCGGTGCCGCCAGCCTGCTCGTCGAGCACCGGCTCGACGAACTGGCCGGCGACCGCGGTGCCGCCGCGCTGCCCGAGCAGTGGCTCGTGCTGGGCCCCACCGGTCGGGTGCGCTGGCAGGGGCATCGTGACGAGCTCGACGTGGACGTGCTGCGCGAACTCGTCGGCCTCGGCTGCTGGCTGCCCGCCGAACTGGAGCTCGCGGCGCTCGCCGGAGCCCGCGGCCTCGAGACGGAGGCAGCGCTCGACGCGGTGCTGGGGGAGACCGCCACGGCGAGTGCCCAGCCGGGCGTCCGGACGCCGGATGCCGAGAGAGCCGGCCCTCGGGGGTTCGACGCCGCCGGCGCTCTCGAGCCCGGGGCGACCTTGCAGGATCGCACTGATCTCCCCGGCGCGACGCGCGCGCATCCGCTCGACACGCCAGCCCCCGAGCCGGTGCTGCGCGTCGAAGGGCTCTCGGTCGGGCACCGCCGTGCGCCCGTGCTCGAGGGCATCGACCTGGTGCTGCGCCCCGGCGAGGTCGTGGCGCTCGTCGGGGCGAACGGCACGGGCAAGACCACGCTGCTCACGGCGCTGGCCGGGCTGAGCCGTCCGCTCGCCGGCACCGTGCGCGGCGCCCGGGCCGGCATGGTGTTCCAGCACCCCGAGCACCAGTTCGCCGCCTCGACCGTGCGCGCCGAGCTGGCCGTCGGGCTGCCCGCGTCGCTGCAGCACCGCATCGCCCCGATGCTCGAGCGCTTCGGGCTCGAGCGGCTCGCCGAGCGCAGCCCGCACCGGCTCTCGGGCGGCCAGCAGCGCCGGCTCAGCCTGGCCGCGATGCTCGTGCACGAGCGCCCCGTGCTGCTCGCCGACGAGCCCACCTTCGGTCTCGATCGGCACGTGAGCGCTGCGGCGCTTCACGCCCTGCACGGCGCTGCGGACTCGGGCGCCGCCGTGCTGCTGGCCTGCCACGACCTGCGCGCGGTGGCCGGGCACGCCGACCGGGTGCTCGTGCTCGCGGGCGGTCGCCTGCTCGCCGACACCACGCCCTTGGCGCTGCTGCGGGACGAGCGGATGCACGCGGCAGCCGGCCTGCGCCCCTCGCGCCTGCTGCGCGCCCTCGCCGCCCGCGCGGGCGACGACACGGCGCTGCGCCACGAGCTCGCCCGGCTCGAGGCGGCGGCGCAGGCGCTGCGCACGCCCGGGGCCTCGCCGTCGGAGGGAACCGCTGCGCACCGTGGAGTCCCCGCGCCGGATGCCCGTGCCGGGCGCACGGTCTCCGGGGCGCGCCTCGCCCCGGACGTCCGCGCCGGGACCGCCGCATGACCGCGATCACCCTCGCCGCCGACCCCCGCGCCCCGCTCGCCCGCCGGAACCCCACGGTCAAGGCTGCGCTGCTCCTCGTCGTCTCGCTCGGCGTCATCCTGCTCGACGCCCCGGCGCCATTGCTCGTGCTCTGGCTGATCGCGCTCGCCGTCGGGCGCTGGGCGGCCGGGCTGCGCTGGCGCACACTGCTGCTCGCCCAGCTGCCGTTCCTGCTCTTCGCGGTCGGCGTGGTCTCGGTCAACGCGCTGACCCGCCCCGGCGAGCCGCTGCTCGACGCCCCGGTGCACGCCTCCGCGGAGGGCACCGTGCTCGGCGTCGCCTTCGCGCTGCGCGGCTTCGTGATCGGCACCGGCACGATCGCGTTCCTCGCGTCCACGCCGCCGCGCGAGCTCATGACGAGCCTCGTGCAGCACGCCCGGCTCAGCCCGCACTACGCGGCGGCGCTGCTCGCCGGGCACCGCATGCTCGAGGCGATGCCGGAGCGCTGGGCCGTCATCCGCGCCGCCCAGGCGGTGCGCGCGCCGCTCGACCGCCGCGGTCGCCCGCGCTCCGGCGTCGGCGGCTTCGCCCGCTCGGCGTTCGCGCTGCTGGTCGCCTCCATCCGCTCCTCCGAGCGCATCGCGCTCGCCCTCGAGAGCCGCGGGCTCGGCGATGGTCCGCGCACGATCTGGCGCCCCGTGCCGCTGACCCGGGCGGATGCGCTGCTCGCGCTCGCGGTGCCCCTCGCGTTCGCCGCCGTGGTCGCCGCCTGCGCGCTCACCCTCGGCTGGGGCGCGGTCTAGCCGCGCCGCTCAGATGAGGCCGCGCAGCAGCTCCTCGGGGGTGCGGCCGGCGGCCTTGGCGCGCTGCAGCAGGCGGCGGTGCTCGCCGTCCTCGAGCCGCAGCGTCAGCTCGTGGGTCGGCGCGGCGCGCTCGTCGTCGAGGTCGAAGAGGCCGTCGAACAGGGTGTCGGCGGCGGGCTCGGGGAGCACGCGCTCGGCCGGGCGCGCAGCGACCCGCGCCGGCGCGGCGCCGCCCCGCGTGAAGCCGGGGCCGCTCGGCACGGCGCTGCCGCGCTGGAAGGCCTCGGCGGCGGCGCGGGCGCGCACGTCCGCGGCCTCGTTGAGGTCGTGGCCGGCGTGGCCCTTCACCCACTGGAAGCGGTAGCGGCGCCCCTGGATCGCGGCATCGATCTCCTTGAGCAGCTCGACGTTCATCACCGGCTTGCCGTCGGCCTTGCGCCAGCCCTTGCGCTTCCACCCCGGCATCCACTGGGTCACCGAGTTGATCACGTACTGGCTGTCGCAGAGCACGAGCAGATCGTCGTCGACGTCCGCGGTCGCCCGGAACAGCTCGAGCACGGCCTGCAGCTCGCCGATGTTGTTGGTGCCGTGCGGCCAGCCGCCGGCGGCCCAGCAGTCGTCGTCCACGTACCAGGCCCAGCCCGCCGGGCCGGGGTTCTTGAGGGCGGATCCGTCGGCTGCTGCGGTGATCGTCACCGACCCATCGTAGGGAAGCCGACCGACAAGAGCGGATGCGCGGCGCTGCCGCCACCGTCCGCGCCGTCCCGCAGGCTGTTCGCGCTCCTGCCGAGCTCCCGACCGTCCGCGCTCACGAGTCAGCACCGCGACGACGACTCAGCCTGTCTGCCGCTGCTGACACGTCGCTCGGCTGCTGATACGTCGCTCGGCTGCTGATACGCAGCCGACACCGCACCGCAGCGCTGACTCCGGGCAGTGGAAAACCGCGAGTCTCAGCAGTCGAAGCGCTCACCCTCGGCTCGTGACCCGCGGGCGAGCATCAGGACCAGTACGAGGGGACCGAACGGCAGCCCGGCGATGAGCAGCCAGAGACCCGAGAAGTTCGCATCGTGCAAGCGCCGCACCGCCACGGTGATGCTCGGGATGAAGGTGGTGACGCCCCAGACGAGACCGATGAGCGCTGCGATCGTGACCGGTGCCGGGATGAGCTCGTACGGCGCGGAGGAGGACCATCCGCCGAGCTGGATCGGTGCGAACGGACCGGCCAAGCCGACGCTCACCTGCTCGTTCGCCACGCCGAAGACCGCGGGGATCACCCCGAACAGCACGACGATCACGCTCGCGTGCACGAGCATCCACCACCAGTACTCGCTGCGGCTCGCCCGCCCGCGGATACGGAAACCGAGGGTGAGCACCCGTCCGAGCGCTCGCCACGGCGAGGCACCGTGCTGCGGCGCATCGTCCTCGTCGACCTCGAGCGCAGTCCCCGTCCACCCCATACCCCCGACCCTAGGCCGCCGACGTCCGAGGCGCACGGCAGGATGAGGTCGACGCCACCCGATCGGAGCCCGCCCATGCCCTTCGCCGACGAGCTGCTCGGCAGCGAGCACGCCGCCGCCCTCACCCGCATCGTCGCGGGCGTGCTCGGCCGCAGCCCCGAGACGCTCGCCGCCGCGGCCACCGCCCTCGCCCCGCTCGCCCTGCGCGAGCGCGCCGACCTGCTGCGCGACGCGCTGCTGGCGGATGCGCCGGCCGGCTACCCCGCGCTCGCCCGCGTCGTCCGCGACGCGGCCGCCGACCCCGCCCTGACCGGATGGATGATCTGGCCTGTGCTCGGCGCGGTCGCCCAGCGCGCCGTGGCCGACGGCGGTACAGAGGCCTTCGACGACGCGATGGTGCTGCAGGCGGAGCTGACCGGTCGGCTGACGGCGGAGTTCTCCATCCGTCCGCTCCTGCGGCACGACCCGGACCGCGGCCTCGCGATCATGCTCGGCTGGACGGCGCACACCGACGAGCACGTGCGCCGGCTCGCGACCGAGGGCAGCCGTCCGTTCCTGCCCTGGGGCCTGCGCGTGCCGGCGCTCGTGGCCCGGCCCGAGGCGACGCTGCCGATCCTCGACCGGCTGGTCCTCGACGAGAGCGAGTACGTGCGCCGCTCGGTCGCGAACCACCTCAACGACCTCAGCCGCGACCACGCCGGGCTCGTCGTCGCGACGGCTGCGCGCTGGCTCGAGCGACCCGAGGCGACGACACCGGCGCTCGTGCGCCACGCGCTGCGCACCCTCGTCAAGCGCGGCGACCCGGCCGCGCTGGCGCTGCTCGGCTTCGCGCCGGCGAGCATCGAGGTCGACGGCCCGTTGCTCGACGCGGCGAGCGTGCCGATGGAGGGATCGATCGGCTTCACGGCTGAGCTGCGCAACACGGGCTCCGAGCCGGCCCGCCTCGCGATCGACTACGTCGTGCACCACCGCAAGGCGAACGGATCGACCACCACGAAGACCTTCAAGCTCACGACGGCGACCCTGGCGGCGGGCGAGCGGATGCGCGTGGACCGCCGCCACGCCTTCCGCACCATCACCACGCGTCGCTACCACCTCGGCGAGCACGCCATCGCCCTGCAGGTCAACGGCGTCGCCACCGATCCGGCCCGCTTCGAGCTGGTCGCGGAGCAGTAACCCGGCCCGCTCCAACTGCCCGGCGCTCCGCGGAGGGCAGAGACGACGCTGCCTGACGCCCCTACGCCACGCTCGCCAGCGCGAACGGCAGCACCGCATCCGCCCCGGCCTTGCGCAGCGCACGCCCCGCCACCGTCAGCGTCCAGCGCGAGTCGACCATGTCGTCGACGAGCAGCACGGGCCCGCGATGCTCCGCGAGCGCCGCGGCCAGATCGGCGCCCACCGAGAAGCCCTCCCAGACTCCGCTGAGCCGGTACGCGCTGTTGACCGCGCCGTCGCCGCGGCGGGTGGGCGCCCCGTCGATCTCGAGCGCTCCGAGCAGCGGCAGCCGCCCGATCGAGGAGATCGTCTGCGCGAGCGACGCGACCAGCTGCGGGCGGCCGCGCGACGGCATGGCGACGACCGCCGTGGGGCGCTCCGCCCACGGCCAGTCCTTGAGAGTGCGCACGCAGGCGTCGACGAGCTGCTGCGGCACCGGCTGGTCGGCGGCGGTCGCCGCGAACAGCGTGCGCAGCGGCCCGCCCCAGCCGAGGTCGGTGAGGCGCGCGACGACGCGGCCCTCGAGCACGCGCTCGCCCGCGTCGAGCTTGCCGCGCACGGGCACGCCGAGCGCCTCCATGCCGCTCGGCCACTGGGCGCGCGGCGCGATCTCGACGCCGACGCCGTCGAGCGCGCGCGCGGCGTCGCCCGAGGCGCCCTCGGGCACGTCGCCCGGGAACCAGGCGCCGGCGCACACGTCGCAGCGACCGCAGGGGCCGGCGCTCGGGTCGTCGAGCTGCTGCTGCAGCAGCTGCATGCGGCACGAGCCGGTGCGCTCGTACTGCAGCATCGCCTCCTGCTCGTCGAGCCGGGCGGCGGCGACGCGCTCGTAGCGCTCCGCGTCGTAGACCCAGGGGTGGCCGGTCGCCACCCATCCGCTCTGCACCCGGCGCACGGCGCCGTCGACGTCGAGCACCTTGAGCAGCAGCTCGAGCGTGGTGCGCTTGATGTCGACCAGGCCCTCGAGCGCGACCGTCGACATCGGCCGCTCCGTCTCGAGCGCGGCGAGCACGGCCTGCGCCCGCTGCTCGGTGGGCATGGAGGCGCTGGCGAAGTACTGCCAGATGTCGCGGTCCTCGGGGCCGGGCAGCAGCAGCACGTCGGCGTTGTCGACGCCGCGGCCGGCGCGGCCGATCTGCTGGTAGTACGCGACGGGCGAGGAGGGGGCGCCGAGGTGCACCACGAAGCCGAGGTCGGGCTTGTCGAAGCCCATGCCGAGGGCGCTGGTCGCGACGAGCGCCTTGAGCTCGTTGCGCTTGAGCTGCTGCTCGAGCTGCGCGCGCTCCTCGCTGTCGGTGCGGCCCGTGTACGCGGCGACGGTGTGGCCGGCCTGCCGCAGCAGTCGCGCGGTGTCCTCGGCGCCCGAGACGGTGAGCGAGTAGATGATGCCGCTGCCCTGCAGCTCGTCGATGTGCGCGAGCAGCCAGCCGAGCCGAGCCCGCGCATCCGCCAGCCGCAGCACGCCGAGGCGCAGCGAGGAGCGTGCGAGCGAGCCGCGGATCGTGAACACCGGCGCGCTCGAGCCCGAGGTCAGCTGCTCCTCGACATCGGCGACGACGCGCGAGTTCGCGGTCGCGGTGGTGGCGAGCACCGGCACGCCCTCGGGCAGCGAGCGGATGAGGGCCGCCAGCCGTCGGTAGTCGGGCCGGAAGTCATGCCCCCAGTCGCTGATGCAGTGCGCCTCGTCGACGACGAGCAGACCCATGCGCGCCACGAGCGACGGCAGCTGCTCCTCCCGGAAGCGCGGGTTGTTGAGCCGCTCGGGGCTGACCAGCAGCACGTCGACCTCGTCGGCGGCCAGCGCGGCCTGCGCCTGCGCCCACTCGTGCGCGTTGGCGGAGTTGACCGACACCGCCCGCACCCCGGCGCGCGCCGCCGCCTCGACCTGGTCGCGCATGAGGGCCAGCAGCGGGGAGACGAGCAGGGTCGGCCCGGCGCCGCGGCGGCGCAGCAGCAGCGAGGCGAGGAAGTACACGGCCGACTTGCCCCAGCCGGTGCGCTGCACCACCAGGGCGCGGCGCCGGTGCTCCACCAGCGCCGAGATGGCCTCGAGCTGGCCGTCGTGGAAGACCGCATCCGCTCGCCCGGTGAGGGAGCGCAGCGCCTCGAGCGCTTCGGCGGCGAGGGCGGGGGAGGGTGCTGCGTCTGCGAGGCTCATCCCCACCATCGTCGCAGCTGCCGCCGACAGCAGCTGCGAGGATGGCCTCACCGTCAGAGAGGACACCACCCATGCAGCAGCGCCCCGCACCCCGTCTCGCCCGCGAGCTCTCGCCGATCGGGCTCGGCACATGGCAGCTCGGCGCCGACTGGGGCGAGGTGAGCGAGCAGGACGCCCTCGCGGTGCTGCGCGCGAGCGCGGACGCCGGCGTCACCCTGTTCGACACCGCCGACGTCTACGGCGACGGCCGCTCCGAGGCCCTCATCGGCGCCTTCCTGGCCGAGCGGACGGCCGATCGAGCGGATGCGGGCATCACCGTCGCCACGAAGATGGGCCGCCGCCTGCCCCAGGAGCCGGCCAACTACACCGCCGAGCACTTCGCCGAGTGGACCCGCCGCTCTCGGCTCAACCTCGGCGTCGACCGCCTCGACCTGGTGCAGCTGCACTGCCCGCCGAGCGCCGTCATCGACGACGACGCCACCTACGACGCCCTCGATGCGCTCGTGGCCGAGGGCTCGATCGCCGCGTACGGAGTCTCCGTCGAGACGAGCGCGCAGGCGCTCGCCGCCATCAAGCGCCCGAACGTGGCGAACGTGCAGATCATCGTCAACCCGTTCCGCCTCAAGCCGCTCGACGCGGTGCTGCCGGCGGCAGCGGATGCGGGCGTCGCGATCCTCGCGCGCGTGCCGCTGGCCAGCGGCCTGCTGAGCGGCAAGTACAGCGCCGAGACGACCTTCGCCGAGAACGACCACCGCTCCTACAACCGCGACGGCTCGGCCTTCGACCAGGGCGAGACCTTCTCCGGCGTCGACTTCGCGACCGGGCTCGCGGCGGTGCGCGAGCTCGAGGCCGCGCTGCCGCAGGGGGTGAGCCTGCCGGCCGCGACCCTCGCCTGGATCGCCGCGCTGCCCGGGGTGACGACCGTGATCCCCGGCGCCCGCAATGTGCGCCAGGCCGAGGCCAACGCGGCCGCGGGCCGCCTCCTCGAGGACGGCACCGACCTCACCGCCTTCGACACCGCCGTGCGCGAGGTCTACGACCGTCTGCTGCGCGCCGAGATCCACCCGCGCTGGTGACCCCGTGACGCTGCCGCCGCACTGGGTCGAGCACCGCCGCGGCGACCGCGAGGTCGTCGGGTGGATCGCGCCCGAGGGGCAGGGCTTCATGCCCCACGACCTGCTCGGCCGCCCGCGCAGCGCCGAGCCGCTCGACTGGCTCGACGCCGAGGAGGTGCTCGAGCTGCTCGGCATCGGCTACCTCGCCGACCGCTACCGTCTGGTGCTGCCCGGGGGAGGGGATGGCCCGGTGCGCATCGCCGAGGCCGGCACCGAGCACGTGGTGGTGGTCGGCGACGACTACGGCGCCGCCTCGGTGGTCGGCGGCGGTACCGACCGCTTCACCCTGCGCTTCCCGGTCGGCGACGAGCTGCGACCCTGGGTCGGGTGACCGGAGCGTCGGCCGCGTCCGCGTGGGGCGGCGATCCTAGGCTTGCCCCATGACCTCCGCGATCGTCGACCTCGCCCTCGACCTGCCCGAGCACTGGCTGCCCGTCCCCGTCGAGCGCGACCTCAAGGCCGGTCGGCAGTGGGCGATCGAGACGGCGCAGCAGCTCGATGCGACCCCGGCGCTCGCCGGAGCGCTCGCCGCGGAGCAGGCCCGGCTCGCGCTCGACGAGCCGCTCATCGGCCTCGTCTTCGTGCCCGACGGCCGCGCCGAGCGCCTCGAGGCGAGTCTGCGCATCGACCTGCTGCAGGCCGAGGGCGACGGGGCGATCGACTCGCCCGCATCCTTCCTCTCCGGCATCGAGACGGAGGCGCGGGCCGCCGGTGCGCGCGAGGTGCGCTCCTGGTCGTCCCCGCATCCGCAGGGCGCCGTCGCCGGCATCTCCTCGGTGCAGGCCGCGGCCGGCCCGGGCGGTCGCGGCGAGGCGCTGCTGCGCATCACCCTCGTGCTGTTCCCCGAGGGCGCGGCGCAGTCCGTGCGCCTCGTGCTCGACGCCCATCCGGTGGCCGGCAGGGCGCTCCGCGACCCCGTCGCCTACGCCAAGCGGCTCGCGGACTCGCTGCGCGCGGTGCTCGAGGGCTGAGCGGATGCGGGGATCGCCCGCATCCGCTCGCCGCGAAGTCGATCAGGCGGTCAGGCCGTCGACGAACTCCCGGTTCTCGCCGATCCACTGCTCCACGAGCGGACGGTAGTCGTCCGTGCCCGCGTTCTCGTTGAAGAGCAGGTTGCAGAGGGAGAGCAGCTGCTCCTCGGTCATCGCGAAGCCGCGCATCCACTCGGCGGCGGTCGGGTGCGACTCCTCGAACTCCGTGCTCGCGGTGGTGCGGATCTCCTCGGCCTCGCCCATCGCGCCCTCCGGGTCCTCGAGGTCGCGGATCGGGAAGGCGTCGTAGGCCCAGTGCGGGCGGGCGAGGGTGGCGACGATGTCCTCGCCCGCATCCGTCGCCCGCTGCAGCTCGGTGAGCAGCGCCGCGGTCGACGAGGTCTGGAAGGTCATCTCCTCGAGGCCGTAGGTCGGGATCGCCTGCTCCTCGGTGATCTCGGTGAGGCCCGCGCCCGGCTCCATGCCCACGATCCGGTTGCCGAAGACGCCGGCGTTGTCGGCGAGCTCGTCGAGCGAGGTGATGGGGGAGTCCTCGTTCACCACGATCGTGTTGCGGGCGTCGGTGTACCAGGCGCCGAGGTCGACGAGGTCGTCGCCGTACTGGTCCCAGTAGGCCTCGTGGGTGATCGGCATCCAGGTGTCAAGCACGAGGTCGTAGTCGCCGTCGCTGAGGCCCACGTAGACCGGTGCCACGTCGGCGCTCTCCATGTTCACGTCGTAGCCCTGCTCCTCGAGCACGGCGGCCCAGAGCTCGCTGACTGCGATGCCCTCGGGCCAGCCGGCGAAGACGGCCAGGTCGATCGTCTGCTCGTCGCCGTTCTCGAGCGTGGCGGCGGGCGCCGCGGATGCGCAGCCGGTGGCGAGCAGGACGGCTCCCGTCGCGAGTCCGGCGAGGGTCATTCGGGTGCGTGCGTGCATTGCTGTGCTGTTTCCTTGCCGCGGCGCGCGTCGGCGCCGCATGGTGCGCCCGCCGCAGCACGCGGCTCGCCGACGGGACGATGGAGCGGAGCACGGACCGAGCGGGTGCGCGGCCCCCTCCGGGAGCGTGCGTCGACCCGCGCAGACGGCTGCGCGCGACGCTGCTAGCGGTTCGGCGTGACCGCGCCGCCGTGCACCGTGAACTCGTTCCAGGCCGCGGCCCAGCCGCGGGGCGGCATGCCGGCGTCGGAGCGCTGCCTCCACCGCAGGCTGACGCTGCGGGAGTGCTGCTGGTTCACGGTGTGCTCCACGCGCCTTCGGGGCGGCGCGTTCATCGGATAACCCCAGCCTAGCGAGTCCCCAGCACGGGGGACTGCAGCGCTGCGATCAGGCGCGGCCCTCGACGACCCTGCCGATGAGCAGCACGTACTCGCCGGTCGAGGCCGGACGGTGCACCGGCACGCCGGCGCCCGCTGCGGCTCCGGCGATCGCCGCACCGAGCCGTGCGACCTGGTCCAGTTCCATCGCGACGTCCAGCGTCAGCGTCAGATCGCCGGGCACCCGCCCCTGCGCGTCGCGCGACCAGAGCCGCACGAGCCGGGCGTCCTCGGCGGGTCGGACCAGGGCGCGGACGGCTTCGCCGTCGTGGAAGGCCAGCGTCGCCGCGATGCTGCCGTCGCCGCCGCCCAGCGCCATCGCGGCGCCCCAACCCACGATCGGCGCGCTGCGCTGCGCTCGGTTGCGCGCGGAGTCGTCGTAGAGGATGACGCCCCGGACCGCGGACCAGGGCAGCAGCGGGATGCGCGGCAGGCGCAGACCGTCCGCGCCCACCGACACCGTCACGCCGTCGACATCGGTGCCGCGCAGGTTGCGGTGCCGCAGCCGCAGGCTCCTGCGCACGACGAGGAGCATGGCGATCAGGAAGAGCACGGCCACGACGATCAGCGTGACGTGCGCGAATCCGCTCGTGATGATCAGCACGAGCAGGACGACGACAGCGGCTGACGCCACGACGGCGCCGACGATGCTGCCGGTGTTGCGCCGGCGGGCCCGGGCGAGCCGAGCGGCCGAGAGCGGTGCGTCGTAGCGCGCACCGGCGGCGAAGTGCTGCGCCCACTGCCGATCCTGATCGGAGGGCGGTGCGGGCACCGGACCCGCCGAGGTCATCGCACGCCGCCCGCCGCCCGCAGCGGGTTGCGCTCCTCAGGAAGGGGCTCGGTCAGACCGTTGCGCAGCGCCGCCTGCAGCGCATCGAAGTGCACGCCCTCGAGGCGGATGAGGGGTGCGTTGCGCGTGGACTTCGTCGCGCTGCCCCAGCTGAGGCCGACGTAGCCGGTGCGCTCCGCCTCGACGGTCCACACGAGGACGACCGCGTCGCCGCGCTTGACCTGCTCCGGCAGCGGCGTGTACCCGGCGGGGTCGCCCGAGGCGAACCCGGCGTGCAGCCGCTCGAACGCCTCGGGCGCCATCGCGTGGTACCCCTCGAAACGCTTGCGCAGGGGCGCGCCGGAAGCACTGCGGACCCAGAGGCGGGTGCCCGCGCCGAACAGCGCCACGATCGCGGCGATGGCGGCGCCCGCTGCCAGCACGATGATCGCGACCGGCAGGAGGCCGCCGCCGTAGCGGTAGCGCGCGCGGGAGGCGTCCTGGGCGTTCTCCCGACCCTGCTCGGCGAGGTCGATGAAGTTGGGCACCGTGTACGCGATGGCGGCCACCGCCACGACGATCACCGCGACGGCGAACGCGGTGCGCACCGCCGATCGACGGCGCGTCAGCTCGGGGTACTTCGCGAGTTCGGGTGCGTAGAGGCTCACCCGCCCATCCTGCCCGTTCGAGGGCCGGCGCCGCGAGTAGACTCGCCCCGATCCGATCCGCATCCGAACCCGGGGGAACCATGACCGATGTGCGCGAGGAGCGCTGCGCCGAGCTGCTGCCCATCCTGTCCACCATGACGCCGCTGCTCATCGAGGTGCAGGGCAACACCGCGAAGGCGGAGGAGCTGCTGCCGCTGATCGCGCAGCTGCGCGCTGTCGCTTGGAAGGGCTCGGAGGGCGTGGACGACGCATCCTACCGGCAGTGGATCGCCTCCGCCGATCGCAGCCTCGACGCGATGGAGGAGGCGGTGCGCGACGGCGACACCAAGAAGGCGTGGGAGCTGTTCGCGGACCAGTCGACCGGCGTCAATCTGCTCGGCCAGACCTGCGCCGACTGCTCCGGCTGGTAGGCCGGGCTCAGCCGCAGTCGACGACGACGTCCTCCGGGGCGCTCACCGCATCCGTCTCGCCCCACTCGGCGAAGTCGATGCTGGCGTTGCCGCTGACATCGCCGATGACGAGCCGGGAGGGCAGCGGCGCGTAGACGGCGCTGACGGTGAGCGCGCCGACCGGAGCGCCCCCCGCTCCGATGACCAGCTCGGTCGTCGGAGCCCCCTCGGCCGGTGCGTGGATGCCGAGCTCGGCCGAGCCGAGGGCGCCGTCCAGAAGCTCGGCGGGGTCGGTGAGCGCGCTCCACTCCGCGACGAGCGCGTCGTCGGCCGTCAGGCAGACGAAGCCGCTCGCGAAACGCTCGTCGCCGATGCGCTGCGCGTAGGCGGCGTTCCCGCGGAGGAAGGCTGCGCCGTCGACGACGACGAGCTCGATCTCCTGGCCCTGCACAGCCAGCTGCGCGCTGTAGGCGCTGGGCGTGCCGGTCACGGCGAGGTCGATGCGGCGGCCCGGCACCGGCGCTGCGTCCTCGACCGGCACCGATTCGACGATCCATCCGCTCATCCGCGCGCCTCCGGCGGCGCGGACCGCATCGATCACGCGTTGCAGCGCGGTCGCACCGTCGACGAACCACAGGCCGTTCGCCGCCTCGTCCGTGATGTCGACGGCTTCGAGGTCGATGCCCGCCGGAGCGGGCGGCTGCTCGATCTCGGCGGCGCGGCTGCAGCCCGAGAGTGCCAGGATCGCCGCGAACCCGGCGGCGAGGCGCAGCGAGCGCGGCCTCGGGCGGAGCGTCATCGCGCGTCGGCCACGCAGGCGCTGCGTGCGCCCTGCTCGTCGAGCGCCGCCGCATCGAGGCTGACCTCCGCGTCGGCGTTGGCGTGCGGACGCACCACGAAGCACGAGCCGTCGTCGAAGCCGCCGCCGCCGACCGGCAGCCCGACGGGGAACCACGCCTCGCTGCCGCCGCGGACGAGCTGGGACATGTCGATGACGTCGCCGCCGTTCACCACGTAGAGGTCCACCGCCTCATCGGTGCCGGTCCAGGTCAGGTGGGCATTGCCCTCGCCGACCTCGAGCTCGACGCCGTCGATGCGCGCCGGTCCGTCGGAGAGCAGCCAGAGCACCAGGAAGACGCCGGCCGCGATGAGCGCGGCGAGGGTCAACGCGATGGAGACGATGAACGCCGGGTGCTTCCACAAGGGTCGCGGCTTGGCGACCGTCTCGTCGAGCTCGGGGATCACGCTCTCGGTCGCGGCGATCGGGCGCTTCGCCGTGACGGCGGTGCCGGTCGTGACGAGCTCGGTCTGACCCGGGTCGCGGCCGAGCAGTCGACGATGATCGGGAGCGGCGGATGCGGGCGCCGCGACGGGCGCGCGGTTCACGTCGGTCACGAGCGTCCCCTGCTGACTCGAGTCGCGCGTCGGTCGGCGCGGCTGGTGGGTATTGTCTAACACACGATCCGAGGCGACGTGACGGGGGAGGACGCTGCATGGTGGTGCAACGCCGTGGTCGCGCCCTCGGAGCGATCGCACCCGTCGCGCTGATCGCGCTGCTG
This sequence comes from Microbacteriaceae bacterium PS02343, assembly GCA_029959365.1. Classification (GTDB taxonomy): domain Bacteria; phylum Actinomycetota; class Actinomycetes; order Actinomycetales; family Microbacteriaceae; genus Arenivirga. The sequence continues at coordinate 6,770 of JASCOA010000007.1, read as the reverse complement.
CTCGGCGGAGCCGCGAGCCCGGCTGCCGCGCAGGCGCAGGAGGCCGCGGTCGAGGCGGGCAACAGCGTCGCGATCCCGTACCGCGGCGAGATCCAGGTGACTCCCGCCGAGGGCTGGCGCTTCGACGACTGCGCCGCGGTGCTGGCCGCCACGCCGCTCGCGACCGGTTGCACCGTCGAGCAGCTCGTCTTCTCCGCGCCGGAGTACGACCCGGAGGCGGGCATGGTCCGTGTGCCGGTCGCGCAGTCGAACGGCACCGTCTCGCTCGCCGTCGACTACCTCGTCACGCTCGAGCCGCCGGAGGCCCCGTCGTTCGCCGAGTCCTCCTACGGGTACCCGGTGCCCGCCGGCGGGCGGATCCTCGTCCCGCTCAGCGATCTCGGCGTCGTCTGCACCGACTGCGACGAGACCGGCGGCCCCCGGGTGCGCGCCGGCACCGTCTCGCCGAGCGAGGCGGGCGAGCTCGAGGTGACCTCGACGCACCTGGTGCTCGCCGCGGCGGCCGGCTACACCGGTGACGTCGAGCTCTCGGTCCAGGTCGGCGACGACACCGGTCAGTGGAGCCCTGCCACGGTGCTGCAGCTGCGCCTCGTGACCTCGACGGCCGAGCGCGCGGGTGCGCTGCACGTCCTGGCGCCGATGACCGACGGCGGAGTCACCGAACTCGATCTGACCGAGTACATCGACGCCGAGGCGCCCCGCATCATCGGCTGCGGTGCCGCCGCGGCCGGCTCCGTGTCGTGCAGCCCCGGCGGTGTCGCGACCGTCTCCGGCTCCACGGGCGACGTCGACCAGTTCTCGTTCCACGTCGTCGACGCGAACGGCGATCAGAGCACCGGCAGCGTGACCCTCGTCCGGCCCGGCTCGAGCGCCGGATCGGAGCTCGATGCTCCCGTTCCCGCGGGGGCCATCGGCGGCGACGAGATCGCCGCCATCGTCCCCGCGACCATCCCGACCGACGAGACCGCCGAGGAGGGGACCGGCGTGCTCACGCCGTTCCTGCGCCTCCTCGACCGGCTCGGCGCGTGACCCCGCCCGGAAGGCAGAACCGATGACGTTGCGATTGACCCTCGGCACCGCGGACGGCGACCGATCCTGGATCCTCCGCGCCGACGACGTCACCACGGTCGGCGAGATCGCCGAGTCGCTCGACGTCGAGCCCTGGAGCGTCGCCCCGGCGACCGATCCGGCGACGCCGGTCGCGGCCGCGGGCATCCTCAACGGCACCGCCCTGCCGGCCGAGCAGGCCTCGTCCATCGTCCCGGGCACGCCCCGGCTCGAGGTGGTGGGCGGCCCCTTCGCCGGCGAGTCCGTGCCGCTGCGCGCGAACGAGGCGCTGCGCATCGGCAGCGGTGGCGGCATCGAGCTGCCCGTGGTCGATCCGTACCTCGCCCCGCACCACGCCACGCTGGTGCTGCAGGCGACCCATGGCGATGACGGACGGCCGGCCCCGCTCGCGGCCGAGATCACGGTGGTCGACCCCGCCCATCCGATCCTCGTCAACGGCGAGCCGATCGACGGGAGCCGTCGTATCGTGCCGGCCGACGTCGTCCAGCTCGGCAGCGTCGTGCTGCGCCTGGGCGTCCAGCCGGGATCGGATGCGGACCTCTCGCCCGATCGCGTCGGCATGCGCGGCTTCAACCGTCCCTCGCGCATCGCGCCCGCACGACCGCAGCCGGTGCTGGCGCTGCCCGGCGATCGCCCCGAGGAGCAGGACCGCTCGCCGCTGCCATGGCTCTCCGCGGTCATCCCCGTCGTCCTCGGCGTCACGATGGCGGTGCTGTTCCAGCGTCCCGTCATGCTGCTCATGGCTGCGGCGTCGCCGATCATGGTGATCGGCTCCTTCCTCACCAACTCCAAGCTCGCCAAGCGCAAGGGCGAGCGCACGCAGGCGCAGTGGGCCGAGGACGTGAAGGCCGGAGCGAAGCGCGTGGCCTCCCTGGTGCGCGAGCAGCGGCTCGACGGCTGGTACCGGCATCCCGACCCCGTGGTCGTGCGCGATATCGCGACGGCGCCGCTCTCGCGGCTCTGGGAGCGCCGCAAGGGCGACGACGACGCGCTGCAGGCGCGCATCGGCCTCGCCGAGGTACCGCTCGACGTGCGGTACGAGGGCGGTTCCTCCAAGGAGCGGGGCTCGCGACGCGTCGGCGTCGCCCCGGCGCCGGTCGCCGCCGATCTGGCGCGGGGCGTCGTCGGCGTCGCCGGGGAGATCGAGGCCGCCCGCAGCACGGTGCGCGCGATGCTCGCCTCCCTCGTGACGCTGCGCTCGCCGCGCGATCTGCGGGTGGTGGTGCTCTGCGACGAGGACGATCGTCAGCAGTGGTCCTGGCTCTCCTGGCTGCCGCACACGAGCGGCGGGGACGGTGCGATCACCATGATCGGCAACACCGACGACACCCGGCGCGAGCGGTTGCGCGAGCTGACCGGGCTGCTGAGCACGCGCATCCGCGCCACCGGCGACCGCGGAGGCTCCTTCGCCGAGGACATCGTCGTGATCGTCGACGGTGCACGGCGCTACCGCACGCTGCCGGGCATGGTGCCGCTGCTCGACAAGGGATCGAAGTTCGGCATCCATCTCATCGCCATCGACGTCGACCGCTCGCGACTGCCCGAGGAGGCGACGACGGTGGTCGCGCTCGACGGCGCGGACCGCTCCCTGGCCCGCGTCGAGTCGATGAGCGACTACTACGCCAGCGTGCTGGTCGACGGGATCTCACTGCCCGCCGCGGAGCAGATCGCTCGACGGCTGTGCTCGATCGAGCACGTCAGCGGGGTGGGCGACGAAGGCCTGCTCCCCGGCAGCGTGCGCTTCGTCGACCTGCTCGGCATCGACCTCGACGACCCCGAGGTGCTGGCTCGGCGCTGGGCGGCCTCGCCGCGTCGCACCTTCGTGGTGGTGGGCGCGAACGCCGACGGCGAGTTCGCCTTCGATCTCGCCGCCGACGGACCGCACGCGCTCGTCGCGGGCACCACGGGATCGGGCAAGTCGGAGTTCCTGCAGACCCTCGTGGTCTCGCTGGCCCTCGCCAACCGGCCCGATGCGCTCAACTTCGTGCTCGTCGACTACAAGGGCGGCTCCGCCTTCGCCGACTGCGAGCGCCTGCCGCACACGGTCGGCATGGTCACCAACCTCGACGCCCGTGAGACGGAGCGCGCGCTCGCCTCGCTCGACGCGGAGCTCAAGCGCCGCGAGCGCGTGCTGCGCGAGCTCGGGGCGAAGGACATCGACTCCGCTTGGGCGAAGGACCCGGAGGCCGCCGGCCGCCTCGGTCTCGCCCGTCTGATGATCGTCATCGACGAGTTCGCCGAGCTCAAGACCGAGCTGCCCGAGTTCATCACCGGCCTCGTGCGCATCGCGCGCGTCGGCCGCTCCCTCGGCGTCAACCTCGTGCTCGCGACCCAGCGGCCCTCGGGCGTGGTCACGCCCGAGATGCAGTCGAACATCAACCTGCGCGTCGCGCTCCGCGTCACCGACCGCGCCGACTCCACCGACGTGCTCGGCTCGGCCGAGGCGGCGCTCATCAGCCCCGGTACGCCGGGCCGCGGCTTCGTCCGGGCCGGGCAGAGCGCCGATCCGGTGCCCTTCCAGACCGCTCGCGTCGCGGGCCTGCGCCAAGGGGCGCAGCGTGTCACCCGCGTGCTGCCGGCCAAGGCCCCCATCGAGTGGAGCGGGCTCGGCTTCGCCGCGCGCTTCCCGGCCAAGCAGGCGCAGACGACGCGCACCGATCACGACGACACCGACCTGCGCGCGCTCGTCAACCTCGTCTCGGCGACGACCCACTCGCTCGGCATCGAGCGCAACCCCTCGCCGTGGCTCCTCCCGCTGCCGACGCTGCTGACGCTCGACCGCTTCGTGAACGACGAGCTGCCCGCGGATGCGATCGTGCTCGGCCTCGAGGACGTGCCGACCGAGCAGAAGCAGCGAACGCGGCTCTGGAACGTCGTCGCCGACTCGCATCTGCTGTTCATGGGCGGCGCGCTCTCCGGTCGCACCACGGCGCTGCGCACGGTGCTGGCACAGGTCGTGCAGCGCTTCTCGCCCGCGGACCTGCACCTCTACATCGCCGACTACGGCAACGGCGCGCTGCTCCCGCTCGCCGACGCCCCGCACTGCGGCGCGGTCGTCACCCCGCTCGACCAGGAGCGCTTCCCGCGCCTCATCGGCCGCCTCCTCGAGGAGCTCAGCCGGCGCCAGAGCGTGCTCTCGCAGGCGGGGGTCGGCAGCATCTCCGAGCAGCGCCGCCTCGCGACGCCTGCGGATGCCCTGCCGTACGCGATCGTGGCGATCGACGGATGGGAGCGGCTGGCCTCCAGCCTCAACCCCGACCAGCTCATCGCCTTCCGCGATCAGCTCATGCGCGTGCTGCGCGAGGGTCCGGCCGTCGGCATCCGGGTGCTGATGACGGGGGACCGGGCGATCAGCGGCGACAAGGTGTCGAGCTTCATCGACACGCAGTACGTCCTGCCGATGCGCGATGTGAACGACTACCGCGCCGCCGGCATCATGATCCGCGACATCCCGGGCGATCTCCCCCCGGGCCGCACGCTCGTCGGCGCCCAGGGCGCCGAGGTGCAGCTCGCCGTCATCAGCCGCGAGACGAGCGGCGAGGCGCAGACGGCCGCGTTCCGCGCCATCGTCGAGCACGTGCGCGACCACTTCGACTCCTTCGCCGAGCTCGCCGAGCTGCCCCGCCCGTTCCGGGTCGACCCGCTGCCCGCCTACATCGCGCTCTCCTCCGCCTACCGTCTGCCGCTGGCGGCCGGTTGCACCGCTCCGGTGCCGACCGTCGGCGTGGGCGGCGACGAGCTCTCGCGCGTCACCGTCGACTGGAGCGGCGAGCAGGGCTTCGTCGTCGCCGGAGCGCGCGGTACCGGGCGATCGAGTGCGCTCGCGGCCGTCGCACACCAGCTGGCCTGGGCGGAGCATCCGGTGCTCGTCGTCGCGCCGAAGGAATCAGTGCTCACGCAGGTCGCGGCCGGCCACGACATCACCGTGGTCTCCGATCCGCAGACCGACCCGGCGGCGCTGCTCGCGACGCTCGACGCGGTCGCCGCGGGCCGATCCGGTCGCGTCGTGGTGATCGTGGACGACGCCGAGCAGCTCAAGGGCGCGCCGATCGAGCAGGCGCTCAGCGGGATCTCCGCGGGCGCCAGCTTCTGCGTGGCTGTCGACACCGAGGCGGCTTCGAGCATGTTCGGCGGTGCGCTCCCGGTCGCGCGCAAGGCCCGCCTCGGCCTGGTGCTCTCGCCGCTCAACGCGATGGCGGGCACGACGCTCTTCGGCACGCAGATCCCGCGCTACATGCTCGGCGCTCAGACCCCGGGCGGAGCAGTGCTCCACCGCGACGGCGCCTGGCAGGCTGTGCGCGTACCGGATGTGCGCCAGTGAGCGCGAGGGGCAGCGGTACCCGACGGCGACGGGCTCGCTGACCGCGCAGCCCGAATAGACTTTTCGAACAACCTGGCCCCGTTCGCGGCGGCCTGTGAGGAGTGGTGGGATGTCCGCACGCTGTGCGTACTGCGACGCCGAGCTGCGGCCGAACTCGATGTTCTGCTTCGAGTGCGGCCAGCTCGTCCAAGGCGCGACGCCGCCGGTGCCCCCGGGGTTCGCCGCGCCGCCCCCCGTGGCGCCGCAGCGGACCGCAGCGCCGGCCGCGCAGACGACGCGGCCCGAGCCGGCGGGTCCGGCTGTGCCACTGCCCCCCGTCTGGCAGCCCGCCAGCACGGCGCGTCCGGCCGAGCCTGCCGCCGTCGCCCCGCCGACGCCGCCGGTCGCGGGCGGAGGGACGCCGCCGAGCAGCGTGCAGCTCGCCTTCAGCACCGGCGAGCGCGTCGTGGTCGCCGGACGTGCGATCGTCGGGCGCCAACCGCACTCCAGTGCGCAGAACGAGGGCGCGCAGGCCATCGAGGTGCACGACGACACCCGTTCGGTCTCGCGCGTGCATCTGACCGTCGAGGTCGACGCTCGTGGCGTCACGGTCGCCGACGCGGGTTCCGGCAACGGCTCGGAGCTGGAGCGCAACGGCGTGCGGATGCCGCTCCGCGAGGGGCGTCCGACGACCGTGCATCCCGGCGACCGGATCTGGATCGGCGAGGTCTCGATCGACCTCGCCTTCGCCTGATCCTGCGAGCGCGGCCCATGGGGAGCGCTCCCCATTCCACCCGGGTCCTCCCCTTCAGTAAGGTCATGCTTGTCGGCGCGAGGGGTGTCGACGATCACCCACTCTCCCTGGAGGAAAAATGGCCGAGATCCGCGTTACTTCCGAATCGCTCGCCGGTGTCGCCGGACAGCTCTCGTCCGGCGCGCAGTCGATCGAGTCGCAGCTGCAGAACCTCAAGTCGCTCGTCGACGGTCTGGTCAGCGGCGACTGGGGCGGCTCCGCCTCGCAGAGCTTCAACGAGCTCTACGGCCAGTGGGACACCGCTGCCATCCAGCTCAAGGAGTCCCTCGCCGGCATCAGCGACCTGCTGAACCAGGCCTCGCTGAGCTACGAGGACTCGGAGAACGCGATCTCCGGCACCTTCCGCGGCTGAGTCGCGGTTCCGACCGATCGAGTTCGCCGGGGGGGGGCGGGGGGGGGGGGCGGGGGGGGGGGCGGGCGGGGGGGGTGGGCGGGGGGGGGGGGGGCGGGGGGGGGGGGGGGGGGGGGGGGGGGGGGGGGGGGGCCCCCCCCCCCCCCCCCTCGCCGCGAAGTCGATCAGGCGGTCAGGCCGTCGACGAACTCCCGGTTCTCGCCGATCCACTGCTCCACGAGCGGACGGTAGTCGTC
>JASCOA010000079.1 GCA_029959365.1 Microbacteriaceae bacterium PS02343 | reverse complement strand
CGGGGGGGGGCGCCGCTGGGCGGGGGGGGGGGGGGGGGGGGCGGGGCCTAGTATATTTGCCGGCCGCCGTGGCGGGCCGACACGGCGGTTCGACGAGGGGGACGGATGGGCGCGAGCGCTCCCGCGGGTCGTGGACGCGAACCGGTGCTCGTCGACGCCGTGGTCGAGCGCAGCCGCTTCGCCGATCTGCAGATCATCGTCACGAGCGCGGCGCTGACCGCGATCGCCGCGCAGATCGAGCTACCCGGCTGGCCCGTACCGGTGACCGGCCAGTCCTTCGCGATGCTGCTGGTCGCGCTCGCGACGGGCTGGGCCCGCGCCGCGCTGGCGATGACGCTGTACCTCGCTCTGGGTTTCGCCGGGCTGCCCGTGTTCGCCGGGGCTGCGAGCGGGATCGACGCGCTCGACACGCCCTCGGCCGGCTTCCTGGTGGCCTTCGTGCCGGTCGCCGCGGCGCTCGGAGCGGTCTCGTCCCGGCTGCCGATCGGACGCCTGCTGCCCGCGGCGCTCTCGGCGGCTGCCGCTGCGGTCGCCCTGCTGCTGCTGGGCGGCGTCTGGCTGGCGGTGCGGACCGGCATCGAGCTCGGCGCGGGAGCCGCGCTGTCCGCCCTCACCGGGTCGGTGCTGCCGTTCCTGCCCGGCGGACTGGGCAAGGCGCTGCTCGCCGCGATCGTCGTCATCGGTTGCCGACGCCTGCTCGATCGCGACCGCGACGCCGAGCGCCCGGCCTGAGCCGGGGCGCGCATCCGCTTCTCGGAGCCGGTCAGAGGGCGAAGCCGAGCGCGCGCATCATGTCGCGGCCGTCGTCGGTGATCCGCTCGGGACCCCACGGCGGCATCCACACCCAGTTGATGCGGAACGCGTCGACGATGCCGTCGAGCGAGCGCGAGGTGTCCTCCTCGATGACGTCGGTCAGCGGGCAGCCCGCCGAGGTCAGCGTCATGCTGATGATGAGGGCGTCGTGCTCGTCATCCCAGGCCAGATCGTAGATGAGGCCGAGGTCGACGATGTTGACCCCGAGCTCGGGGTCGACGACGTCCTTGAGGGCTTCCTCGACCTTGTCGAAGAGCTCGGGGGCCAGCGCGGAGACCATGCCGGCAGCCTACGCCGAAGCCGTGAGGAAGCGGTCGTAGCCCTCGTCCTCGAGACGGTCGGCGAGCTCGGGCCCGCCCTGCTCCGCGACCTTGCCGGCGACGAACACGTGCACGTGGTCGGGGCGGATGTAGCGCAGGATGCGGGTGTAGTGCGTGATGAGCAGCAGGCCGAGGCCCGTCTCCTCCTTGACGCGGTTGACGCCCTCGGAGACGATCTTGAGCGCGTCGACGTCGAGGCCGGAGTCGGTCTCGTCGAGCACCGCGAACTTGGGCTTGAGCAGCTCGAGCTGCAGGATCTCGTGGCGCTTCTTCTCGCCGCCGGAGAAGCCCTCGTTGACGTTGCGCTCGGCGAAGGCCGGGTCCATGCGCAGCTTCTCCATGGAGGAGCGCACGTCCTTGATCCAGGAGCGGATGGCGGGCGCCTCGCCGTCGATGGCCGTCTTGGCCGTGCGCAGGAAGTTCTGCACGGTGACGCCGGGAATCTCGACCGGGTACTGCATCGCGAGGAAGAGGCCGGCGCGGGCGCGCTCGTCCACGCTCATCTCCGTGACCTCCTCGCCGTCGAGCAGGATCGATCCGCTCTCGACGGTGTACTTGGGGTGGCCGGCGATCGTGTAGGCGAGCGTCGACTTGCCCGAGCCGTTCGGGCCCATGATGGCGTGCGTCTCGCCCTGCTTGATCGTCAGGTCGACGCCGCGCAGGATCTGCTTGGTGCCCTGGTCGGTCTCGACGCTGACGTGCAGGTCCTTGATCTCGAGGGTGGACATGCTCTCTCTTCTCGTTCGGGATCGGGCGTTGGCCCGGAGTCTCAGGAGGTGACCTCGACGGTCACCGTGGGATCGATGTAGACGTCGCCGTCGCGCAGCTGCACGCCGAAGACGGGGACGGGCTCGTAGGCGGGCAGGTTCTGCGGTTTGCCGGTGCGCAAGGAGAACTTCGAGCCGTGCGCCCAGCACTCCAGCCCGTCCTCCTCGACGAAGCCCTCCGCCAGCGAGATGTCGCCGTGCGTGCAGGCGTCGCCGATGGCGTGGATGTCGCCGGCCGAGTCCTTCACGACGGCGATGGGCACGCCGTCGAGCACCACGCGGACCGCTTGGTTGGCGGGCAGCTCGTCGGAGCTGCAGACCCTGTGCTCCACCCTCAGGCGTCCTGCGCCGTGCCGAGCTCCGCCTCGATGGCGTCGAGGAGACGCTGCTCGAGCTCGGGGACCCCGATCTGCTGCACGATCTCGGCGAGGAAGCCCAGCACCACCAGACGACGCGCCTCCTCCTCGGAGATGCCGCGCGCCTGCAGGTAGAAGAGCTGCTCGTCGTCGAAGCGCCCGGTCGCGCTCGCGTGACCCGCGCCGGCGATGTCGCCGGTCTCGATCTCGAGGTTCGGGATCGAGTCGGCACGGGTGCCGTCGCTGAGCACGAGGTTGCGGTTCTGCTCGTAGCTGTCGGTCGCCGTCGCGGACTGGCGGATGAGCACATCGCCGATCCACACCGTGCGCGCGCCCTCACCCTGCAACGCGCCCTTGTAGTTGACGCGACTGCGGGTGTGCGGGGCGTCGTGATCGACGTAGACCTGCTGCTCGAGGTGCTGGCCGGCGTCCGCGAAGTAGAGGCCGAGCAGCTCGACGTCACCGCCCTCGGCGCTCAGGTGGCCGGTCGGGTTGACCCGCACGACCTCGCCTCCGAAGGAGACGACGACGTGCTTGAGCTTCGCGTCGCGGCCGATGACCGCGAAGTGGCTCGCCAGGTGCAGGGCGTCATCGGCCCAGTCCTGCACCGACACGACGGTGAGCTGCGCGCCGTCGCCGACCACGATCTCGACGTTCTCAGTGAGCGCGGCCGAGCCGCGGTTCTCGAGGATCACGAGGCCCGTGCTGTGCGGCTCTGCGGTGATGACCGTGTGCGCCGCGCGCGGGCCGGAGCCGAGCTCCGTGCGGAGGACGGTGGCCTGGCGGCCCTCCCCCGACACGGTGATCGCCAGCGCCTGCTCGAAGCCGCTCCAGGCGTTCGCGGAGCCCCGCTCCTCGGGCACGCCGGCCGAGCCGATGCGCGCATCGTCGCGGCCGATCCAGTCGATGGCGACACCGTCGCCGGCCTCGGTCGCCACCGGGTACGCGGTGCCGTCGAGGTCGCCGTCGAGCAGCGCGCCGAGCTTGCGGACGGGGGTGAGCTTCCAGACGGCCTCGGTGCCGGTGACGGCCTCGAAGTCCGCGACCTCGGTCGAGGCGAATCGCGCCGAGCGGGTCTGCACGGGCACGAAGGCGCCGTCGGAATGCGCTGCGATGCCGTGCTGTCCCGGCTCGAGCGTGGAGGTGGTGCTGGTCATCCTTAGCCCACGGATCCTTCCATGCCCATCTCGATGAGCTTGTTGAGTTCGAGTGCGTACTCCATCGGCAGCTCCCGGGCGATCGGCTCGATGAAGCCGCGCACGATCATCGCCATCGCCTCGTCCTCGGCCATGCCGCGGCTCATGAGGTAGAAGAGCTGCTCCTCGCTGACCTTGGAGACCGTGGCCTCGTGGCCGAGCTGCACGTCGTCGACGCGGATGTCGATGGCGGGGTAGGTGTCCGATCGCGAGATCGTGTCGACCAGCAGTGCGTCGCAGCGCACCGTGTTGGCCGAGTGGTGCGCGTTCGCATCCACCCGCACCTCGCCCCGGTAGCCGGCGCGACCACCGCCGCGGGCGATCGACTTCGAGACGATCGACGACTGCGTGTACGGCGCCATGTGGATCATCTTGGCGCCGGCGTCCTGGTGCTGGCCGGGGCCGGCGAAGGCGACGGAGAGGGTCTCGCCCTTGGCGTGCTCGCCGACGAGGAAGATCGACGGGTACTTCATCGTCACCTTGGAGCCGATGTTGCCGTCGATCCACTCCATGGTGGCGCCCTCGTGGGCGATCGCCCGCTTGGTGACGAGGTTGTAGACGTTGTTCGACCAGTTCTGGATCGTCGTGTAGCGCACGCGGGCGTTCTTCTTCACGATGATCTCGACGACCGCGGAGTGCAGCGAGTCCGACTTGTAGATCGGAGCCGTGCAGCCCTCGATGTAGTGGATGTAGCTGTCCTCGTCGGCGATGATCAGCGTGCGCTCGAACTGCCCCATGTTCTCCGTGTTGATGCGGAAGTAGGCCTGCAGCGGGATCTCGACGTGCACGCCCTTCGGCACGTAGACGAACGACCCGCCCGACCACACGGCCGTGTTGAGCGCGGCGAACTTGTTGTCGCCGGCGGGGATCACGGTGCCGAAGTACTCCTCGAAGAACTCCGGGTGCTCGCGCAGCGCCGTGTCCGTGTCCATGAAGATCACGCCCTGCTCCTCCAGGTCCTCGCGGATCTGGTGGTAGACGACCTCGGACTCGTACTGGGCTGCGACGCCGGCGACGAGGCGCTGGCGCTCCGCCTCGGGGATGCCGAGCCGCTCGTAGGTGTTCTTGATGTCCTCGGGCAGGTCCTCCCAGGTCTGGGCCTGCTTCTCCGTGGACCGCACGAAGTACTTGATGTTGTCGAAGTCGATGCCGCTGAGGTCGGCGCCCCAGTTCGGCATGGGCTTGCGCTCGAACAGCTTGTGGCCCTTGAGGCGCTGCTGCAGCATCCACTCGGGCTCGTTCTTCAGCTGCGAGATGTCGGCGACGACCTGCGGGGAGATGCCGCGGCGCGCGGACGCGCCGGCGACGTCGGAGTCGGCCCAGCCGAACTCGTACTGGCCGAGGCTCTCGAGCTCGGGTCGATCGATGAGCACATCAGACATTGCTACCTCTTCTCTCGCCGGACCCAACCCGGGGCGGTCGGTCGGCATTCCCTCGCACAGCAGCCTGCAACAACCGCATGGGGGCGGGTGGTGTGCCGGATGGGAGTGCGCGGACGTTCGGGCGGCCTGCCTACACTTGTCCCAGTGACCGGGCCGCGGATCTCCGCGTCCCGTTCGTCACCATCGACTCTCCGGCCAGGGCTGCGTTCCTGAACCTGACGATCCTACGAGAGAGCCGCCCAGAAATACAGGCCGCCCCGCCGTGTCGCGCGGGAACGCTCGAGAGAAGGACCCCCAGTGAGCCAGTCCCCCGCCGCCGCACAGGGCGCAGCCGCCCGCATCCGCTCGATCGCCGTCGCGGTGCGCGACTGGTTCCCGACCGACGCGATGGACCGCCGCATCGGCGTGTTCGCCTGGCTCTCCGGCATCGCGGAGCTGCTCATCATCGCCACCGGCGGTGCCGTGCGGCTCACCGGGTCCGGCCTCGGCTGCCCCACCTGGCCGACCTGCACGGCGGAGTCGATCGTCAACACGCCCGAGATGGGCATCCACGGCGTGATCGAGTTCGGCAACCGCACGCTGACCGGCCTCGTCGGCATCCTGGCCATCGTCGTGCTGCTGCTCGTGCTGCGGATCCGCCGGGAGCGCCGCGACCTCTTCGTGCTCGCCGCGATCGTGCTCGGCGGCGTCGTCGCGCAGGCGCTCGTCGGCGGTGTGACCGTGCTGACGGGCCTGAACCCCTTCATCGTCGGCTTCCACTACGTCGCCTCGGTGTCGCTCGTGGCGGTGTGCGCCGCCTTCCTCGCGCGACGGGTCGAGCCCGTGGGGGTCCGCGAGCGCGCCGTGCCGAAGCCCTTCGCGATCACCACCCACGTCACGACCCTGGTGCTGGCCGTCACGATCGTCTTCGGCGTGCTCACTACGGGCGCCGGGCCGCACTCGGGCGATTCCGCCTCGGTGCGCAACGGCTTCGACGCCCAGCTGCTCGAGCACGTGCACGCCTGGCCCGGCTACACGCTGCTGGCGCTCACCGTGGTGCTCACGATCGCCGCCTGGCGGAGTGCGCAGCCGGTGCGCCGCTGGATCACCGCACTGCTGCTCGTCGAGCTCGTGCAGATCGCCGTCGGGCTCTACCAGGCGCGCAACGGCCTCCCCGAGCTCGCCGTGGGCGTGCACATGGTGCTCGCCGCCGTCACCGCGGCGGTCATGGTCGTCGTCGTGCTGCGGCTCAAGCGGGTGCGCAGCGCGTCGCCGGACGTCCCGGCGGTCGAGGCCGAGCGGCCCCTCGCGGTCTGAGACCGCGGATGCGGGCTGATCGCGCCCGGCGCCTCAGCGCGCGCAGTCTGCGCGCCAGGTGCGGCCCCTGAGCCAGGCTGCGGGCGGCGTGGTGCGGTGACGCCGGTGCAGCGCGCGCCGCTGCTCGTGACCGCGGGCGGGGGCGAGCCGTCGCTCCTCCCATCCGCTCGTCCGCGACGATCGCGCGGGGAGCCGCTGCGCGATGCTCGCCCGCTCCGCGCGGGATCGGCCTACGAGGATCAGAAGGGCAGCAGCGGGTCCACGCCGACGGCCACGAAGACCAGGGTCAGGTACGTGATCGAGGAGTGGAAGACGCGCATCGGACGCACCTCGCCCTCGCGGATGGCGTGGGCGTAGAGGCGGTGCGACTCCCAGAGGAACCAGGCGCCGGAGGCGATCGCGACGACCGAGTAGACGATGCCCATCGGCGCGATCGGGATGAGCAGCAGCGAGCAGGCGACCGTCGCCCACGCGTAGAGGATGACCTGCAGGCCGACCTCGGAGCGCTGCCGCACCACCGCGAGCATGGGCACGCCGGCGGCGGCGTAGTCGTCCTCGTACTTCATGGACAGCGGCCAGTAGTGCGGCGGCGTCCAGAGGAAGACGACGAGGAAGAGGATCAGCGCCTCCCAGGAGAGCGACTCCGTGACGGCCGACCAGCCGATGACCACCGGGAAGCACCCGGCGATGCCTCCCCAGATGATGTTCTGCTCGGTGCGCCGCTTGAGCACGATCGTGTAGAAGACGACGTACGTGAGGATGGCGGCGAGGGCGAGCGCCGAGGCGAGCCAGTTCGTCGTGAGCCAGAGCCACACGATCGACGCGAGACCCAGCGCCCAGGCGAACACGAGCGCCTCGCGGTCGCTCAGCTCGCCCGTGACGAGCGGACGGTTCGACGTGCGCTTCATGAGCCGGTCGATGTCGCGATCGATGTAGCAGTTGAAGGCGCCGGCGCTGCCGGCCGCCATTGCGCCGCCGAGCAGCGTGGCGAAGACGAGGAACAGATCGGGGATCCCGCCCTCGGCGAGGATCATCACCGGAGCCGTCGTCACCAGCAGCAGCTCGACGACTCGGGGCTTCGTGAGCGCCAGGAAGGCCTTGGCCTTGCGGCGGAGACCGATCGGCGAGCGGTCGATCTGCGGGGCGACGGTGACGTCCATGACTCCTCGGGAGGATCGGGGAAGCGCGGCGCCGGACGCGGCGAGGCTCAGAGGAGTCTACGTGATGTCGAAGGAAACGCTGGCTGGACAGGCCTTCCGAGATGCGTCGATGCACAGCCGATGTGACTATGCTGGACGATGCTTGCCCGCCTTTCTGCGGCGCCCCGATACCCCTCAATTCCCTTGAGCTCGATGGTGGCGCCCTGGCGCGACGCGGACGTCCCGGCAAGCCCCATGGGCTGGTCCGTTGGGCCATGCCCGGTCATCACCAAGAAGGGTCAGCAATCCAGTGGCAGCTCTGCAGTGGGATCCCATTGACAACAAGGCCGTGAACACGGCCCGTATCCTCGCCGCCGACGCGGTCGAGAAGGTGGGCAACGGCCACCCGGGTACGGCGATGAGCCTCGCCCCGCTCGCGTACCTCCTCTTCCAGAAGGTGATGCGCCGGGACCCCAGCGACAACACCTGGATCGGTCGCGACCGCTTCATCCTCTCGGCGGGTCACGCCTCCATCCTCCAGTACGTGCAGTTCTACCTCGGCGGTTACGGCCTCGAGATCGAGGACCTGCAGGCGCTGCGCACCTGGGGCTCGAAGACCCCGGGCCACCCCGAGTACGGCCACACCGACGGCGTCGAGATCACCACGGGCCCGCTCGGCCAGGGTCTCGCCTCGGCCGTCGGCTTCGCCTACGCGCAGCGCTTCGAGCGCGGACTCTTCGACCCGGAGACCCCGGCCGGCGAGAGCGTGTTCGACCACTACACCTACGTGATCGCCGGCGACGGCGACCTGCAGGAGGGCGTCACCTCCGAGGCCGGCTCGCTCGCGGGCCACCAGCAGCTCGGCAACCTGATCGCGTTCTACGACTCGAACCAGATCTCGATCGAGGACGACACCAACATCGCCTTCACCGAGGACGTCGTCGCACGCTACGAGTCCTACGGCTGGCACGTGCAGGTCGTCGACTGGAAGTCGGGCGCCGAGTACCACGAGGACATCGAGTCCGTCTACGCCGCCATCGAGGCGGCCAAGGCCGAGACCGGCAAGCCCTCGCTGATCGTCGTCAAGACGATCATCGGATGGCCCGCGCCGAAGAAGCAGAACACCGGCAAGATCCACGGCTCCGCCCTCGGCGCCGAGGAGCTGGCCGCGACGAAGTCGATCCTCGGCTTCGACCCCGAGAAGTCCTTCGACGTCGACGCCGAGGTGCTCGAGCGCACCCGCGGCGCCATCGAGCGCGGCCAGGCGCAGCACGCCGAGTGGAAGCAGGCCTTCGATGCCTGGGCCGCCGCGAACCCCGAGCGCAAGCAGCTGCTCGACCGCGTGCTCTCGGGCGAGCTGCCCGAGGGCGTCGAGGAGGCCCTGCCGGTCTTCGCGCCCGGCAAGGACGTCTCGACCCGTGCGGCCTCCGGCCAGGTCATCAACGCCCTCGCCGGCGTCGTGCCCGAGCTCTGGGGCGGCAGCGCCGACCTCGCCGAGTCGAACCTGACCACGATCAAGGGCGGCGGCTCGTTCGTGCCCGCGAGCGTCGAGACCGAGGAATGGGGCCAGGGCAACCCCTACGGCCGCGTCATCCACTTCGGCATCCGCGAGCACGCCATGGGCTCCATCCTCAACGGCATCACGCTGCACGGCAACACCCGTCCGTTCGGCGGCACCTTCCTGATCTTCAGCGACTACATGCGCCCGGCGGTCCGACTCGCTGCGCTGCAGGGCTCGCCGACGATCTACGTCTGGACGCACGACTCCGTCGCGCTCGGCGAGGACGGCCCGACCCACCAGCCGATCGAGCAGCTCTCCACGCTGCGCGCGATCCCCGGGCTCGACGTCGTGCGCCCCGCCGACGCCAACGAGGTCGCGTACGCCTGGAAGACGATCCTCGAGCGTCGCGAGGGACCGGCCGGCATCGCGTTGAGCCGGCAGAACCTGCCCGTCTTCGAGCGCGGCACCGGCGAGGCCTCGGGTGAGACCTTCGCCGCGGCCAGCAACGTCGCGAAGGGCGCCTACGTGCTCGCGGAGGCGCCGAACGGCACCCCCGACGTGATCGTCATCGCTACCGGCTCCGAGGTCCAGATCGCCATCGAGACCCGCGAGGTCCTGAAGGCCGAGGGCATCAACGTGCGCGTCGTCTCCGCTCCGAGCCTCGAGTGGTTCGCCGAGCAGACCGCCGAGTACCGCGAGTCCGTCCTGCCCAAGTCGGTCAAGGCCCGCGTCTCGATCGAGGCCGGCCTGTCGCTCGGCTGGCGCGAGATCGTCGGCGACGCCGGCCGCAGCGTCTCGATCGAGCACTTCGGCGCCTCCGCCGACTACAAGACGCTCTTCCGCGAGTTCGGCATGACCACCGAAGCCGCCGTCGCCGCCGTCAAGGAATCGCTGGCCGCGCTCTGAGCGCGACCTCCACGAAGGGAACATCCAGCATGAGCACCACCCCCACCGCCCAGCTCTCCGAGGTCGGCGTCAGCATCTGGCTCGACGACCTCTCCCGCGAGCGCATCAAGGCCCAGGGCCTGCAGAAGCTGATCGCCGAGCGCAACGTGGTCGGCGTGACCACGAACCCGACGATCTTCGCCTCGGCGCTCTCCAAGGGCGAGGCCTACGACGAGCAGGTCCGCGAGCTCGCGGCTGCCGGCGTCGGCGTCACCGAGGCCGTCTTCGAGATCACGACCGACGACGTGCGCGATGCGAGCATCGTCTTCCGCGAGATCTACGACGCCTCCAACGGCTTCGACGGCCGCGTGTCGATCGAGGTCGAGCCCGGTCTCGCACACGACGCGCAGGGCACGATCGAGCAGGCCAAGGCCCTCTGGGCCAAGGTCGACCAGCCGAACGCGATGATCAAGATCCCCGCGACGATCGAGGGCCTCGAGGCCATCACCGCCGTCATCGGCGCCGGCATCAGCGTCAACGTGACGCTGATCTTCTCGCTCGAGCGTCATCAGGCCGTCATCGAGGCCTACCTGGCGGGCCTGGAGCAGGCCAAGGCCGCGGGCATCGACCTGTCGACCATCCACTCGGTCGCCTCGTTCTTCGTGTCGCGCGTCGACAGCGAGATCGACAAGCGCCTCGACGCGGTCGGCACCGATGAGGCGAAGGCCCTGAAGAGCAAGGCCGGCGTCGCCAACGCGCAGCTCGCCTACAAGCTCTACGCGGAGCTCTTCGCCACCGAGCGCGCCACCGCGCTGCTCGAGGCGGGCGCCAACCCGCAGCGTCCGCTCTGGGCGTCGACCGGCGTCAAGGACCCGAGCCTGCCCGACACGCTCTACGTGACCGAGCTCGCCGTCGACGGCGTCGTCAACACGATGCCCGAGAAGACGCTCGAGGCGACCTTCGACCACGGCGTCATCGAGGGCGACCGCGTCACCGGTTCGTACGAGGCGGCCCAGGCCGTCATCAACGCGATCGAGGCGCAGGGCATCTCGGTCGCCGAGGTCACCGCGCTGCTCGAGAAGGAGGGCGTGGAGAAGTTCATCGTCTCCTGGAACGAGCTCCTCGAGACCGTGACCGCCGCGCTGGAGGCCGCCAAGTGACCCTCGTCGTCGCGACCACGGGGGCGGCGGCCTCGGCTGCCGCCCGCGTGGTGCCCCAGCTCGTCGACGATCTCGTCGCGAGCCGCATCACCGCGCAGGACCCCACCCTGTGGGGACCGGACGCGGAGGAGGAGTCGGCCAAGCGCCTCGGCTGGACCGAGGCAGTCTCGATCTCCCGCCCGCTCGTCGCCGAGATCGCCGCGCTGCGCGCGAAGCTCCAGGCCGACGGTGTGAACCACATCGTGCTCGGCGGTATGGGCGGCTCGTCGCTCGCGCCCGAGGTCATCACCCGCACCGCGGGCGTCGAGCTCACCGTGCTCGACTCGACCGACCCACAGCAGGTGCTCAGCGCGCTGCACGACCGCCTCGCCACGAGCGCGGTCGTCATCTCGTCGAAGTCCGGCTCGACCGTTGAGACCGACAGCCAGAAGCGGGTCTACGAGCGCGCCTTCCGTGAGGCGGGCATCGAGCCCACCTCGCGCATCGTCATCGTCACCGACCCGGGCAGCCCGCTCGACGGCGCGGCGCGCGAGGCCGGCTACACGGTCTTCAACGCCGACCCGAACGTCGGCGGCCGCTACTCGGCGCTCACCGCCTTCGGCCTCGTGCCCTCCGGTCTCGCCGGCGTCGACCTCGACGCCCTGCTCGACGAAGCGGATGCGGCGCTCGCCGCCCTCGCGGTCGACAGCCCCGAGAACCCGGGCCTGATCCTCGGCGCCGTGCTCGGCGCCACGGGCAAGGACAAGGTGGGCATCGTCGCGGACGGCACCCACATCGTCGGCTTCGCGGACTGGGCCGAGCAGCTCATCGCCGAATCGACCGGCAAGCTCGGCAAGGGCATCCTGCCCGTCGTGCTCGACGTGGATGCTCCGGAGATCACCGCCGGCCAGGCCGACGTGCAGATCGTCCGCGTCGTCGGCAGCGCCAAGGAGACCGAGCAGGTCTCCGACGGCGAGGTCGAGGTCAGCGGCAGCCTCGGCGGCCAGCTCCTGCTCTGGGAGTACGCCACCGTCGTCGCCGGCCGGTTGATCGGGATCAACCCCTTCGACCAGCCCGACGTCGAGTCGGCGAAGATCGCGACCCGCGGCCTGCTGGACGCCCGTCCCGAGCCCGCCGCACCGCTGTTCGAGGAGTCCGGCGTCGCCGTGCGCGCCACCGGCGGTTTCGCCGAGGGCGCCACGACGCTCGAGGCCTCCGTCGCCGCACTGCTCGCGCAGCTCGGCGAGGACGGCTACCTCTCGGTGCAGGCGTACCTCGACCGCATCGCGTTCCCGGAGCTCGAGCAGCTGCGCGGCGTCCTCGCCGCGAAGACCGGTCGCCCCGTCACCTTCGGGTGGGGACCGCGCTTCCTGCACTCGACCGGCCAGTACCACAAGGGCGGTGCGCCCGTCGGCGTGTTCCTGCAGATCGTCGGCTCCCCCGCCGAGGACCTCGACATCCCCGAGCGCCCCTTCACCTTCGGCCAGCTCATCCAGGCGCAGGCCGCCGGCGACGCGAGCGTGCTCGCCGAGCTCGGCCGTCCCGTGCTGACGCTGACCGTCGGCGACGCCCGCGCGGCCCTCGCGACGCTCGTCGCCGCGATCCAGTAAGACCCGAGGAGACGCATGTCACCGGTGGAGATCACCCCGGAATTCAATCCCCTGCGGTTGCCCAGCGACCGCAGGCTCAACCGCATCGCGGGCCCCAGCAGCCTCGTTATCTTCGGCGTGACCGGCGACCTGTCGCGCAAGAAGCTGATGCCGGCCGTGTACGACCTGGCCAACCGCGGCCTCCTGCCGCCCGGCTTCGCCCTCGTGGGCTTCGCCCGGCGCGACTGGGAGGACCAGGACTTCGAGAAGGTCGTGCACGAGGCGGTCAAGCAGTACGCCCGCACGCCCTACGACGAGGACGTGTGGAAGCAGCTGGCGCAGGGCATCCGCTTCGTCCAGGGCGAGTTCGACGACGACGAGGCCTTCGACCGTCTCAAGGAGACGGTCGAGGAGCTGGACCGCACGCGCGGAACGATGGGCAACCACGCGTTCTACCTGTCGATCCCGCCGAAGGCGTTCCCGCTCGTGACCGAGCAGCTCAAGCGCTCTGGACTCGCCGACCAGGTCGGCGAGTCGTGGCGGCGCGTCGTCATCGAGAAGCCCTTCGGCAGCGACCTGAAGACGGCTCGCGAGCTCAACGCCGTGGTGGAGTCGGTCTTCCCGCCCGACTCGGTGTTCCGCATCGATCACTACCTCGGCAAGGAGACCGTCCAGAACATCCTGGCGCTCCGCTTCGCGAACCAGCTCTACGAGCCCCTGTGGAACGCCAACCACGTGGACCACGTGCAGATCACCATGGCCGAGGACATCGGCGTGGGCGGTCGTGCGGGGTACTACGACGGCATCGGCGCGGCGCGCGACGTCATCCAGAACCACCTGCTCCAGCTGCTCGCGCTGACGGCGATGGAGGAGCCCGTCTCCTTCGACGCCGCCGACCTGCGCGCCGAGAAGGAGAAGGTGCTCTCGGCGGTCCGCCTGCCCGAGGACCTGTCGACGGCGACCGCTCGCGGTCAGTACGCCGGCGGCTGGCAGGGCGGCGAGCAGGTGACCGGCTTCCTCGACGAGGACGGCATGAACCCCGAGTCGGTCACCGAGACCTACGCGGCAATGCGGTTGGACATCAGCACGCGCCGCTGGGCTGGTGTGCCGTTCTACCTGCGCGCGGGCAAGCGCCTCGGCCGTCGCGTCACCGAGATCGCGGTCGTGTTCAAGCGCGCCCCGCAGTACCTCTTCCCCGAGTCGCAGACGGCCTCGCTCGGCCAGAACGCGCTCGTCATCCGCGTGCAGCCCGACGAGGGCGTCACCATCCGCTTCGGCTCGAAGGTGCCCGGCGCCGACTTCCAGGTGCGCGACGTCACCATGGACTTCGGCTACGGCCACGCCTTCACCGAGGCGAGCCCCGAGGCCTACGAGCGGCTCATCCTCGATGTGCTGCTCGGCGAGCCGCCGCTGTTCCCGCGGCACGAGGAGGTGGAGCTCAGCTGGAAGATCCTCGACCCCATCGAGGAGTTCTGGGCCACCCAGGGTCAGCCGGAGCAGTACCGTCCCGGCACCTGGGGCCCCTCGTCCGCTGATGCTCTACTGGCCCGCGACGGCCGCGTCTGGAGGCGTCCATGATCGTCGATCTGCCCGATTCCACCATCAGCAAGGTCTCGAAGAAGCTGGTCAGCATCCGCGAGGAGGGCGGCGCCGTCGCCCTCGGCCGTGTGCTGACCCTGGTGATCTCCACCACCCTCGGTCACGAGGAGGAGGCCATCGAGGCCGCGAACGACGCCTCGCGCGAGCACCCCATGCGGGTCATCGTGATCAGCACGGCGGATGAGGCCTCGGCCGGCGAGGCCGCGCGCCTCGACGCGCAGATCCGCGTCGGCGGCGACGCCGGCGCGAGCGAGGTCATCCTGCTGCGCGCCTACGGCGAGACCGCCTCGGATGAGGAGAGCCTCGTCACGGGTCTGCTGCTGCCGGACGCGCCCGTGGTCGCCTGGTGGCCCGGCACGGCACCCGCAGTGCCCGCCGAGTCGCCGCTCGGCCGCATCGCCCAGCGTCGCATCACCGACGCCGCTGCGCAGCAGAACCCGGCCGCGGCCCTGCGCGAGCGCGCGTCGAGCTACGCGCCCGGCGACTCGGACTTCGCGTGGACCCGGCTCACCCTGTGGCGGGCGCAGCTCGCCGCGGTGCTGGACCAGCCGCCGTACGAGCCGATCACCGGCGTGCGCGTCGCCGGCGCGAGCGACTCCCCCTCCACGGAGCTGCTCGCGGCCTGGCTGCGCCTGCAGCTGCAGGTGCCGGTCGACCTGACGATCACCACCCGCGCGACGGGCTCGAGCGGCATCCACGGTGTCGTGCTCGAGCGCGCCTCGGGCGAGATCGACCTCGAGCGCTCGCTGCCCAACGTGGCGACGCTCGTGCAGCCCGACCAGCCGACGCACGACATCGCGCTCCCCCGCCGCAGCCTCCGCGACTGCCTCGCGGAGGACCTGCGCCGCATCGCTCCCGACGAGCTCTACGGCGAGGTGCTGCAGAACGGCCTCGCGCTGCTCGACGAGCAGGAGTCCGTGGGAGGATCGGCGGCATGACCAACGAACGCCGTGTCCTCGTGCACCCGGACAAGGAAGCGCTCGTCGCCAGCGTCGCCGCGCGCTTCCTGACCAAGATCATCGACGTGCTGGAGGAGCGGGACGAGGCTCACGTCGTCCTGACCGGCGGCACGGTCGGTGGCGGGGTCCTGGCTGCCATCAACGCGTCACCGGCGCGGGACACGGTCGACTGGTCGCGTCTGCACTTCTGGTGGGGCGACGAGCGATGGCTGCCGGACGGCGACGCCGAGCGCAACGACCGGCAGGCGTTCGACGCCCTGCTGTCGCACATCGCGCTCGATCCGGCGAAGGTGCACCGCTTCGCGTCCTCGGACTCCGGCATCGATCTCGACGCGGCGGCTGCGGCCTACGCCGAGGAGCTCGCGGCGGCGACCGAGGACGAGCGGGGCTTCCCGGTCTTCGAGATCATGTTCCTCGGCGTGGGGCCGGACGGCCACGTGGCCTCGCTGTTCCCCGGCACGGCCGAGGTGCATGAGCGCAAGCGCACGGTCGTCGCCGTGCGCGGCGCTGCGAAGGCACCGGCAGAACGGCTCAGCCTCACGCTGCCCGTGATCAATGCCGCCGAGCGCCTCTGGATGGCGCTCGCCGGCGGAGACAAGGCGAGCGTGCTCGGCCTGGCGCTCGCGGGCGCCAGCGTCGACGAGGTGCCGGTCGCCGGTGTGCTCGGGCGCAAGCGCACGGTCTTCTTCGTCGACAAGGCGGCCTCCGCCGAGGTGCCGGAGTCGCTCATCGCCCCCGGCGACGAGTTCCACGCACTGGTGGACCAGCACCGCTGACACGACGATCGCGTCGAGGGGGGGGGCCCGGGCGGGGGGGGGCCGGGGCCCCCCCGGGGCGCGCCCCCGCCCCCCCCCCCGCCCC
>JASCOA010000078.1 GCA_029959365.1 Microbacteriaceae bacterium PS02343 | reverse complement strand
TGTTTAAAACCCCCCCCCGGGGGGGGGCGGCCCCCCCGGGCCCCCCCCGCCGGGAACCTCGGCGCGCCTCAGTCGCGCGGGACGACCGGCCCGTCGAAGCTCGCGAGCCGCGCCTCGAGGCCGGCGCGCACGCGGGGCCAGTCCTCGCCGATGATCGAGTGGATCGCGGCGTCGCGCCAGGTGCCGTCCGCCCGACGGCCGTCGCGGCGCGTGATGCCCTCGAAGGTCGCTCCGAGCTTGAGGATCGCGGCGCGGGAGCGGTCGTTGCGCGCATCCGCTTGGATCTTCACCCGGCCGAAGCCGCGCTCGAAGGCGAGCCCGAGCATCAGCAGCTTCGCCTCGGGGTTGACCGCGCCGCCCCAGACCGCCGGGGCGTAGCCGGTCCAGCCGAGGTGCACGGCCTCGCGCACCGGCTGCACGTCGCCAAGCGAGCTGGCGCCGACGAGACGGCCGTCGTGCGGGCCGCCGACGAGGCGGACCGCGAAGGTCAGGGCGGTGCCGGCCTGCGTGAAGATCGGGAAGTAGCCGCGCGCGAAGTCGGCGAAGGCGCGCTCATCCGCCGGCAGCCCGGCCGCTCCCCCGCCGTAGCCGCCCGCGAAGACCTCGGGGCGTCCGATCGCGCGCCACAGCTCGGGCAGGTCCGCCTCGACGAGGGGCTGCAGCCGCACGAAGCGACCGACCAGGTTGACGGATGCGGGCAGGCTCACGCTCATCCCCCCATCCTGCCGCGCGGCACGCTCTACCTCGGCGGCGCGCCCCACAGGATCGAGCGCGACCGGCCACTTGCTTGCCGGTCGCGCCGTGCCTCGCGCAGGAGCTTCGACCAGGATCAACCGATCGCAGCCAGTGCGCCGCAGGAGCGGCGGCGCACCAGAGGACTCAGTTCAGGAGGTCGTGGCGCACGACGACGGCCTCGCGGTCGGGGCCGACGCCGATCGCCGAGATGCGCGATCCGCTCATGACCTCGAGGGCGAGCACGTAGTCCTGCGCGTTCTTCGGCAGGTCCTCGAAGCTGCGGGCGCCGGTGATGTCCTCGTCCCAGCCCGGGAACTCCTCGTAGATCGGCTTCGCGTGGTGGAAGTCGCTCTGCGAGACGGGCACCTCGTCGACGCGGCGGCCGTCGACCTCGTAGGCGACGCAGACCGGGATCGTCTTGAGGCCGGTGAGCACGTCGAGCTTGGTGAGCACGAAGTCCGTGACGCCGTTGATGCGCGCCGTGTAGCGGGCGATGGGGGCGTCGTACCAGCCGCAGCGGCGCGGGCGGCCGGTGGTGGTGCCGAACTCGAAGCCCTTGCTCCGCAGGAACTCGCCCGACTCGTCGAACAGCTCGGTCGGGAACGGGCCGGCGCCGACGCGGGTCGTGTACGCCTTGACGACGGCGATGACGCGGTCGATGCGGTTCGGGGCGATGCCCGAGCCGGTCACGGCGCCGCCCGAGGTGGCGTTCGACGACGTGACGAAGGGGTAGGTGCCGTGGTCGACGTCGAGCATCGTGGCCTGGCCGCCCTCGAAGAGCACGGTCTTGCCGCTCTCGAGCGCCTGGTGCAGCTCGAGCGCGGTGTCGGCGACCATGGGGCGCAGGCGCTCGGCGTACTGCAGCAGGTCGGCGACGACCTCGTCGGCCGAGATGGCGCGGCGGTTGAAGACCTTGAGCAGCAGGTGGTTCTTCGCGTCGAGCGCGCCCTCCACCTTCTGGCGCAGGATCGACTCGTCGAAGAGGTCCTGGATGCGGATGCCCACGCGGTTGATCTTGTCGGCGTACGCCGGCCCGATGCCGCGGCCGGTCGTGCCGATCTGGCGCTTGCCGAGGAAGCGCTCCGTCACCTTGTCGATGGTGCGGTGGTAGTGCGTGATGACGTGCGCGTTGGCGCTGACGAGCAGCTTCGACACGTCGACGCCGCGGGCGCTGAGCGCCTCGAGCTCGTGGAACAGCACCTCGATGTCGACCACGACGCCGTTCGAGATCACCGGGGTGACGCCCTCGGTGAGGATGCCGGAGGGCAGCAGGTGCAGCGCGTACTTCTCGTCGCCCACCACGACGGTGTGGCCGGCGTTGTTGCCGCCGTTGAACTTGACGACGTAGTCGACGCGGCTGCCGAGCAGGTCGGTGGCCTTGCCCTTGCCTTCATCGCCCCACTGGGCGCCGATCAGGACGACTGCAGGCATGGGTTCTCCCCTTCATTTCAGGACGGGATTGCACCCCATCCTATCGGGACGTGCGGCTCAGCGCCGCGGCAGCCCGTGCCGCAGCACCCAGGAGTGCATCGCGATCGCGGCGGCGGCGCCGGCGTTCATGCTGCGCGTCGAGCCGTACTGCGCGATGTCGACCACCGCATCCGCTGCGGCGATCGCCGCCTCGGTGAGCCCCGGCCCCTCCTGGCCGAAGACGAGCACGCAGCGCTCGGGCCAGTCGAAGTCCTCGATCGGCACCGAGCCGCGCACGTTGTCGACCGCGACGATCGCCGTGCCGGTCTCGCGCGCCCAGGCGATCAGCCCCTCGACGCTCTCGTGGTGCAGCACGTGCTGATAGCGGTCGGTGACCATGGCGCCGCGCTTGTTCCAGCGCTTGCGGCCGACGATGTGCACGGTCTCGGCGGCGAAGGCGTTGGCGGTGCGCACGATCGAGCCGATGTTGAAGTCGTGCTGCCAGTTCTCGACGGCCACGGAGAAGGGATGCCGGCGCTGGTCGAGGTCGGCGACGATCGCCTCGACGGTCCAGTACCGGTAGCGGTCGATCACGTTGCGGCGGTCGCCGTTCGCGAGCAGCTCGGGGTCGAAGCGCGGGTTGCTCGGCAGCTCGCCCTGCCAGGGGCCGACGCCGTGGTCGAGCAGCGGCTCGGCGTCGTGGTCTTCGGGATCGGGCACCCGACGAGCGTAGTCAGGGCGGGAGCGCGACGGGGCCCGGCCGCGTTCGCGACCGGGCCCCGTGCATCCGCTCTCCGGGAAGGGTCAGACCTTCTCGGGCTCCTCGCGCTTGCCGAGGATGGCCGAGTGCTCCATGAAGGGCAGCTCGCCGAGGTCGAGGTGCGGGTTGGTGTCCTGCGACTCCACGAGCTCGCGCGCCTCCTGCTGCGTCTCGACGTTCGGCATCGAACCGGGCATCGGGCGCTGCGACGACTCCTTCATGCAGAGCACCGCGATCGCGCCGCCGACCGAGGCGGCCATGAGGAAGAAGGCGGGCGCCAGGTCGTTGCCGGTCAGGGTGATGAGGCCCTGGATGATGAGCGGCGTCGTGCCGCCGAAGATCGCGATCGCGATGTTGTGCGAGAAGCCCATCGCGCCGTAGCGCGTGTTCGTGGGGAACAGCGCGGGCAGCGTGGCGGCCTGGTTCGAGATCCACAGCGCGGCGGAGAGCGCGATGAGCGCGAGGCCCAGCAGCGTGGTCCAGATCGGGCCGATGCCGATCAGCAGGAACGCGGGGATCGTGAGCACGAGCACCGACACGGCCCCGGTGAGGAGCACCGGCTTGCGGCCGAAGCGGTCGGAGAGACGGCCGGTGACGGGCAGCAGCGCCGACATGAACAGCAGCACGGGGATCGTCAGCAGGGTGCCGTGCAGCGGGTCGTAGCCCATCGTGTCGGTCAGGTAGGTGGGCATGTAGCTCGTCAGCGCGTAGCCGACCGTGTTGCCGGCCGCGACGATGCCCACGAGGATCAGCATCGGCTTCCACTGCTCGCGGATCATGGTGATCAGGCTCGGACGGCCCATCGCCTCGGCGATCTCGGCGTTCGACGACTCGTGCGCGTCCTGCACCGCCTGGAAGGCCGGCGACTCCTCGATCTTGAGGCGGAAGTAGATGGCCACCGCGCCCACCGGGCCGGCGATGAGGAACGGGATGCGCCAGGCCCACTCGACCAGCGCCTCCTGCCCGAGCGTGATCTGCAGGATCGAGACCACGGCGGCGCCGAGCGCGAAGCCGACGTAGCTGCCGGTGTCGAGGAAGCTCGAGAACCAGCCGCGGCGGCGGTCGGGCGCGTACTCGCTGATGAAGGTCGAGGCGCCGGAGTACTCGCCGCCGGTCGAGAAGCCCTGCGTCATCTTGAGCACGACCAGCAGCACCGGGGCGAGCGGACCCGCCATGGCGTAGTCGGGCAGCACGCCGATGAGGAAGGTCGACGCGGCCATGAGGATGAGCGTGGCCGCGAGCACCTTCTGACGCCCGATGCGGTCGCCGAAGCGGCCGAAGACGATGCCGCCGAGGGGGCGGGCGATGTAGGTGGAGGCGAAGACGCCGAGGCTGAAGAGGATCTGCACCGAGGGCTCGGCGGTCGGCAGGAAGACCTGGCCCATCGTGACGGCGAGGTAGCCGTAGATGCCGACGTCGTACCACTCCATCGTGTTGCCGACGACGGTGCCGCCGATGGCCCGGCGCATCATCGACTTGTCGACGACCGTGACGTCGCTCTCGCGGAGCCGGCGCTGGCGCCCGCCCCTCTTCGTTCGGGCGGGCGGAGTCTTCGAGGGATCGGATCCCATGGGGTTCTCGTCTCCGGCGGCGCAGTCGGCTCCGCCTTGGTGAGGGATGAACGGCCGTCCCCGGTTCCTGGACGACCTTTCGAGCTAACAGGGCCTTCGGCGCGGCGCCGAATCCTGGCCGTTTCTCGCCCCGCGCTTCCAGAGACCTGTGCGGGGATTCGGAGGCGCCCATCCGCTCTCCAGGCGCTCCGGGGCCGTCGATATGCTGTGGCCATGAACCCCCGACGCGCCGAGATCGAGTGCTGGCTGACCGACATGGACGGCGTGCTCGTCCACGAGAACCACGCCATCCCCGGCGCCGCGGAGCTGTTGCAGCAGTGGCGCGATCAGGGCAAGCCGTACCTCGTGCTGACCAACAACTCGATCTTCACGCCGCGCGACCTCAGCGCCCGGCTGCGCGCCTCCGGCCTGCACGTGCCGGAGGAGTCGATCTGGACCAGCGCGCTCGCCACGGCGGACTTCCTGAAGCACCAGACCCCCGGCGGCAGCGCCTTCGTGATCGGCGAGGCGGGCATCCTCACCGCCATGCACGAGGCGGGGTTCATCATGACCGAGACCGACCCGGACTACGTGGTCGTCGGCGAGACCCGCAACTACTCCTTCGAGGCGATCACCAAGGCGATCCGCCTCATCATCGGCGGCGCGCGCTTCATCGTGACGAACCCCGATGCGACCGGCCCCAGCGCCGAGGGCCCCATGCCCGCGACCGGCGCGATCGCGGCGCTCATCACGAAGGCGACCGGCAAGGAGCCCTACGTGGTCGGCAAGCCGAACCCGATGATGTTCCGCTCGGCGCTCAACAAGATCGGCGCGCACAGCGAGAACACGGGCATGATCGGCGACCGGATGGACACCGACGTCGTCGCCGGCATCGAGGCCGGTCTGCACACGATCCTGGTGCGCACCGGCATCAGCGACGACAGCGAGATCGCCAAGTACCCGTTCCGCCCGAACGAGATCCTCGACTCGGTGGCCGACCTGCTCGTGAGCGAGCCGGAGCTCGTCGAGATCGACTCGCTGCCCGCCGACCTCTGATCAGCGGACGACGGAGGGCGGCCTGAGCCTCATCAGCCCTGCCCCGCCAGCCCCCTGCCGGTCGTGGCCAGATCGCCCGCACCGACCATCGCGCCGGCGAGCCCCGCGCTCATCGAGCGCGACATGCACGAGCTGAAGACGCTCCAGCTCGCCTCGGAGCCCCAGGCGTCGCGGGCCGAGGACTCCCATCCGTTCGACCCCGACGCGTTCGCCGCCACCGAGTTCTGCGCGGTGGCGATCGCCGTGGCGGCCACGCCCGCGACCGGAGCGGCCACGGCGACGACCTGCTCGCCCGCCCCGATCAGCTTGTCGAGCAGATCCGGATTCGCGACGGCGCCGGCCGCGGCGGGGGCGTTGGCCACGCTCAGCGCGAGCACCACCGAGCTGCCGAAGGCGTTCTGCGCGGCGTAGAAGGGGTTGTCCCTGCCGCCCGCCGACCACTCGGTCATGCAGTCGAGCGGCGAGGAGAGCAGGGCGATGACCGCGCTGGCGGCGGCCGAGCGGGTCTTCATCCAGTCGGCGGCGGAGCCCTCCAGGCCCATGGCGTCGAGCGCCTGACCCAGATAGCCCATCACGCTGATCGCCGCGGTCGCCGTGCTGACGACCGACTTGACCGCTGCCGCGGCGAGCGCCGTGACGAATCCGAGCGTCTTCTTCACGCCGACGCCGAGACCGTCGGTCACCGCGTTCGTCACGCGGGAGAGGTTCTCGCCCAGCGAGCGGTCGGAGTAGTAGGCGATCACGGTGCGGTCCCGGTCCATCACGACGGACGCGTAGCGGCCGTCGGTCGAGTCGGCGCCCTCCCGCCAGTGGCGGAACAGCGCGCTGCCGCCGTCGTCGGCGTGCAGCACGACGGCCGTGCCGCCGAGGTAGAGCTGGTCGGAGGCGGGCATTCCGGGGCAGTTCGGAGCGGTGAGCACACGGATCTGCGCCGTGTCGTACGGCACCGAGAGCTTGTGGCACACGGCCTGGAACCGCGCGGAGATGATCGAGTGCACCCGCATGCTCGAGTTCGGGTAGGCGGACTGGAGGTGACGCGGGTCGCCCACCAGCTGCACCGCGGCGTCGGGCGTCGCGCCCTTGCCGGTCGTGTCGCCGTACCAGCCGACGAAGCGGTACGCGGCGGGGTCGGCGACGGCACGCGGCAGCAGCGAGGAGCCCGCCTGCCAGGCGATGCCGCCGGTGGAGGCCGGTCCGCCGCCCGCGCAGTCCGCCCGCGGCAGCTGGACGAACTCGCCGATGCGCGATTGCGAAGGGCGCTGGTTGTTCCCGGTGCGCAGCTCGGGCACCTCGGTGCCGTCCGGGCTGAGCACCGCGGCCTGCACCGACACGGCTCGGCAGGCGAAGGCGACGACGGTCGAGTCGCCCATGAGCGGCTGCTCCAGCGTCTGGCCCTCGGACCAGGTGCTCGCGAGCGTGGCGTCGCCGCCGGTGACCGGGTCGATCGAGGACGTGGTCCAGGCGTAGACGATGTCGGCGCCGCGGGTGGCGTCGGTCACCGGCTGCGCCGTCACCGAGATGGTGTTGCCGTTGCCGCCGCGGTCGTAGCGTCCCTCGCCGAGGGCCGCGCAGGCGTTCTCGCCGAGGCTCCACGAGACGTCGAGGTCGAGGGCGCCGGCGGGCGCCGAGACGAGGTTCAGGTCGTCGCAGGTGCGCTCCGAACCGAAGGACGCGGTGATGGCGCGGTCCTCGAGCATCTGGAACCGCTCGACCTCCCGCACCGTGCTGCCCTGCAGGTCGAGGCCGCCCCAGCCGAGGAGCGCGATGCTCCAGTGCGAGGGCTTCGCCTCGACCTGCACGAAGGTGCCGCTGCGGTACCAGGGGGCCGTCGCCGTCCCGGCGCCGAGCGGGCAGTCGGATGCGGTGCGGATCGTCAACGAGCCGGGAGCGGTGCGCGACGCGTCGCCGAGCACGCTCGTGCTCAGGGTGACGCAGCGGCCGTAGTCGGCGCTCACCCGGGTCGGCTGGTCGTCGGTGATGGTGTAGCTGAAGGGTCGCGCCAGAACGCGCTCGCCGCTGGCCGCGTCGGTCACGGTCCGCACGTTGCCGACCACGGTGCGGCCCGTCGTCCACGACTGGAAGAAGGTCCGCCGCGAGGCCGGGTCGTCGACGAGCTGGCCGGTCACCGTGGTGCCGTGGGTCCAGCCGGTGCTGCCATCCGTCGGGTCCGTGCAGTTGCGGGCGGGCTCGTTCACCGTGAGGGTGCCGCCGCGCGGCTGGGTGGCGAGCACCGAGCCGGTGTAGCAGACGGGCGAGAACCGGGCGGCGATCCGGGTGGTCTCGGGGGTGACGGTGAAGCTCGTCCGCTGGGCGAAGCGGGACGCGTCGGCGACGTCGTCCCAGCCGGCGAACGCCATGTGGGCGGGCAGCTTGCCGGCGTCGTAGGACATCGCCACCTCGGTGCCGACCCGGAACGAAGCGCTCCAGCGCGAGCCGTCCCACTTCGGCGCGGCGCACTCGCCGGCCGAGGGCCACTGCAGCAGGTTGAGGTCGGCACCGCCCGTCAGACCCAGACCGATGATGGTCACGGGCACGCAGGCTCGCTCGGTGTGGACGACCACGCGCATCGGCAGCAGGGCGCCGTCGACGAAGCGGGCCACGGGCAGCGCGGTGCTGCGCGGTGCGCCGCCGTCGCGCCCGTCGAGCCAAGCGCCGTCGTTGATGCCGCTGATCGTGAAGCCCGGGGCGGGCTGCGCCGTCACGAACACCTCGGAGCCCTCGAGGTAGCCGGCTCCGGCGCCGCAGTCCGGTGCGGAGAGCGCAACCGTGGCCGATCCGGCGAACGGCGTGACCGAGGGCTGCACGAAGGGCACGCAGGTGCGCACCGAACCGGTGCGCTGCGTGCTCGCGGGCTTCCAGGCGTTGGAGGGGTCGCTGTAGCGGAGCTCGAGCGTCGTGGCTGTGCCGCGCTGCGCGGAGGCGGGCACGCGCACCTCGCAGCGACCGGCCAGGGCCGAGGAGGTGCAGACGGTCTCGCCGGCGAGCAGCACGCTGACCGATCCGCTCGAGGGGCCGGTCACGCTCCAGCCCACGGGGATCGTCGAGAGGCCGTTCCAGTCGGAGCCGCTGGGCAGCAGCAGCTCGACGGAGGGGGTGCCGGAGCCGACGACGACGACGCGCTCGGCGGTCGACGAGCGGTAGCGGTCGTCGCCGTCGTAGGCGAGGCGCAGGGCCTGGACCCCCGGCGCGCGGAAGGTCGTCTCGCAGCTCGCGGTGCTGCGCTCGGCCGCCGAGGCTCCCTCCTGCAGCTGCAGCGTGCAGAGGACGCCGCCAGCGGCGTCGAGCACGCGGACGACACCCGTGGGCGCGCGGCCGGGTCCTTGGTCGACCGGGAGGATGCCGAGCCTCGGTTCGTCGGCGGCGATGGCCACCTGCACCGTCGCGCGCTGGTTGACGACGGCGGTGGTTGGCGGGGTCAGGGCGGCGGCGGACGCCGTGGTGACCCAGGTGTGCTGGATCGTCGCCGACGAGCTGGCGACACGGTCGCTCTCCGGCACGAACTCGGCCGTGACGGCGCCGGTCCAGGCCGCGTCGACGCCGAGGGCGACCCGGGCCCAGCCGTCCTCGTCCACGGGCGCGCTGGCGAAGCGGAAGCCGTCGCGCGAGAAGCGCACCTCGCCGGCGGGGGCTCCGAGCACGGTGGAGACGCTCGCGGCGTAGCGCACGGTGCCGCCGACGAAGCCGGGCACCTGCGGGTCGAGCAGTCTGAGCGCGACGCGGGTGGGCAGGAGCTCGACCTCGAAGACCGACGAGGCGGTCGCGAGCAGACCGGCGTCGCCGGAGTACTCGACGACGAGCGATCGCGTGCCGAGACTGCTCGACGACGGCAGCAGCACCGACACGGTCGCCGCGCGGTCGCGCAGGGCGACGGGCGCGCCGACCTGCACCCCGGAGGCGGCGTCGAGCACGCGCACGGTGCCCACGGATGCGCGGATCGTGTCCACGGTCACCGCGACGTCGAACGCCACGCGGTCCTCGGCGCTGTCGGGGGCCTGCACCGTGATGGCGGCCGCCCGCGGGTCGACCCGCGCGACCGCGATGCCGGTGCGCTCCGGGTCCTCCGAGACGTAGCGGCGGTCCGCACCGTCGGCGTGGAAGGTGGCTCGCACGGTCCACGAGCCCGCCGCGTCGAGGACGACGGGCTGCACGAAGGCATCGGCGAGGTCGGCGCGGCCGTCGCGCAGCCGCACGTCGCGGTCGGTCTCGATCCGGGTGCCGTCGGGCCGCTCGACGACGAAGAGCACGGTGCCGACGGCGGCGATGCCGTCGACCGCCCCGGGGATGTCGACGGTCGCGACGGCGCCGAGGGCGCCGCCGAGCACGCCGGTGGCGCTGATCTCAGTCTGCGCCCGCAACGGCGCGACGGTCACCCGGCGCCACTGCTCCCGCGGCTGATCCCAGTGGCTCGCGTCCTCGAAACCGGGGGCGCCGATGAAGTCGGCGGTGAGCGCCGCCTCGCCGGGGACGAGTCCGTCGCCGCCGAAGGTGGCGACCACGGTCGCGCGCCGCACGCCGGTGAACGCCGTGCCGTGGTCGTCGGTCAGCGTCGCTCGGCCGACCTCGCGGCCGAGCCAGCGCAGTACGACCTCGCCCTCGGGCGGCACGATGAGCCCCTCGGTGCGCACCTCGACCTCGAGCGGCACCGCGGTGCCGTACGGCACGCTGGCGGCGATGCTCGAGAGCAGGATCTCCGTGGGGGCAGCCGTCACGGTCAGCGACGTCTCGGTCGAGACCGCCGTGAAGCCCGGCTGGCCGCTGAAGCTCGCGCGCAGGGTCCACTCCCCCGGAGCGAGGACGGCGCGATCGAGGAGGAGTGCGCCCGACCCGTCGGAGAGCTGCGCGGTGCCGATCGCGACGGGGTCGCCGGAGGCGGGCACAGCGGTCACGACCACCTGCGCCGAGTCCGGGCGGAGACGACCGGCCGCCAGCTCGATCCCGAGGGTCGTGGCCTGGTGGAAGCCGAGCGTCGTCGGGGAGGTCATGCGCAGGGTCGGAGCGGCCGGGTCGACCGCGATGGAGACCTGCGGCGCGATCGATCCGGCGAGCGCGGCCGTGCCGGTGTAACGGGCTCCGACAGCGACGGTGCCGATGCCGAGCTCGCGCGCGTCGACGGAGAGGGTCGCGGTGCACTCCCCGACCGGGCAGCCGGCCAGCGACACCGAGCCCAGGTCGCGGCCGTCCGCGGTGAAGACCATCGAGCCGTCCGGCGCGATGGTGCTGTCGGCGGTCACCGTGGCCGAGAGCGTCACGGAGCTGCCCCAGCCGACGCGATCGGTCGACGCGCTGACGGTGGTCGAGGTCGCCGCCCTGCCGATGGTGACGGATCCGCTCGGATCGGAGCTCGAGCCCGCGATCCCCGCCGTGCCGTCGAGCACGGCCTGCAGCGGATGCGCACCGGTGCGGCCGATCCCCGACGGCACCGAGAGCTCCACGACCACCAGGCCGTCGTCGGCACCGCGCGAGTACGTCGCGCGGACGCCGGCAGGCTCCTCGCCGTCGATGAGCAGGCTCACCGCGCTCTGCGCGTCGGCGGTGCTCGGAGCGCCGGTGCGCACCGTCGCGGTCACGGTGAAGGCCTGGCCCGCGCCGGGCGCGGACGGGGAGATGCCCGTGATCTCGACCGTGCTCGACGCCTGCGTCGTCTCGAAGGGCACCGGGGCGGAGACGGCCGGGGCGTACGCGGCGTCGCCGCTGTAGGAGACGCTGGCCCGCTCGGCGCCGGGCGTCAGGGTGCTGAGATCGAGGACGGCGCGGCCGTCGACCAGGGCGGCGCTGCGCCCGAAGGTGAGCACGGTGCCGGTCGGCGTCGCGCCGGCCCCCGTGACGACGACGTCGACGAGGCCGGCGGCATCGTCGCCGTACACGGCGCTGCCCGCTCGCGGCGTCACCGTGACGGTGCTCGACCGCAGCACGGTGAGCAGCGCCGGCGAGGCGGTGCGGCCGCGGTAGGCGCGGTCGTCGCTCACGTAGCGGGCCGTGAGCTCGACCTCCCCGGCGCCGCGCTCGGCGCCGCCGCGCGCGCGCAGTGCGGGGCCGTCGTCGCCGGCGCCGGGACCGGCGCCGCCCGCGCGGCCGGCCTCGTCGCGGCTGATGGTCACGGTGCCGGGTC
This sequence comes from Microbacteriaceae bacterium PS02343, assembly GCA_029959365.1. Classification (GTDB taxonomy): domain Bacteria; phylum Actinomycetota; class Actinomycetes; order Actinomycetales; family Microbacteriaceae; genus Arenivirga. The sequence continues at coordinate 4,618 of JASCOA010000078.1, read as the reverse complement.
CCTCGTGGTCGACCTCGACGCGCACGGGCAGCGTGTCCCCGTCGCCGATCCGCCAGCCGGCGGCCGTCTGGCAGGCGGCCGCGCTCCCGTCCGCGGTGCCGGGCAGGCCGCCGCAGAGCAGTCGCACGGCGACGGCCGTGGTCTCGGAGACGACGTGGGTCGCGGTGGCGGAGGTGCTCGGCGACCACGGCGAGCGGCCGGTGAAGGCTGCGGAGTACTCGACCTCGCCGGCGAGGTCGGAGACGACCAGCTCGGCCACGGAGGTGTCGTCGATCGGGTCGTTCGGGTCGTCGAGCAGCACTGGGGCCGATGCGACGCCGTCGACCGTGAAGATCACCGCTCCGACGAGCAGCGCACCCTGGCCGGAGGCGACGGAGGCGCGCAGCCGCACACGTCCGTGGATCGCGGGGTCGGCCTGCGCGGAGACGGTGACCGTGGTGGTGCCGTCGAACTCGACGGCGCCGAGGTCGCAGCCCTCGGCGCCGCGGGCTGCACCGCGGGCATCCACCGCCGGGCAGTCGGCGCCCGCCTCGATCGCGGCGCTCGCGTAGGGCGCGAGCGGCAGCACCGGCACGGGGCCCGAGCGGTCCAGCGCGCCCACGATGCGCGGCACGTCGCGGTGCTCGCCGGACCCGCCGCAGGAGTTCTCCCCGCCGATCGCGGCGTTCGTGGAACCGGTGAAGGGCCCGACGCAGAAGAACCCGCTGCCTGCCGTCGCGGTGGTGAACAGCGAGTTGCGCACCGTCGCGGGTGCGCCGCTGCGCAGCGAGCCGCCCTCGAAGTCGACGAAGCTGCTGTTGACGATGGACATGCCCCCGTCGGCTGAGATGTCGCTGCCCTGGCCGCGGGTACGGGCCCCGACGTCGCCGATCGCGCTGCGCAGGAAGGTCGTGTTGACCGCCTCGACGGTGCCCGCCGAGCGGATGGCGCCGCCGTAGACGGTCTCGCTCCAGTGCGTCGCCTGGTTGTCGATGAAGGAGCTGGCGGAGATGCGCAGGCTGCGGGCGACGATCGCGCCGCCGCCCTGGCCCGAGGTGTTGCCTTCGAACACGGTGCCCGTGATGGTGGTGAGGTCGACGCCGCCCACGTAGGCGCCGCCCTGCGCGGGCGTGAAGCCGTCTCGGAGCACCAGGTCGTTCAGCACCACGTTCCAGCGGTCGCTGACCGCGATGAGGATCTGCGTCGCGTCGCGCCCGTCGAGCACGGCGCCCCCGCCGTCGATGCTCAGCACGCCGTCGGTCAGCAGCGAGGGGACCGGATCGACGGGCGTCTCCTCGGAGGGCGTCTCCTCGGAGGGCTGCTCCTCAGACGGCTGCTCCTGCGAAGGCAGCTCCTCAGACGGCTGCTCCTCAGACGGCTGCTCCTGCGAAGGCAGCTCCTCAGACGGCTGCTCCTCAGACGGCTGCTCCTCAGACGGCTGCTCCTCTCCGCCCGGTTTCTCCTCGGTCGGAGGCTCCTCGCCGCCGGTGCCGGTGCCGACCCGCTCGTCGGGCCGGAACTCCAGGGGCGCGACGAGGGCGATGGTCGGAGCGTCCTGGATGCGGATGCGCGCGGACGGCAGGCCGAGCACGGCGCCCTCCTCGGCGAGGTCGAGCGCCGCGCGCAGGGTGCAGTCGGCCCCGCCCTCGAGGCAACTGCTGCGCTGGGCGTCGAGCGCGGTCCGCTCGACGGTGTCGACGGAGGAGGTCACCAGGATGACGCCGGTCTGCCCGGCGGCGTCGGCCTCCACCGCTGCAGCGGACTGGGCCGAGGCGACGACGCCGAGCGGAGCGATGAGGGCTACGGCGATCGCCACGGCGGCCGCCCTCGCGCCCACGGCGGCGCGGCGCGGCGCGCGCGACGGCGCCGGAGCCTGGGCCGTGAGCCGGCCGGTCGAGCCGGCGGCGCGGCGGTACAGCGCGGTCGCGACCACGAGCGGCAGCGGCATGACGACGAGCTGTGCGGCGAACGCGAGCGTCGTCGCCACGGCGTCACCGCCGATCGCAGCACCGAGCGCGAAGGCCCCGTAGGCGAGCGCGAACGCGACGACGATCGCGGCCAGCGCGCCGACGAGCACCCGCCAGCGTCCTGCGGCCGCCGCGGTGAGCGCCGATCGGATGGCGAGCGCCGGCCAGGCGCGCTCGAGCACCGCCGCGGGCAGGACGAGCACCGCGGGCGCCGCGACCCACCAGAGCGCGCCGAAGGGTACGGCGAGCACGATCCAGAACCGCGGAGCCGGCCAGCGGGACCACGCCGTCGGGCGCCAGCGGCGGAGCAGACGCCGTGCGGCGGTCACGAGGAGTCCGAGCAGGCCGATGGCGCTCAGCACCGGCGCCAGGGCGGCGGCGGCGAGCACGGCCGCTGCAGCGATCGCCACGGCGAGCAGCACCCGGGCCGTGGAGCGCACCCCGGCGCCGAGGGCCCGTGCGATGCTCGGGCGCGCACGCGCGAAGGAGCGGTCCGCGACGACCACGGTCGCCCCGGAGGCCGCGAGCAGCGGCAGCGCGGAGAGCACGACGACGCCGGCCACCACGCCGCTCGCGACACCGGTCATCCGCCCCGCCATCAGCTCGGGCACGGCGGTGAGCCAGACTGCGAGGCCGTCAGCGCTGGTCAGCAGCAGGGAACCGGCGATGACGAGCACGGCGACGACGGCGGCGGTGAGCAGCACCTGCACGGCGACGACGCGCCACCAGCCGAGCGCGGCAGCACGGACGGAGGCGGAGATTCCCTTGGAGAGCACAGAGAGAATATTGACTTGAGCCGTTCCGTCGGCAACTAGGTGGTCTCCACCTACTCTCGCGCATACTGGTCGCCATGCCCTCCTCCGACGCCGGACGCATCGCCGAGCAGGTGCTCGCGCGCCGCCGCGGCGCCTGGACCATCCAGGGTCCGCCCGGCTCCGGCAAGAGCGCGCTCGCGCAGGCCATCGCCGAGCGACTGCGCGGCGAGGGCGTCGAGGTGCTCGAGGTCACGGCCCTGCCGGCCTTCGCGACGGTGCCGTTCGGCGCCCTCATCCCGCTGCTGCCGGCCGACGGCGGCGAGACCGCCGGCGACCTGATCCTGCAGCGGCTCCTCGCACGGATCGGCCGCAGCGGTCCGGGCACCGTGCTCGTCATCGACGACGCGGCGCACCTCGATCCGCTCTCCGCCGCTGCCGTCCATCAACTGGTGCGGGCCTACGGCGTGCGCTGCCTACTCACCGTCAGGGACGCCTCCCGCCTGCCCACCCCCCTGGACGGGTGGGAGGAGAGCGGGATCACCGAGCGCCTGGACGTGCGTTCTCTGGATGACGGCGAGGCCGGCGCTCTGCTCGAGCATCGGCTGGGCGGGCACGTCGCGCCGGAGAGCCGGAGCGCGCTGCTCGCTCGCAGCGCGGGCAATCCGCTGTTCCTCGCGCTGCTGCTCGACGCGGCGCGGAGCACGGGCGGGCTGCGCCCGGGCCCCCGCGGCACGGTCGTCGAGGCGCCGCCGCTGCCGCCGCGCATCGCCGCGCTCGTCGACCAGTGGCTGGCCGATCTCCCGGACGCCGCGCTCGACGCGCTGCAGCTCTGCGCGCTGCTCGACTCGGCCCCGATCGGCGCGCTCGACGGCACCGCCGTGCTGCGCCTGCACGGGATGGGGCTGGTGCGACTGCACGAGTCGCGCGCGCAGCTGGCGCATCCGCTCGTCGGCGAGGCCGTCGTACGGAGCATGCCTGCGCCGCTCCTGGAGACCCAGCGGATCCGCGCGGCGGCGCTGCTGGCCGGCTCGCGCAGCGAGGACGACCGCTTCGCCGTGGCCGCGCTGCTGGCCGAGACCACGGAGCCGTCGGCGACCGCCGAGATCGCGTGGGCGGCGGGCGCGGCGACCTGGCGCGGCCGTCACGAGCTCGCGGTGCGCCTCGCCGCGCGAGCCGACGCGCTGGCGATCGAACGCGGTGAGACGCGTCCGCTCGAGGCGATCGTGCTGCGCGGCGAGTCGTTGTGGCTGCTCGGTCGTCTCGACGAGTCCGACGCCGCATTCGAGGACGCGGTCGCAGCGGCCACCGACGACGCCGGCGTCGCGCTCGCCGTATCGCGCGCCAGCTCGCACTGGGCGGTGCGCCGGCACGACCACCGGCGCGCGACCGCGATCGCCCAGGAGGGGCTCGACCGCCTCGTCGACGAGGATGCGCGCGCCTACCTCGTCACGAACACCGCCAAGTGGCAGCTGCTCATCGGTGAGCAGCCCGAGAGCCGTCCGGCCTCGGCAGGCCTCGGCGCGTCCGCCGCCGAGGTGGCCGGCGCGCTCGTCGACGGCCACCTCTACGACCTGGCCCGGGCGATCGTCGCGGGGGACGTCCCCGGGATCCGCGCCGCCGCCGGCGCCGGTCGACCGCACGTCGACGCGGCCCTCCCGATCGTGCGGCACGCCGGCGACCTCTTCGACTTCGGCGAGGCCTTCGCCACGGCCTTCGACGGCGGCTTCGACGACGCCGTCGCGCTGCTGCGGGCGCGCACCGCCGGCCCGACCGACGAGTTCTCCGGAACCTGGTCGTTCGGGCTCGCGCTGCTGCAGCTGCACACCGGTCAGGTCGCCGAGGCGCGCGCGCGCGCCCCCGCCGCCCGCGCCCAGCGCGCCGGGTGGGGCCATCAGGTGGGCCGGCACCCCTCGCGCG
>JASCOA010000077.1 GCA_029959365.1 Microbacteriaceae bacterium PS02343 | reverse complement strand
TAGTGTTTCGGCGGCCATAGCGCGAGGGAAACGCCCGGTTACATTCCGAACCCGGAAGCTAAGACTCGCAGCGCCGATGGTACTGCAGGGGGGACCCTGTGGGAGAGTAGGACACCGCCGGACTTCTTTTGTGAAATGGCCACCCAGCAATGGGTGGCCATTTTGCGTTTAACCGTCCTTCAGGGACGCAGAGAGGAAGTCACCGTGAGCGACGCTAACGGCTCGAATGACCCGCGTGAGGGTCGCCCTGCGCGAAAGCCCGACAACCGGCGCGATGACCATACCGGTCCGCGTCGCGGTGCTCCGCGCGACGGTGACCGTCGCCCCTTCAACGGCGGCGACCGCCGTGAAGGCGGCTACCAGCCGCGGCGTGACGGCGACGCCGGTCCCCGCCGCGAGGGTGGCTTCCGTCCGCAGGGTGACGGCGAGCGTCGTCCGTACCGCGGCAACGACTCCGGTCCGCGCCGCGAGGGCGGCTTCGGCGCTTCCCGCGACAGCGGCCCGCGACGTGATGGCGGTTTCCGTCCGCAGGGGGATGGCGAGCGCCGCCCTTACAACGGCGACCGGCGTGAAGGTGGTTCCCGTCCGCCGTTCAGCGGCGACGCTCGTCGCGACGGCGGCTCGCGTCCTCCCTTCAACGGCGGCGATCGCCGTGAGGGTGGTTACGGCCAGCGCCGTGACGGAGACGACCGCGGTCCGCGCCGTGAGGGCGGTTTCCGGCCGCAGGGTGATGGTGAGCGCCGTCCCTTCCGTAGCAACGACTCCGGTCCGCGTCGTGAGGGCGGCTTCGGCGGTTCGCGTGACGGCGGGCCCCGTCGCGACGGCGGCTTCCGCCCGCAGGCTGATGGTGAGCGCCGTCCGTACAACGGGGGAGACCGCCGCGACAGCGGCTCGCGTCCGCCCTTCAACGGCGGCGAGCGTCGTGACGGCGGTTACGGTCAGCGCCGCGACGGCGACGATCGCGGTCCCCGCCGCGAGGGCGGCTTCCGGTCGCAGGGCGATGGCGAGCGCCGTCCGTACAACGGCGGAGACCGCCGTGAAGGCGGTTCGCGTTCCCAGAACGACAGCGAGCGTCGCCCGTACCGCGGCAACGACTCCGGCCCGCGTCGCGAGGGCGGCTTCCGGTCGCAGGGCGATGGCGACCGCCGCCCGTACAACGGCGGAGAGCGCCGTGACGGTGGCTCGCGTCCGCCGCGCGATGGTGAGCGTCGTCCGTTCAACGGCGGCGACCGCCGTGAGGGCGGCTACGGCCAGCGCCGCGACGGCGACGACCGCGTACCTCGCCGCGAAGGCGGCTTCCGTCCGCAGGGCGATGGAGAACGACGCCCCTACAACAGTGGCGACCGTCGTGACGGAGGCGGCGATCGTCGTGAGGGCGGCTTCCGTCCCCAGGGCGATGGCGAGCGGCGTCCCTACAACGGCGGCGGCCGCAGCGACGGTGCTTCGCGCCCGTCGCGCGATGGGGAGCGCCGTCCCTTCACCGGAGGCGACCGCCGTGAGGGCGGCTACGGCCAGCGCCGCGACGGCGACGACCGCGGCGGCTTCCGCGACGGCGGCGACCGTCGCTCCGCTCCCGGTCGTGGCGGCGATGCCCGTCCCTACCGTGGCGGCGTCGAGCGCGAGGTCGAGGACCGGGACCCCTTCAACACGCGGTCGGTGCGCGCACAGCACGACGACCCCTTCGTGCCGTCGGACGTCGAGGCGCGGCACCTGGACAAGGCGGCTCGTCTCGAGCTGAAGACGTTGAGCAAGGACAACGCCGATGAGGTGGCGAAGCACCTGGTGCTCACCGCGCGCCACATCGAGGAGGACCCCGAGCTGGCTCACCGCCACGCGATCTCGGCCGCTCGTCGCGCAGGCCGCATCGCCGTGGTGCGTGAGACGCTCGCGATCACCGCGTACGCCATCGGCGACTACTCCCTCGCGCTGCGCGAGCTGCGCACCTTCCGGCGCATCTCCGGCAGCAACGAGCAGCTGCCGCTCATGGTCGACAGCGAGCGCGGCCTGGAGCGGCCCGACCGGGCGCTCGAACTCGGCCGCTCGGTCGACCGCGAGGAGCTGACCGTGCCGACGCGCGTCGAGCTGGCGATCGCCATGTCCGGTGCGCGACTCGATCAGGAGCAGCCGGAGCTCGCCCTCGCGGAGCTCGAGATCCCGCAGCTCGACCCCGAGCGCGCCTTCAGTTGGAGCCCGGCGCTGTTCGGCGCGTACGCGACCGTGCTCGAGGAGCTCGGACGCGACGCCGACGCCGAGCGCTGGATCGCTCTCGCCGATCGCGCCGCCCGTGCGCTGCAGGACGAGGTCGGCGACGAGACGATCGAGATCATCGACGTGCAGATCGACGACGAGGACGCGGAGCTGCTCGACGCGGAGACCGGTGTGCGGATCGAGGACGAGGACTTCGGTGAGGAGCACGGCTTCGATGGCTCGAACGACGACGAGTCGGACGACGATGACTCCGCGACCGATGACGACGCCGCGGAGCTCGAGCTCGGTGAGGACGACGAGCCTGCCGGCGACGAGTCCGCCGCGGTCGTCGAGGCCGCTGTGGCCCACGCCGATCCCAGCCCGCTGAGCTTCGAGGACGACGTCCGCACCGAGGTCGAGCAGCTGCTCGCTGAGGATGCGCAGCCCGATGCCCTCGATGAGATCGTCGCGAAGGCTCTCGCTGGCTCGCAGCACGGCGACACGGCGACCGACGCCGACGCCGCTGCGGCGATCGACGCTGACGCTGACGCCGGTGCCGCTGCGACCGACGTCGACGCCGGTGCTGGCGCAATCGACGTTGAGAGCTCCGAAGCGAGCGCGCCCGCGGAGGACGTCACGGTCGCCGAAGCGCCCGTGGCCCCGAAACGTCGTGCGCCGAAGAAGGCCGCTGCGGAGCCCGCTGAGGGCAGCGCTGCTGAGGACGCCGCGGAGTCCGCTCCCGCCGCACCGAAGAAGCGGACCGCGAAGAAGGCGGCTCCGGCCGTCGAGAGCGCTGCCGTCGAGAACGCCGCTGCGGAGGACGTCGTCACCGACGGCACTGCCGAGGAGGTCGCTGCGGCGGCCCCGAAGCGGCGCGCAGCGAAGAAGGCTGCGGCGTCCGAGGACGTCGTCGTCGAGGAGAACGCTGTCGCGGCTCCGAAGCGGCGCGCCACCCGGAAGGCCGCAGCGGCTCCGACCGAGGACGCCGCTGGAGCTGCCGCCGAGGCGCCCGTGAAGCGCGTCACCAAGCCGCGGACGACGAAGGCGGCCGAGGCCGCCGCCGAGACGACCGGGGAGGGCGAAGCGGATGCCGTGGTGGAGTCGGAGCGCGAGGGTGACTGAGCCGACCGCGACGCCGCTCGACGGCGTCTCCCTGGTCATGGCCGACCTCGACGGGGTCGTCTACAAGGGGCCGGGGGCGATCCCGCACGCGGTGGATGCCCTCATCCGCTCGGGTGAGACGCATCGCGTCGCGTACATCACGAACAACGCCGCGCGCACGGCGGCCTCGGTCGCCGAGCACCTGTCGGGCTTCGGCCTGCCGGTGACTGCCGACGATGTCGTGACCTCGCCGCAGGCCGCCGTGAAGCTGCTGCTCGGCATCGTGCCGGCGGGCTCGCTGATCTTCGTGGTCGGCGGCGAAGGGCTGGTCGACGAGCTCGAGAAGGCCGGGTTCCGGGTGACCCGCTCGGCCGACGGCGGGCCCGACGCGGTCGTGCAGGGCTTCCATCCCTCCGTGGGCTGGGAGCAGCTGGCCGAAGCCTCCTACGCGCTGCACACGGGCATCCCGTGGGTGGCGACGAACACCGACTGGTCGATCCCGCAGGCCCGGGGCATCGCGCCGGGCAACGGCACCCTCGTCGCCGCGGTGCACAGCGCCGTGGCGCGCCTGCCCGTCTTCGCGGGCAAGCCGGAGGTGCCGATCTTCGAGGCCGCCTTCGAGCGCTTCGGCACGCGCGACGCGCTGTTCATCGGCGACCGCCTCGACACCGACATCCTCGGTGCGCGCCGGGCGGGCATCCCCTCGGCGCTGGTGCTGACCGGCATCGACCAGGCCAAGCAGGTGCTCGCGGCCAAGGAGGACGAGCGCCCGACGTTCATCCTCGGCGACCTGCGCGAGCTGCACGAGCCGTACCCGGTGACCGAGCGCACCGTCGGTCGCGACGGCGCGCACACCATCACCGTGCGCGGCGCGACCGTGCGCCTGGCCGGTCACGTGCTCAGCATCGTGGAGGCCGGCGACGACCGGACCGACCTGCTGCGCGCCGGCGCGGCGGCGATCTGGGAGTCCGGGCTGCAGATCTACGGCCTCGACGTGGCCGAGGGCCTCTACAGCTGAGTACGGTGGCGGCATGAGCGATGAGCGAGCGGATGCGCCGGGCACGGCAGCCGACGGCGACGATGCGCTCGTGTCGCGCGTGCGCCTGATCGAGGAGCGCCCGCTCGACGAGCGTGCCGCGGCCTTCGCGCAGCTGCACGACGAGCTGCAGCGGGAGCTCGAGGGGCGGTAGCGCTACTCGGCGTTCCAGAGCGCCTGGTAGTAGCGGATGCGCGGCTCGTCCCAGTCGACGCCGTAGGCCTCGACGAGGGCGCGCTGCCAGCCCGGCCCGTAGTTCCACTCGGTGCTGAGCGCCGCCACGGCGAGATCGGCCCAGCGGTCGGCGACGCCGAGCATGCCGAGGTCGACGTGCCCGATGCCGACGCCGTCGTCGTCGAGCAGGGTGTTCGGCGCGCAGGCGTCGCCCTGGCAGACGACGAGCCGGTCGATCGGGGGCGCCTCGTCGAGCGGCTCGGTGCCGAAGGGGGCGGCCAGCAGCCGATGCTCGACCGACCAGTCGTAGGGGCAGCGCTCCGGGTCGAAGGCCTCGTGCAGTCGGCGCAGCGCGCGGCCGATGCCGGGCACCGCGAGCTCCGGCCGCTCGATCCAGTGCGGGTCCACGGCGCTGCGACCGGGCAGGGCCGCGGTGAGCAGCCACTCGCCGCGCTCGTCGTGCCCGTGCTCGAGCACGCGCGGTACTGCGACCCCGTCGACGCGCCCGGCGGTCGCGAGCTCGGCGGCGGCCCAGCGCAGGCGCTCCTCCTCGTGGACGAGCGGCGGCAGCCGCGAGCCCGGCGGCTGCCACTTGAGGAAGGCGCCCTCCTGCGGCAGCCGCACCGTGACGCCGTCGAGCGCGTTGAGCCAGACCGGCTCCGCCGTCCGGCCCTCGAGCAGTGCGACGAGCGGAGCCGGCAGCTCGAAGGACGGTCCGGGTGCGCGGGCGGTGAACATGGGGCCATCCTGCCGGTCCGGCATCCGCTGGGGGAGGGACACGCCCCTATCGTGGACGGATGCACTCCACCCGACTCGATGCCGTCCTCGTCGAACGGGGCTTCGCCCGATCGCGCAGCCACGCAGCGCAGCTGCTCGAGCGCGGTCTCGTCACGCTCGACGGCCGGCCGGTCGTGAAGGCCTCGACGAAGGTGAGCGTGCTGCAGGACGTCGTCGTGCGAGAGCTCGACGGCTACGTCGGCCGCGCGGCCTACAAGCTGCTCGCGGCGCTCGAGGCCTGGGACGACCTCGTCGTCGAGGGCCGCGAGGCGCTCGACCTCGGCGCCTCGACCGGCGGCTTCACGCAGGTGCTGCTCGAGCGCGGAGCGAGCCGCGTCGTGGCGCTCGACGTGGGGCACGGGCAGCTGGCCCCGAGCATCAGAGCGGATCAGCGGGTCGACGTGGTCGAGGGCTTCAACGCCCGCAACCTCAGCCGCGAGGCGCTCGACGGCGCGGTGGGCCGGGCCGTGCGCCCCGGGGTCGTGGTCGCGGACCTCTCCTTCATCTCGCTGAGCCACGTGCTGCCGGCGGCCGCCGAGACCGTCGGCGAGGGCGCCGACTGGGTCGTGCTCGTGAAGCCGCAGTTCGAGGTGGGTCGCGGCGGCGTGCGCGAGGGCATCGTGCGCGATCCCGCGCTGCGCGAGGACGCCGTGACCGCGGTGCTCTGGAGCGCCTGGGACGCCGGCCTGCGGGTGGCCGGTCTCCTGCCCTCCCCGATCCTGGGAGGGGCTGGGAACCACGAGTACCTGCTGCGTCTGCGCTCCGGCGAGGGCGCCGATCCGACAGAATGGAGGGACCGCGTGCACGAGCTGTGCGCGGCCCCGTGACGACCTCCCGCATCCGCTCGTCCCGCACCGCCCGATGCCGTGCGACGGACCCGACGAGCGCCCGGTGGGGTGGATGACTGACGAGAGGACGGCGCCCGTGGCGACCAGCGAGAGCACCGATTCCCCGCGCCGGATCCTGCTCGTCTCGCACACCGGTCGTCAGGACGCGATCGACGCGGCCCTGCAGGCGATCCAGGAGCTGCGCACCGCGGGCGTCGAGCCGGTGCTGCCGCGCTCCGAGTACGAGGACCTCCGTGCCGCGGCCGGCGACATCGGCCCGGTCGGCGTGCTCGAGGAGCAGGGCGCCGAGGGCCTGGAGCTCGCGATCGTGCTCGGCGGCGACGGCACGATCCTGCGCGCGGCCGAGCACGTGCGCGAGGCGCGGGTGCCGTTGCTCGGCGTCAACCTGGGCCACGTCGGCTTCCTCGCCGAGGCCGAGCGCGACAGCCTCGCCGAGACCATCGCCCGAGCCCTCGCCCGGGACTACCGGGTGGAGGAGCGGATGACCGTCGACGTGCGGGTCGTCGACGGCGAGCAGGAGGTCTTCCGCACCTGGGCGCTCAACGAGGCGACCGTCGAGAAGGCCAGCCGCGAGCGGATGCTCGAGCTGGTGATCGAGGTCGACGGGCACCCCCTGTCGACCTTCGGCGCCGACGGCGTGGTCATGGCCACCCCCACCGGCTCCACCGCCTACGCGTTCTCCGCCGGCGGCCCGATCGTCTGGCCGACCGTCGAGGCGCTGCTCTTCGTGCCGCTCAGCCCGCACGCGCTCTTCGCCCGCCCCCTCGTCGTGGGCCGCGACTCCGTGCTCGCCGTGGAGGTGCAGCGGCGCACCGACGGGCACGGCGTGCTCTGGTGCGACGGCCGTCGCACGCACGAGCTGCGCCCCGGCGCCCGCGTCGAGGTGCGCCGCTCGCCGCTGCCCGTGCGCCTCGCGCGCCTTGCGGTGGGGGAGTTCACCGACCGCCTGGTGCGCAAGTTCGACCTGCCCGTGACCGGCTGGCGCGGGCCCGTCAACGAGACCGAGGAGGCCGGCGCATGATCGAGGAGATCTCCATCCGCGACCTCGGCGTCATCGGCGAGGCCACCCTGCCGCTCGGCCCGGGCTTCACCGCGCTGACCGGCGAGACCGGCGCCGGCAAGACCATGGTCGTCACGGCGCTGGGACTGCTGCTCGGCGAGCGGGCCGACAGCGCCGCCATCCGCCTCGGCAGCAAGCAGGCCGTCGTGGAGGGCCAGTGGGAGGTGCCGGCGCAGGGCGCCGTCGCCGAGCGCGTGCGCGACGCCGGCGGCGACCTCGACGTCTTCGCGGGCGACCGGGCCTCGCTGCTGCTCAGCCGCACGCTCTCCGCGGAGGGCCGCAGCCGCGCCCACGTCGGCGGCCGCACCAGCCCCGTGAGCGTGCTCGGCGAGATCGGGCACCAGCTCGTGGTCGTGCACGGTCAGTCCGAGCAGATCCGGCTGCGCTCCGCGACCGCCCAGCGCGAGGCGCTCGACCGCTTCGCCGGCCCCGAGCTGACCGCGCTGCTCGCCGAGTACCGGGCGGTTCACGCGCGCTGGCAGGGCTCCCGCGCCGAGCTCGACGAGCTCGTCGCCGACCAGGACCGCCGCGCCCGCGAGGCCGAGGAGCTGCGCGTCGCCCTGGCCGAGATCGAGGAGGCCGATCCGCAGCCCGGTGAGGACCTCGAGCTCGCCGAGCGCACCGAGCGCCTGGGCAACCTCGAGGAGCTGCGCCTCGCCGCGAGCCAGGCCGTGGAGCTCGTCTCCTCGCAGGGCGTCGACGAGGTGCAGGATGCGCTGAGCGCGATCGAGGGCGCCCGGCGCCAACTCGACCGGGTCGTCGCCCACGACGCCACGCTGCAGCCCATCGCCGAGGCGCTCGGCGAGGCCGGCTACCTCGTCTCGGACATCTCCGGGCAGCTCTCGACCTACCTCGCCGGCCTCGACAGCGACAGCGGGCGCGAGCTCGAGTCCCTGCAGGCGCGCCGCGCGCTGCTGGCGGGCCTCATCCGCAAGCACGGATCGACCCTGCAGGACGTGATCGACCTGCTGGGCACGGGCAGCGGGCGCCTGCTGGAGCTCGACAACGACGGCGAGCGGATCGAGGCGCTCACCGCATCGGTCGCGTCCGACCTGGACGAGGCGCAGCACCTCGCGGGCCGGCTCACCGCGCTGCGCACGGCGGCCGCCGAGCAGCTCGCCGAGCGCGTCACCGAGGAGCTCGCCGCGCTGGCGATGCCGCAGGCGCGCCTCAGCGTGGACGTGACGGAGCGCGAGGAGCTCGGCCGCAGCGGCCGCGACCTCGTCGCGATCCTGCTGCAGCCGCACCCGGGCAGCGAGCCTCGCCCGCTCGGCAAGGGCGCCTCGGGTGGCGAGCTCTCGCGGGTGATGCTCGCGATCGAGGTGGTCATCGCCGGCAGCGACCCCGTGCCGACCTTCGTCTTCGACGAGGTGGACTCGGGCGTCGGCGGCGCCAGCGCCATCGAGATCGGCCGGCGCCTCGCGCGCCTCGCCGAGAACGCGCAGGTGATCGTGGTGACCCATCTGGCCCAGGTGGCCGCCTTCGCGACGAACCACCTGCGGGTGGCGAAGGACAGCGACGGCTCGGTGACCGCGAGCAGCGTGGAGCAGCTGAGCGGCGATGCGCGCCTCGCCGAGATGGCGCGGCTGCTCTCGGGGCTCAGCGACTCCGAGAGCGCGCTGACCCACGCGCAGGAGCTCATCGACACCGCGCGCGCCTCCGTCTGACGCGTCGCGCGTGCCCGGCCTGACGGCCGGAATCCCCGCGCTGGCGGGGGACGCGCCCGGCCCGTTCGGGGAGGCAGCGCATCCGCTCGTCGTGAGGGTACGATGGAGGCCCGTGGCGGATAAGCAGAGCACGGACAAGATCACCAAGCACATCTTCGTGACCGGGGGCGTGGTCTCGTCGCTCGGCAAGGGCCTCACGGCGGCCAGCCTGGGCAACCTGCTCACGGCGCGCGGCCTCAAGGTCGTCATGCAGAAGCTCGACCCGTACCTGAACGTGGATCCGGGCACGATGAACCCGTTCCAGCACGGCGAGGTCTTCGTGACCGACGACGGCGCCGAGACCGACCTCGACATCGGTCACTACGAGCGCTTCCTCGGCATCAACCTCAGCCAGGCGGCCAACGTGACCACCGGCCAGATCTACTCGCAGGTGATCGCCAAGGAGCGCCGCGGCGAGTACCTCGGCGACACCGTGCAGGTGATCCCGCACATCACCGACGAGATCAAGCGCCGGATGCGCCTGCAGGCGATCCCGGAGGACGGCGAGACCGCCCCCGACGTGATCATCACCGAGATCGGCGGCACGGTCGGCGACATCGAGAGCCAGCCCTTCATCGAGTCGGCCCGCCAGGTGCGCCACGAGCTCGGCCGCAAGAACGTGTTCTTCACGCACGTCTCGCTCGTACCCTTCATGAACGCCTCGGGTGAGCAGAAGACCAAGCCGACGCAGCACTCCGTCGCCCAGCTGCGCTCGATCGGCATCCAGCCCGACGCGCTCGTGCTGCGCAGCGACCGCCCCGTCAGCGAGTCGAACAAGCGGAAGATCGCGCTCATGTGCGACGTCGACGAGGACGGCGTGGTCAACGCCACCGACGCCGCGAGCATCTACGACATCCCCGAGATGCTGCACAGCCAGGGCCTCGACCGCTACATCATGGACGCCCTCGAGCTCGAGGCCGGCGAGGTCGACTGGACCGCCTGGAACCCGGTGCTCAAGGCCGTGCACGAGCCCGAGCAGGAGGTGACCATCGGACTCGTCGGCAAGTACATCGACCTGCCCGACGCCTACCTCTCGGTGACCGAGGCCCTGCGGGCCGGCGGCTTCGCGCAGGCGACCAAGGTCAACATCCGCTGGATCGCCTCCGACACCGCCGAGACCGCGGAGGGCGCGGCCAAGCACCTGGCCGACCTCGACGGCATCTGCGTGCCCGGCGGCTTCGGCGTGCGCGGCATCGAGGGCAAGCTCGGCGCGCTGCACTACGCCCGCAAGCAGGGCATCCCGGTGCTCGGCCTCTGCCTCGGCCTGCAGTGCATGGTGATCGAGTACGCGCGCAACGAGGTGGGCCTCGACGGCGCCAGCAGCACCGAGTTCGACCCGGAGACCGAGTTCCCCGTGATCGCGACGATCGCCGAGCAGGTCGACATCATCGCCGAGGGCGACCTGGGCGGCACCATGCGCCTCGGACTGTTCGAGGCCAAGCTCAAGCCGGCCTCGATCGTCGAGGAGCTCTACGGCGCCCCGGTGATCAGCGAGCGCCACCGCCACCGCTACGAGGTCAACAACCACTACCGCAAGCAGATCGAGGAGGCGGGCCTCGTCGTCAGCGGCACCAACGCCGAGCACGGTCTCGTCGAGTTCGTCGAGCTGCCCCGCGAGGTGCACCCGTTCTACGTGGCGACCCAGGCGCACCCGGAGCTGCGCTCGCGCCCCAACGCCCCGCATCCGCTCTTCCGCGGCCTCGTCGCGGCCGCCATCGAGCGCCAGCGCTCCGAGCGGCTGTTCGAGGTCGAGCGTGGCTGAGCCGATCCGCGACGAGCCCTCGCCCGTCGCCGTCGGCAACTCCGACGTCGTCTTCGCGGGCAAGGTGTGGGACATCCGTCGCGACGAGTTCCTCTACGGCGACCACCTCATCATCCGCGAGTACGTCGACCACACGGGCGCCGTCGCGGTGCTCGCGATGGACGACGAGGAGCGCGTGCTGCTGATCCAGCAGTACCGGCACCCGATCGGCGCCCGCGACTGGGAGATCCCGGCCGGGCTGCTCGACATCGAGGGCGAGGATCCGCTGGTCGGCGCGCAGCGCGAGCTGGCCGAGGAAGCCGACCTGGCCGCCGCCGACTGGTCGCTGCTGTCGGAGATCCAGACGACGCCGGGCGGCAGCAACGAGTCGATCCGCATCTACCTGGCGCGCGGCCTCACGGCCACGGCCCCCTTCGCGCGCAGCGAGGAGGAGGCCGACATCGTCACCGAGTGGGTGAGCCTCGACGAGGCGGTCGACGGCGTGCTCGCGCACCGCCTGGCCAACGGCATCCTCGGCCACGCCGTGCTCTCGGCCTTCGCCGCGCGCGCCAAGGGCTGGGCCTCGCTCGGCCCCGCCGACGCGCCGTGGACCCGGCACCCCCGCTACCGGGGCTGAGCGCGATGCGCGGCGCCGAGCGGATGCGCGGGGCGCGATGAGCGCGGAGCCCGGCTCCGCGGGCGGCGAGCCCGCGGGCCCGGCAGCGGTGGCGGACGCCGCCCCCGCTGCCCTGGACCGGGACGCCGAGCGCTTCCTGCGGCATCTCGCGATCGAGCGCGGCCGCAGCGCCAACACCCTCGCCGCCTACCGGCACGACCTGCTCGCCTACGCCGAG
This sequence comes from Microbacteriaceae bacterium PS02343, assembly GCA_029959365.1. Lineage (GTDB taxonomy): Bacteria > Actinomycetota > Actinomycetes > Actinomycetales > Microbacteriaceae > Arenivirga. The sequence goes on along the minus strand of JASCOA010000077.1, from coordinate 4,957 downwards.
CACCTCGACGGCCTGCCGGCGACGCGGGCGACGCCCGAGCACGTGCAGGCCTTCGTGCGCGCGCTGCGCGAGCGCGGCCTGGGCGCGACCAGCGTCGCGCGCATGCTCTCCGCCGTGCGCGGGCTGCACCGCTTCCTCGTGGACGAGGGCGTGACCGCGGTGGACCCTGCCCACGACGCGAAGCCGCCGAAGCCGCCGAGCCGGCTGCCGCATCCGATCGCCCTCGACCAGATCGAGGCGCTCATCGCCGCCTGCGCCGGCGACGACCCCGTGCGGCTGCGCGACCGCGCCGTGATCGAGCTGCTCTACGCCACGGGCGCGCGCGTCTCGGAGGCGACCGGTCTCGGCGTCGACGACCTGCTGGGGGAGGACGGGCACGAGGCCGAGGTGCTGCGGCTGCTCGGCAAGGGCTCGAAGCAGCGCCTGGTGCCGCTCGGCCGCTACGCGCGCGAGGCGGTGGGCGCCTACCTCGTGCGCGGGCGCCCGGCGCTCTCGGCCAGGGGCCGTGCCACGCCGGCGCTGTTCCTCGGCGCACGCGGGGGTCGGCTGAGCCGCCAGGGGGTCTGGGACCTGCTGCAGCGCGCCGCCGAGCGCGCCGAGCTCGACGTGGAGCTCTCGCCGCACACCCTGCGGCACAGCTTCGCGACGCACCTGCTGGAGGGCGGGGCGGATGTGCGGGTCGTGCAGGAGCTGCTGGGCCACGCCTCCGTCGCGACCACGCAGATCTACACGCTGGTCACGGCGGATGCGCTGCGCGACATGTACACCACGGCTCACCCCCGGGCGCGCTGACCTTCCCCCAGTTCGGGGGAGATGGGTCGAGTTACGCGCTTCACGACGACAGCTGTGGGCCAAGTGAGGTTCACCTGCGCAAATTGTTGCGCTCCGAGTGGGGCGATCGACCCAGTTGTGGCGTTATATAGAGGGGTGCGGTCGTTCGCGACCGTTCGCAGGGAAGCGCACCAGACGAATCAGAGGCGTCGCGCGACTCACCGGGGAGGACGTCCCGGGGCGGCGAATCTGGAGGGGACCCAGCCAGCGCCGCCCCAGGGACCACCACCCGCTCGCGTGCCGCTCGGGCCGCATCCGCTCGCCGTGGCTGGCAGCCGATCGACGACGCGCGGCGGACTCCGCCGCTCACCCGAGCCGCCGAGCGGATTGACTGCGGTCATGACGACCGCCACCGAGTTCTTCCGCGCCAAGCTCTCCTTCGAGACCGACCCCTCCGACGTCGCCACCGCGATCGCCGCCGGCAGCGCCGACTTCGTCGTGGTCGACTCGCGCAGCGACGCGGCCTGGGCGCAGGGGCACGTGCCCGGTGCGATCCATCTGCCCACCCGGCGGATCGAGGCGGAGGCGGCCCAGCGCATCCCCGCCGGTGCGAACGTCGTCGTCTACTGCTGGAGCCCCGGCTGCAACGGCGGCGCCAAGGCGGCGCTCGCATTCAGCCTGCTCGGCTACCCGGTGCGCGAGATGATCGGCGGCTTCGAGTACTGGGCCCGCGAGGGCTTCCGGGTCGAGCGCGACGGTGCGCAGCTCCGCCGCGCCGTCGACCCGCTGACCGGACCGGTCGACGGCGGTCTGGACGGCAGCGGCGCGCCCGCCGAGTCGGAGCAGTGGCGGGCGCTGCCGCCTCGGTAGACTGACGGGATGACGGAGTTCCCTGCGCCCGCGCCCCTGCGTTCCCACGGCCCGGCCAGGATCATCGCCCTGTGCAACCAGAAGGGCGGCGTGGGCAAGACCACGACGAGCATCAACGTCGGCGCGGCCCTCGCCGAGTACGGCCGCAAGGTGCTGGCGATCGACTTCGACCCGCAGGGCGCGCTCTCCGCCGGTCTCGGCGTGCCGACACACGACGTGCCCACCATCTACGACCTGCTCTCCGGGGGCAGCAAGGACGTGCGCGGCGCGATCCAGACCACCTCGGTGCCGAACCTCGACGTGATCCCCGCGAACATCGACCTGTCGGCCGCCGAGGTGCACCTCGTCAACGAGGTCGCCCGCGAGCAGATCCTCGCCCGCGTGCTGCGCGACGTGCGCGAGGACTACGACGTGATCCTGATCGACTGCCAGCCGTCGCTGGGGCTGCTCACCGTGAACGCGCTCACCGCGGCGCACGGTGTGCTCATCCCGCTCGAGGCCGAGTACTTCGCGCTGCGCGGCGTCGCGCTGCTCGTCGAGACGATCGAGAAGGTGAAGGACCGGCTGAACCCGGCCATCAACCTCGACGGCATCCTCATCACCATGTACGACCCGCGCACGCTGCACTCGCGAGAGGTCTACGACCGGGTGCGCGAGGCCTTCGGCGACCGCGTGCTCGAGAGCGTGATCTCGCGCACGGTCAAGTTCCCCGACGCGACCGTCGCCGCGGCCCCGATCACGAGCTTCGCCCCCACGCATCAGGCCGCCGAGGCCTACCGCAAGATGGCGAGGGAGCTGATCGCGCGTGGCGCGGTCGCCTGAGCCCGCGGGGCTCGACACGGAGGGCGCGGTCGCCGCGCCCGGGTTCTCGGTGACGCTGGAGGGCTTCGAAGGGCCCTTCGACCTGCTGCTCACCCTCATCACGAAGCACGAGCTCGACATCACCGAGGTCTCGCTCTCGCGCGTGACCGACGAGTTCATCGGCTACCTCAAGGGCCTCGATACGGCGCAGGAGATGGACCGCGCGAGCGAGTTCCTCGTCGTGGCGGCGACGCTGCTCGACCTCAAGATCGTCGGGCTGCTGCCCCAGGGCGAGCTCGTCGACGCCGAGGACGTGGCGCTGCTCGAGGCCCGTGACCTGCTCTTCGCGCGCCTGCTGCAGTACCGCGCGTTCAAGCTCGCCTCCGAGTGGTTCCAGACCCGCTTCGCGGCGGAGACGACCCGGCACGCGCGCAGCGTGCGGCTCGAGGAGCGCTTCCGCGCCCGCACGCCGGAGCTCAGGTGGACGCTGAGCGCGGAGGACTTCGGCGCCCTCGCCGCGCTCGCGATGGCGCCGCGCGAGCTGCCGACCGTGGGCCTCGACCACCTGCACGCTCCGCTCGTGAGCATCCGCGAGCAGGCCGGTCACGTCGTGGCGCTGCTGCGCCGCGGCGCGCCCATGACCTTCCGCGAGCTCATCGTCGGCGCCGAGCTGCGCGGCGTGATCGTGGCCCGATTCATAGCCGTGCTCGAGCTCTACCGGCACGCCGCGCTGAGCTTCGAGCAGCTCGAGCCGCTCGGCGAGCTGACCCTGACCTGGACCGCCGAGCACTGGTCCGACGAGAACCTCGCCAGCCTGGGAGCCGATTATGACCGCTGAGCCGACCGTCTCCCTCGACGACCTCGTCGAGGTGCAGGGGCCGAGCCTCGACCTCGACCGCGCCGTCGAGGCGATCCTCTTCGTCGCCGACGAGCCGCAGAGCCTCGTCGCGGTGGCGACGGCGCTCTCGAAGCCGGTGGCCTCCATCCGCTCGGCCGTGCAGCGCCTCGTGGCGGACTACGACGGCGTCGCCGAGGGCTCGGTGCGCCGCGGCTTCGAGCTGCGCGAGGTGGGCGGAGGCTGGCGCTTCTACGCCCGCGCGGAGTACGACGAGGTGGTCGGCGATTTCGTGCTGACGCAGAATCCGACCAAGCTGTCGCAGGCGGCGCTCGAAACCCTCGCGGTGATCGCGTACCGTCAACCCATCAGCCGAGCCAGCGTGGCGCAGATCCGCGCCGTGAACGTCGATTCCGTCGTGCGCACGCTGCTCGGACGCGGCCTCATCACCGAGGCCCACACCGACCCCGAGACCGGGGCGATCAACTACAGGACCACCGAGCAGCTGCTCGTGCACCTCGGCATCAACTCGCTCGACGAGCTGCCGCCGGTGTCGCCGCTGCTCGACGACGGAACGGCAGGATTCGATGAGCAACGCTGAGCACGACGACCGGAACGACGAGATCGAGTTCCTCGACTCGATCGAGGAGCGCGACCGCGCGGGAGACCCCCAGGGGGATGACGACGTCGAGGGCCTCGAGATCGTCGACGAGGAGGACCTGACGGAGGAGGAGCTCGCCGAGTACGAGGCGTGGGAGGCCGCGCAGGGCGGCTCCGACGACGCCTCGGAGGGCTCCTCGGAGGATGGCGAGGGGCTGCCGACCGGCGAGCGCCTGCAGAAGGTGATGGCCGCCGCCGGCGTCGCCAGCCGCCGCGTCTGCGAGGACCTCATCGCCGCGGGTCGTGTGACGGTGAACGGCGAGCTCGTGACCGAGCCCGGGCGCCGCATCGACCCGCTCGTCGACCGCGTCGCCGTCGGCGGCGTGGCCGTGCAGCTCGACAACAGCCGCCGCTACCTGATGCTCAACAAGCCGCGCGGCGTCGTGAGCACCCTCAAGGACGAGCACGGCCGCCCCGACCTCAGCGAGTACACCGAGCGCTTCGAGGAGCGGCTCTTCAACGTGGGCCGCCTCGACTACGAGACCAGCGGACTGCTGCTGCTGACGAACGACGGCGAGCTCGCGCAGGTGCTCTCGCACCCGTCCTTCGGCGTGGAGAAGACCTACCTCGCCAAGGTGCGCGGCGAGATGACCGCGGCGACCATCGGCCTGCTGCTGCGCGGCATCGAGCTCGAGGACGGCCCGATCCAGGCGGACGACGCGCGCGTCGTCGGCGTGCAGGGCGGCTCGACCATGGTCGAGGTCGTGCTGCACTCGGGCCGCAACCGCATCGTGCGGCGCATGCTCGAGGAGGTCGGCCACCCCGTGATCGAGCTCGTGCGGCGCCAGTTCGGCCCGCTGAACCTGGGCACTCTCAAGCTCGGCCGAACCCGCGAGCTGACCAGCCACGAGATGAACCAGCTGCTGACGCTGGCGCGCACGCCCGAGAACGCGAACAAGCGCCGTGCGAAGGTGCGCGGCGGCGCCGCGCAGCGCGGCGTGCCGGCGGCCCGGGACGAGCGCCCGCGCCGTGAGGCGCCCCGCCGCGGCCGCGCCGCGCGCGCGCGCGACTCCCGCGAGG
>JASCOA010000076.1 GCA_029959365.1 Microbacteriaceae bacterium PS02343 | reverse complement strand
CCCCCCCCCCGCCCGCCGGCCCCCCCCCCGCGGGGCGGGCCCGCGCCCGCCCCCCCGCCCCCTCCGTCGTTCCCGCGGTCAGAAGTCGAGTCGGGGCTCGTAGCCGGCGGCGCGCAGGTGCTCGAGCACCTCGTCCGCGTGGTCCGGTCCGCGCGTCTCGATGTGCAGCTCCAGCTCGACCTGGCTGATCTGCAGGCCGTTGCCGTGGCGGGTGTGCAGCACCTCGACCACGTTCGCGTTCGCCTCGGCCACGATCTGGGCGGTGCGGGCGAGCTGACCCGGTCGGTCGGGCAGCGGGATGCGCAGCTTGAGGTACCGCTCGGTCGAGGCGAGCCCGTGGCTGATCACCCGGTTCATCATGAGCGGATCGATGTTGCCGCCGCTGAGGATCGCCACGGTCGTGCCCGCGTTCCGCACCTGCCCGGTCAGCAGCGCGGCGACGCTCACGGCGCCGGCCGGCTCCACGACCTGCTTGGCGCGCTCGAGCAGCATGAGCAGCGCGCGGGCGGTGTCGTCGTCGCTGACGGTGACGACCTCGTCGACCGTCTCCTGCACGATCGCGAAGTTCAGCGCGCCGGGGCGGCTGACGGCGATGCCGTCCGCGATGGTCGGCGTCACCGGCACCTCCGTGAGCGCCCCGGCGGCCACGCTCACGGCGTAGGCGGGCGCGTTGGCCGCCTGCACGCCGATGACGCGCACGGTGCGGCCGAGGATCGCGGCCTTCTGCTTCACGGCGCTCGCGACGCCGGAGATGAGGCCGCCGCCGCCGATCGGCACCACGAGGGTGTCGAGGTCGGGCACCTGCTCGAGGATCTCGAGTCCGAGCGTGCCCTGGCCGGCGACCACGTCGTGGTGGTCGAAGGGGTGGATGAAGACGGCGCCGGTGGACTCGGCGAACTCGGCCGCCGCGCGCAACGGCTCCTCCACCGTGTGGCCGCGCAGGATCACGTCGGCGCCGTAGCCCCGGGTGGCCTGCAGCTTGGGTAGGGCGACGCCGATGGGCATGAAGATCGTGGCCTTGATGCCGAGCTCGCGAGCGGCGAGCGCGACGCCCTGGGCGTGGTTGCCGGCCGAGGCGGCGACGACGCCGCGCGCCTTCTCCTCCTCGCTGAGCCGCGACATGCGGTGGTACGCGCCGCGGATCTTGTACGAGCCGGTGCGCTGCAGGTTCTCGCACTTGAGCCAGACCGGCGAGCCGATCTGCTGCTCGAGGATGCGGGAGTGCTCGAGCGGCGTCGGCTGCACGACCGCGGCGACGACGGTGCGGGCGCGTTCGAAGGCGGCCAGGTCGGGACCGGTGAAGGCGGGAGGCGTGCTCTGCTCCGTGGGGTTCGGGGCGATGGTCATCGTGCTGCGGCTCCCTTGCTCATGAACGGCCCAGCTCGGGTCGGGTCTCTGCCGTCGGCGTCGGCAGCTCCGCCGACTGATCGCGCCAACGCCCGGAGGCGATGTACGTGATCATGCTATTCAGCGCCGCGACGATCGGCACCGCGAACAGGGCACCGGCGATGCCCGCGAGCATCGTGCCGGTCACCACGGCCAGTACGACGGCGAGCGGATGCACCTTCACCGCGTTGCCCATGATCAGCGGCTGCAGCACGTGCCCCTCGAGCTGCTGCACGCCGAGCACGATGATCAGCATGATCACCGCGGGCCAGAGGCCCAGGTAGACCAGGGCGATGAACACCGCGAGCGCGCCGGTGATGATGGCGCCGAAGAAGGGGATGAACGAGCCCAGGAAGACGAGCACCGCGATCGGGATCGCGAGCGGCAGCCCCAGGATGGCCGCGCCGAGGCCGATGCCCACCGCGTCGACCGTCGCCACCAGGATCTGCGCGCGCACGAACCCGCTCACGCTCGTCCATCCGGCCCTCGTGGCGCCGTGCACCGCGGCACGGGCGCGGCGCGGGAAGAGGCGCACGAGCCAGCTGCCGATGTTGCGGCCGTCGTAGAGCACCAGCAGCAGCGTGAAGAGCGCGAGCAGCAGCCCGCTGAGGAACGTCGTGAGGCCGGAGCCGAACGTCACCACTCCGCCGAGCAGGCTCTGCCAGTTGGCCTCGGCGTAGGCGCCGGCCTGGTCGAGCAGATCCTGGAACTGCTGCGAGGTGACGTGCAGCGGCGAGTCCAGCAGGAACTTCTGGAAGTCGGAGTAGGCCGTGAGCGAGCGATCGCGCAGGTCCTCGGCCCCGCGCGACACCTGGGTCGCGACCAGGTAGCCGAGGCCGCCGACCACGGCGATGAGGGTGAGCGCTGCGGCGACGACGGCGAGCGCCCGCGGCACCTTGCGCCGGTGCAGCCAATCGACGAGGGGGTTCATCAGCGCGGCGAGCAGCACGCCGACGAACACCGGGATCACCACGGCGCGCAGCTGCATCACGAGGAACACCAGCACGCCGACGACGCCGAGCACCACGAGGATGCGCCATGACCAGGCCCCGGCGACGCGCATGCCCGGTGTCACCAGATCGCCCTCGGGCACCGAGGAGCGCGGGTCCTGCGGGTGCTCGGAGGGGCGTCCACGACGCGGGAAGAGGCTCACGGCACCAGTGTAGGCAGCGGGCGCGGCAGCGTTGCTGGGCGCGAGCGGCTCATCCGGCGCATCGCCCCGGGCTCGCCGTCGTCACGGCACCGGCACCGGCCGCACGCCCAGCGGTGCGAGCGCCTCGGCGCCGCCGTCCTCGGCGGTGAGCACCCAGACGCCCCGGTCGTGCACCGCGACCGAGTGCTCCCAGTGCGCGGCGAGCGAGCCGTCCTCGGTCGTGATCGTCCAGGCGTCGTCCTCGATGACCGTCTCGATCGTGCCGAGGGTCACCATCGGCTCGATCGCGATGACGAGACCGGGCTTCACCTCGGGGCCGCGCTGCTTCACGCGGTAGTTGAAGACCGGGGGGTCCTCGTGCATCGACCGGCCGATGCCGTGACCGACGTAGTCCTCGAGGATGCCGTAGCGCACGCCGTCGCGCTCCTGGGAGCGGATGTAGTCCTCGATCGCCGCACCGACCTCGTTCAGGTGCGCGGCCCGCGACAGCGCCGCGATGCCGTGCCAGAGCGACTGCTCGGCAACCCGGTTCAGCTCCTGACCGGCTCGCAGGTCGGCGCCGGGGTGCGGCACGACGACGGTCGCGGCGGAGTCGCCGTTCCAGCCGCCGACCTCGGCGCCGCAGTCGATGGAGACGACGTCACCGGCCTCGAGCACGCGACCGCCGGGCACCCCGTGCACGACCTCGTCGTTCACCGAGACGCAGAGCGTGTGGTGGTAGCCGGGCTCCTTCATGAAGTTCGGCACGCCGCCGGCGGCGCGGATGCTCGCCTCGGCGATCGCGTCGAGCTGCAGCGTCGTCGTACCCGGCTCGACCGCGTCCAGGGCGGCGCGCAGCGCGCGCGCCGTCACCAGACCCGGCTCGACGAGCTGGCGCAGCTGCGCCGGGCTCTTGTAGATCGAGCGGCGGAAGGGCCTCATGCCGCGTCGCGCGGGCCGATCCCGCGAGCGGCGAGGCCGGCGGTGATCCGCTCGGTGACCTCGTCGATCTCGCCGATGCCGTCGACCTTCACGAGCAGCTCCCGGCTGCCGTAGACGTCCACGAGCGGAGCGGTCTGCTCGCGGTAGACGTCGAGGCGGTGGCGCACGACCTCCTCGGTGTCGTCGCTGCGGCCCTGCTCGAGGGCGCGCTTGCGCAGACGACCGACGACCTCATCTGCATCCGCCGTGATCTCGACGACGGCCTCGAGCGCCGTGCCGTGCTCGGCGAGGAAGGCGTCGAGCTCGCGCACCTGGTCGGTGGTCCGCGGGTAGCCGTCGAGCAGGAAGCCGTCCTTCGCGTCGGCCTCGGCGAGACGGTCGCGGATCAGGGCGTTCGTCAACGAGTCGGGCACGTTGTCGCCCGCGTCGATGAAGGCCTTCGCCTGCTGGCCGAGCTCGGTGCCGTTCTTGACGTTCGAGCGGAAGATGTCTCCGGTCGAGATCGCGGGGATGCCGAAGGCTTCCGCCAGGCGGACGGCCTGGGTGCCCTTGCCGGCGCCGGGGGGACCGATGAGGAGGAGACGGGTCAACGCAGGAGTCCTTCGTAGTGCCGCTGCTGGAGCTGCGAGTCGATCTGCTTGACCGTCTCGAGACCCACACCGACGATGATCAGGATGCTGGCGCCGCCGAACGGGAAGTTCTGGTTGGCCTGCACCGTGGCGAGGGCGATCAGCGGGATGAGCGCGACCAGTCCCAGGTACAGCGAGCCGGGCAGGGTCACCCGGGTCAGCACGTAGTCGAGGTACTCGGCCGTCGGGCGGCCGGCGCGGATGCCCGGGATGAATCCGCCGTACTTCTTCATGTTGTCGGCGACCTCTTCGGGGTTGAAGGTGATCGCGACGTAGAAGTAGGTGAACCCGACGATGAGCAGGAAGTAGATGGCCATGTAGAGCGCGTTGTCGCCCGAGGCCAGGTTGTTCTGCACCCACGCGACCCAGGGCTCGACCTCTTCGCCCGGCGCCGGCTGGAAGAACTGGGTGACCAGCAGCGGCAGGTAGAGCAGCGAGGAGGCGAAGATGACGGGCACGACGCCGGCCATGTTGACCTTGATCGGGATGTAGGTGTTGTTGCCGCCGTAGGTGCGGCGGCCGACCATGCGCTTGGCGTACTGCACGGGCACGCGGCGCTGCGACTGCTCCACGAAGACGACCGCGCCGAGGATCACGATGCCGATGAGCAGCACGACGATGAAGACGTCGAGGCCGTTGGTCTGCTGGATGGTCCAGAGCGCCGTCGGGAAGGTGGCGGAGATCGAGGTGAAGATCAGCAACGACATGCCGTTGCCGATGCCGCGCTCGGTGATGAGCTCGCCCATCCACATGATCAGTCCGGTGCCGGCGGTCATGGTGATCACCATGAGCAGGATCGCGTACCAGGCGTCGTCGGTGAGCAGGTTCTGGCACTCGACCACCGAGGCGGTCTGGAAGAGCTGGCCGCTGCGCGCCACGGTGATGAGGGTGGTCGACTGCAGGATCGCGAGACCGATGGTCAGGTAGCGCGTGTACTGCGTCAGCTTGCCCTGGCCGGTCTGGCCCTCCTTGTGGAGGTTCTCGAAGTGCGGGATGACCACGCGGAGCAGCTGGGTGATGATCGAGGCCGTGATGTACGGCATGATGCCCAGCGCGAAGATGGAGAGCTGCAGCAGTGCGCCGCCGCTGAAGAGGTTGACGAGCTCGTAGAGGCCCGAGGTGGTGCTGCTCTGGTCGAGGCAGGCCTCGACGTTGCCGTAGTCGACGAACGGCGCGGGGATGAAGGATCCGAGCCGGAAGATCGCGATGATGCCGAGCGTGAAGCCGATCTTCCTGCGCAGGTCCGGTGTACGGAAGATGCGCGCGATGGCACGGAACACGGATTCCTCCAGGGGAGATCGTTTGATGACGAGCGAAAGGGCGGCCCCCAGTGATGGGGACCGCCCTCCGACGAATTACTTGACGGAGCCGCCCGCGGCGACGATCTTCTGCTCCGCAGAGCTCGAGACCTTGTCGACCGCGACGTTCAGCTTAACCGCAATGTCGCCCTGCCCGAGAACCTTGACCTTCTCGTTCTTGCGAACGGCGCCCTTGGCGACCAGATCGGCGATGGTGACATCGCCGCCCTGGGGGTACAGCTCCGCGAGCTTGTCCAGGTTCACGACCTGGAACTCGACGCGGAACGGGTTCTTGAAGCCGCGCAGCTTGGGGGTGCGCATGTGCAGCGGCATCTGCCCACCCTCGAAGCCGGCCTTGACCTGGTAGCGGGCCTTCTGGCCCTTGGTGCCACGACCCGCGGTCTTGCCCTTCGAGCCCTCACCACGACCGACGCGGGTGCGCGCGGTCTTCGAGCCCGCAGCGGGGCGCAGGTGGTGGGCCTTCAGGACCTGGATGCGGGGCTCCGCCTCGGCAGCCGGCTTCGCAGCGGCCTTCTTGGCGGGAGCGGCCTTGGTGCTCGACGAGGTCGAGGCGGCGGCCTTCTCGGCAGCCGGCTTCGCGGCGGCCTTCTTGGCGGGGGCCTTCGCCGCGGCAGGCTTCTCAGCCTTGGCGGCAGCGGGCTTCTTGGCCGCAGGCTTCTTGGCGGCAGCCTTCGGAGTCTCCTCCGCGGCCTTCTTGTCTTCAGCCATTAGTCAATCTCCTCGACCTTGACGAGGTGCGCGACCGTGTTGACGTAACCGCGGTTCTGGGCGTTGTCCTCCTTGACGACGGAGTCGCCAATTCGCTTGAGGCCCAGGCTCCGCAGCGTGTCACGCTGGTTCTGCTTCTCGCTGATAACGGACTTGGTCTGGGTCACCTTGAGGCGCGCGGCCATCAGGCACCTGCCTTCGCGTCGGCGGCGGCCTTGGCAGCCGCAGCCTCGGCACGCAGGAGACGAGCCGGCGCGACCTGGTCGAGGGCGAGGCCACGACGCGAAGCGACGGCACGGGGCTCCTCGAGGCCACGGAGGGCCTCGACGGTGGCGTGCACGATGTTGATGGTGTTCGACGAACCGAGCGACTTGCTCAGCACGTCGTGGATGCCGGCGCACTCGAGCACGGCGCGAACCGGGCCACCGGCGATGACGCCGGTACCGGCAGCGGCCGGACGGAGGAGCACGACGCCGGCGGCGGCCTCACCCTGCACGGGGTGCGGGATGGTGCTGGCGATGCGGGGGACGCGGAAGAAGTTCTTCTTCGCCTCCTCGACGCCCTTCGAGATCGCGAGCGGCACCTCACGGGCCTTGCCGTAGCCGACGCCCACGAGTCCGTTGCCGTCGCCGACGACGACGAGCGCGGTGAAGCTGAAGCGACGACCGCCCTTGACGACCTTCGACACGCGGTTGATGGTCACGACGCGCTCGAGGAACTGGCTCTCCTCGCGCTGGTTGCCACCCCGGCCGCCACGGTCGTTGCGACCGCCGCGGTCGTTACGACCGCCACCGCTGTTGCCGCCGCGGCGTCCGCCGCGGTCGTCGGTCGACGGCTGGCTGGCAGCCGCGGTCTCGACGGGGGCCTCCTGCACGGTGGCCACCTCCTGCTGGTCCTTGTTGATCTCGCTCACAGGTCCAATCCACCCTCTCGAGCACCATCTGCGATCGCTGCGACGCGACCGGCGTACTTGTTGCCACCGCGGTCGAAGACGACGGCCGTGACGCCGGCGGCCTTGGCGCGCTCGGCGAGGAGCTCGCCGACCTTGCGGGCCTTGGCGGTCTTGTCGCCGTCGAAGGCGCGGAGGTCGGCCTCGAGCGTCGAGGCCGACGCCAGGGTGTGACCCTTGGTGTCGTCCACGATCTGCACGAAGACGTGGCGCGAGGAGCGGTTGACGACCAGGCGCGGACGCTCGGCCGAACCCGTGATCTTCTTGCGCAGGCGCAGGTGACGACGGCCACGGGCCGCCGACTTGCTCTTGCCCTTGATTCCGAACGCCATGGGTTACTTACCAGCCTTTCCGGCCTTGCGACGAACGATCTCGCCGGCGTAGCGCACGCCCTTGCCCTTGTACGGCTCGGGCTTGCGGATCTTGCGGATGTTCGCGGCGACCTCACCGACGGTCTGCTTGTCGATGCCCGAGACCGTGAGCTTGTTGTTGCCCTCGACCGCGAAGCTGATGCCGACCGGCGGCTCGATGTAGACGGGGTGCGAGAAGCCGAGCGCGAACTCGACGCCCGAGCCCTTGACGGCGACGCGGTAACCCGTGCCGACGACCTCGAGGCCCTTGGTGTAGCCCTGGGTGACGCCCACGATGTTGTTGCTGATGAGGGTGCGGGTCAGGCCGTGCAGCGAGCGCGATTCGCGCTCGTCGTCCGGGCGGGTGACCAGAACCTGGTTCTCCTCGACGGCGACCTGGATCGGGCTCGCGACGTTCAGCACGAGCTCGCCCTTGGGGCCCTTCACGGAGACGGCGGAGCCGTCTACCGCGACGGTCACGCCGGCGGGGATGTCGATGGGGAGACGACCGATACGAGACATGTCAGGTCACCACACGTAGGCGAGGACTTCCCCACCTACGCCCTTCTCGACAGCCTGGCGGTCCGTGAGCAGACCGGAGGAGGTGGACAGGATCGCGACGCCGAGGCCGCCGAGGACCTGGGGGATCTCGGTCGACTTCGCGTAGACGCGGAGGCCGGGCTTCGAGACGCGCTTGATCCCGGCGAGCGAGCGCTCGCGGTTGGGGCCGTACTTCAGGTCGATCGTGAGGGTCTGGCCCACGCGGGCATCCTCGGTCTTCCAACCGGTGATGTAACCCTCCTTCTGGAGGATCTCCGCGATGTGGGTCTTGAGCTTGCTGCTCGGGAGCGACACAGTCTCGTGGTACGCCCGGTTGGCGTTGCGCAGACGGGTCAGCATGTCAGCGACCGGATCTGTCATCGTCATGATGAGTTGTTTCCTATTCTCGCCCGGTTCCGACATCCGTTCCGCGAATGCCGGCCTGTGCGATCGGTGGGGGTGGGTTAGAGCTTATTCGGCCTTGAACGGGAAGCCGAACGCGCGGAGGAGCGCGCGGCCCTCGTCGTCCGTCTTCGCGGTGGTCACGACCGTGATGTCGAAGCCGCGGACGCGGTCGATCTTGTCCTGGTCGATCTCGTGGAACACCGACTGCTCGGTGAGGCCGAAGGTGTAGTTGCCGTTGCCGTCGAACTGCTTCGGGCTGAGGCCGCGGAAGTCGCGGATGCGCGGGAGCGCGAGCGTGACGAGACGGTCCATGAACTCCCACGCGCGGTCACCGCGGAGGGTGACGTGCGCGCCGATGGCCTGGCCCTCGCGGAGCTTGAACTGCGCGATGGACTTGCGGGCCAGGGTCACCTGGGGCTTCTGACCGGTGATCGCGACGAGGTCCTTGATGGCGCCGTCGATGATCTTGCTGTCACGGGCCGCCTCGCCGACACCGGTGTTCACGACGATCTTGACGAGTCGCGGAACCTGGTGCGGGTTGGTGAAGCCGAACTGCTCGGTGAGAGCAGCCGTGATCTCGCTGCGGTACTTCTGCTTGAGGCGCGGCTGGATCTTGCCAGCCGGCGCGGCAGTCGTGTCGGTCATCAGAGGTCCTTTCCGGACTTCTTGGCGTAGCGGATGCGGACGGTCTTCTTCACGCCGTCCTTCACCACGTCCTCGGTACGGAAGCCGACGCGGGTCGGCTTCTTGGTCTCGGGGTCGACGAGCGCGACGTTCGAGATGTGGATCGGGGCCTCGTGGGTCTCGATGCCACCGGTCTTGGCACCGCGCTGGGTCTGGCCGACCCGCACGTGCTTCGTGACGTAGTTGACGCCCTCGACGATGACGCGGTTGCGCTCGACCAGGACCTCGATGACGCGACCCTGCTTGCCCTTGTCGCCGCCGCGCGCCTGCGAGGCGCCGGTGATGACCTGGACGAGGTCGCCCTTCTTGATGTTCGCCATGGCTTACAGCACCTCCGGGGCGAGCGAGACGATCTTCATGAACTTCTTGTCGCGAAGCTCACGACCGACCGGTCCGAAGATGCGGGTGCCACGGGGGTCCCCATCGGTCTTCAGGATGACGGCGGCGTTCTCGTCAAACTTGATGTACGAGCCGTCGGGACGGCGCGTCTGCTTCTTGGTACGCACGATGACGGCCTTGACCACATCGCCCTTCTTGACGTTGCCGCCGGGGATCGCGTCCTTGACGGTGGCGACGATGATGTCGCCCAGACCCGCGTAGCGGCGGCCGGAGCCACCGAGGACGCGGATCGTCAGGAGCTCCTTGGCGCCGGTGTTATCGGCGACCTTGAGCCGGGATTCCTGCTGAATCACTTGTGCTCTCCTATTTCCTCAAGCAGACCGAGGTCTACTTGGCCTTCTCGAGGATCTCGACCAGGCGCCAGTTCTTGGAGGCGCTCAGCGGACGGGTCTCGCTGATGACCACGAGGTCGCCGATGCCGGCGGTGTTCAGCTCGTCGTGAGCCTTGACCTTCGACGTGCGGCGGATGACCTTGCCGTAGAGCGGGTGCTTCACGCGGTCCTCGACCTCGACGACGATGGTCTTGTCCATCTTGTCGCTGGTCACGTAGCCGCGACGCGTCTTGCGGTAACCGCGGGCGTCGGCGTCCTTGACGTCGTGCGCTGCGGACTCGTGTCCGGCAGTCTGCTTCGTCTCAGCCATTACTTCGCCTCCTCGGCAGTCTCGGTGGTCTCGGCCTCAGCGGCCTCGGCCTTCTTGGTGCTCTTCTTCGCCTTGGCCGGAGCCTTCTCGACGGGAGCGGGGGTGGCCCGGATGCCGAGCTCGCGCTCGCGGATCACCGTGTAGATACGAGCGATATCGCGCTTCACGGCGCGGAGACGGCCGTGGCTCTCGAGCTGGCCGGTGGCCGACTGGAAGCGCAGGTTGAACAGCTCTTCCTTGGCCTTCTTCAGCTCGTCGACGAGGCGCTCGTCCTCGAACGTGTCGAGCTCAACAGGAGCGAGCTCCTTCGATCCGATGGACATTACGCGTCACCGTCCTCACGCTTGATGATGCGTGCCTTGAGGGGCAGCTTGTGGATGGCGCGCGTGAGGGCTTCACGGGCCAGTTCTTCGTCGACGCCGGCGACCTCGAAGAGGACGCGACCCGGCTTGACGTTGGCGACCCACCACTCGGGCGAACCCTTACCGGAACCCATGCGGGTCTCGGCGGGCTTCTTGGTGAGGGGGCGGTCCGGGTAGATGTTGATCCAGACCTTGCCGCCACGCTTGATGTGACGGGTCATGGCGATACGAGCGGACTCGATCTGACGGTTGGTGACGTAGGCAGGGGTCAGCGCCTGGATGCCGTACTCGCCGAACGACACCTGGGTGCCGCCGGTGGCCTGGCCACTGCGCTTGGGGTGGTGCTGCTTACGGTGCTTGACGCGACGGGGGATCAGCATGATCAGGCCTCAGCTCCTGCTCCGACCGCCTCGGCACGGGGGCCGCGACGGCGGTCGCCGCGCTCCGGGCGGGACGAACGCTGGTTCGCCTGCTCGCGCGCGAGTTCCTTGTTGGTGATGTCACCCTTGTAGATCCAGACCTTCACGCCGATGCGGCCGAAGGTGGTCTTCGCCTCGTAGAAGCCGTAGTCGATGTTCGCGCGGAGCGTGTGCAGCGGCACGCGACCCTCGCGATAGAACTCCGAACGGCTCATCTCGGCGCCGCCGAGACGGCCGGAGACCTGGATGCGGACGCCCTTGGCGCCGGCGCGCTGCGCGCCCTGCAGGCCCTTGCGCATGGCGCGACGGAACGCGACACGGGCGGAGAGCTGCTCGGCGATGCCCTGCGCGACGAGCTGGGCCTCGGCCTCGGGGTTCTTGACCTCGAGGATGTTGAGCTGGATCGGCTTCTTGGTGAGCTTCTCCAGGTCGGCGCGGATGCGCTCGGCCTCGGCGCCGCGGCGGCCGATGACGATGCCCGGGCGGGCCGTGTGGATGTCCACGCGGACGCGGCCGAGCTGACGCTCGATCTCGATGCGGGCGACGCCGGCACGGTCGAGGGTCGTCTTCAGCAGGTTGCGGATCTTGACGTCCTCGGACACGTAGTCCGCGTAACGCTGTCCGACCTTGGTGCTGTCCGAGAACCAACGCGACACGTGGTCGGTGGTGATGCCCAGACGGAAACCGTACGGGTTGACCTTCTGTCCCATTACTTGGCCGCCTTCTTCGAGGTCGTGGCCGCCTCAGCGACATCCGGCGTGGCGAGCACGACGGTGATGTGGCTGGTGCGCTTACGGATGGCGAAGGCACGGCCCTGGGCGCGCGGCTGGAACCGCTTCAGGGTGGTGCCCTCGTCGACGAAGATGCTGGACACGTAGAGGTCCTGCTCGTCGAGGTAGGTGTTCGTGCTGTCCGCCTTGACGCGCGCGTTGGCCATGGCCGACGCGACGAGCTTGTAGACGGGCTCGCTGGCCGCCTGCGGGGCGAACTTCAGGATGGCCAGTGCCTCCTGCGCCTGCTTGCCGCGGACGAGGTTGATGACACGACGGGCCTTCTGAGGCGTGACGCGGATGTGACGCACGCGTGCGATCGACTCCACCATTCTTCTCTCCTCCTTACGCCACCGCGTTAGCGGCGACGACCCTTCTTGTCGTCCTTCTCGTGACCGCGGAAGGTGCGGGTCGGCGCGAACTCGCCGAGCTTGTGACCGACCATGGTCTCGGTGACGAACACCGGGATGTGCTTGCGACCGTCGTGCACCGCGATGGTGTGACCCAGCATCGCCGGGATGATCATCGAGCGGCGCGACCAGGTCTTGATCACGTTCTTGCTGTTGGCCTCGTTCTGCGTGACGACCTTGCGAAGCAGGTGGTCATCGATGAAGGGGCCCTTCTTGAGACTGCGCGGCATCTTCCTCTACTCCTACTTGCGCTTCTTGCCGACGGTGCGCCGGCGGACGATGAGCTTGTCGCTCTCCTTGTTGGGGCGACGGGTGCGGCCTTCCTTCTGGCCCCACGGGCTCACCGGGTGGCGACCACCGGAGGTCTTGCCCTCACCACCACCGTGCGGGTGGTCGACCGGGTTCATGGCGACACCACGGACGGTCGGGCGGACGCCCTTCCAGCGCAGACGGCCGGCCTTGCCCCAGTTGATGTTCGACTGCTCGGCGTTGCCGACCTCGCCGATCGTGGCGCGGTTGCGCACGTCGACGTTGCGGATCTCGCCCGAGGGCAGACGCAGCTGGGCGTAGGGGCCGTCCTTCGCGACCAGACGCACCGAGGCGCCGGCCGAGCGGGCGATCTTCGCGCCGCCACCGGGGCGGAGCTCGATCGCGTGGATGACGGTACCCACGGGGATGTTCTTCAGCGGGAGGTTGTTGCCCGGCTTGATGTCCGCGCCCGGACCCGATTCGACGACGTCGCCCTGCGAGAGCTTGTTCGGGGCCAGGATGTAGCGCTTGGTGCCGTCCACGTAGTGGAGCAGCGCGATGCGCGCGGTGCGGTTGGGGTCGTACTCGATGTGCGCGACCTTGGCGTCCACGCCGTCCTTGTCGTTACGACGGAAGTCGATCAGACGGTACTGGCGCTTGTGACCGCCACCGATGTGACGCGTGGTGATACGGCCGGTGTTGTTGCGGCCACCGGTCTTCGGCAGCGGCTTCAGCAGCGACTTCTCGGGGGTCGACCGGGTGATCTCGGCGAAGTCGGCGACCGACGAACCACGGCGACCCGGGGTCGTGGGCTTGTACTTGCGAATAGCCATTCTCGTGTCCTTCTCGATCCGCCGGTCAGCTGACCGCGGTGAAGATGTCGATGGAGCCGGACTTCAGCGTCACGATGGCGCGCTTGGTGTCCTTGCGCTTGCCGGTGCCGAAGCGGGTGCGACGGGTCTTGCCCTGTCGGTTGAGCGTGTTGATCGAGGCGACCTTCACGTTGAAGATCTTCTCGATCGCGAGCTTGATCTCCGTCTTGTTCGAGCGGGTGTCCACGATGAACGTGTACTTGCCCTCGTCGATCAGGTTGTAGCTCTTCTCGGAGACGACCGGAGCGATCACGACGTCGCGCGGGTCCTTGTTGTAGCCGGTCATGCGCTGACCTCTTCCTTCTTGGACTTGCTGGCGACGAAGGCCTCGAACGCAGCCTTCGAGAAGACCAGGTCGTCGCTCACGACCACGTCGTAGGCGTTGAGCTGGTCAGCGGAGATGACGTGCACCGAGGGCAGGTTGCGGACGCTCTTGAGGTTGAGCTCGTCGTCGCGCTGGAGCACGATGAGCACGTTCTTCGAGGTCGCGACCTGGGCCAGGAGCGAAGCGGCGCCCTTCGTGGTCGGAGCACCGTCGACGACGAAGCCCTCCACCACGTGGATGCGCTCGCCACGGGCGCGGTCCGAGATCACGCCGAGCAGAGCCGCGGCGATCATCTTCTTGGGGGTGCGCTGCGAGTAGTCGCGGGGGGTCGGGCCGTGCACGACTCCACCGCCGGTGTGCTCGGGTGCGCGGATCGAGCCCTGGCGGCTGCGACCGGTGCCCTTCTGCTTGAACGGCTTGCGGCCGGCGCCCGAGACCTCTCCACGGTTCTTGGTCTTGTGCGTACCCTGGCGCGCTGCGGCGAGCTGGGCGGTCACGACCTGGTGGATGAGCGGGACGTTGGTCTGGACGTCGAAGATGTCGGCCGGAAGCTCGACCGTGCCGGTCTTCTTGCCCTTCGCGTCGAGGACGTCGATGGTAGCCATGGTGATCAGGCTCCCTTCACTGCGGTGCGGACGAAGACCAGACGGCCACGAGCGCCGGGGACGGCGCCCTTGACGAGCACCAGGCCCTTCTCGGCGTCGATGGCGTGCAGGGTCAGGTTCTGGACGGTGACGCGCTCGCCACCCATGCGACCGGCCATGCGCATGCCCTTGAAGACACGGCTGGGGGTCGACGAGGCTCCGATGGAGCCCGGCTTGCGGTGGTTGCGGTGCGCACCGTGCGAGGCGGAGACGCCCTTGAAGTTGTGGCGCTTCATGACACCCGCGAAGCCCTTGCCCTTGGAAGTGCCGACGACGTCGACCTTCTGGCCGGCCTCGAAGGTGCCCTCCGGGGTGAGCTCCTGGCCGAGCGCGTACTCGGCGGCGTCGGCGGTGCGGATCTCGACGAGGTGGCGGCGCGGCGTGACGCCGGCCTTCTCGAAGTGACCGGCGGACGGCTTGTTGACCTTGCGCGGGTCGATCTGGCCGGCGGCGATCTGGATCGCGACGTAGCCGTCGGTCTCCTCGTTGCGCAGCTGGGTCACGACGTTCGGCGCGATCTCGATGACGGTCACGGGAACGAGCTTGTTGTTCTCGTCCCAGACCTGGGTCATGCCGAGCTTGGTGCCCAGCAGGCCCTTCACGGTCTTGGTAGCGGTAGACATCAGTTCGTTGTTCCTCAGAGCTTGATCTCGATGTTGACGTCAGCAGGCAGGTCGAGACGCATGAGCGAGTCGACGGCCTTCGGCGTCGGGTCGATGATGTCGATCAGACGCTTGTGCGTGCGCTTCTCGAAGTGCTCGCGGCTGTCCTTGTACTTGTGAGGCGAACGGATCACGACGACGACGTTCTTCTCGGTCGGCAGCGGCACCGGACCGATGACCTGCGCGCCCGCACGGGTGACCGTGTCGACGATCTTGCGCGCCGAGGAGTCGATGACCTCGTGGTCGTACGACTTCAGTCGGATGCGGATCTTCTGTCCCGCCATGTCTGACTCTCTCTCTTTCGTACTCCACCCATCCGGCCGGACGGGAGGAGATTGCTGCAGCACTTCTGCTTCGCACACTGTTCTTCTGTCAAAGCCGGCCCGGATCGCTCCGGTCCCGCTCTCGAGCAACCGGTTCCCCGGCCCTCTTCACCGACCCCCGCGCTCGGGCGTGTCGCTCTGACGAGCAACACACCGAGTGAGCGCATGGCGGTGCCACAGGCCCATCGGTGTCGATTGAATCTGCGTTCTGCTCCCCGCGGCCCAACCTCACGCGCCTGAGGCGCCGGATTGTGCACTGTCCATGGGAGTGAACCACGCGCAGAGCGGTGGCGTCTTGAACTCAACAAGTTTGCCACAGCGTCGCGATACCTGCAAGCCGGGCGTGTCGCGGGTTCGGGGCCCAACGACGCTCAGCGCGGAGGCGGTGCCGGGGCGGCCGGATCGGGGCGCATCCGCTCGTCCGCGGCGCCGTCGAGCGGAACGCCGGCAGCGGTCGCGCCGAGCTCCTCGGCGTCGCGCTCGAGGCGGTGCTCGGGGTCGCTGCCGCGGCGCTTGCGAGCACCCGCGGCGAGCACCGGACGGCCCGACCACCACACGTACAGGGCAGCCAGGAGGATGACGCCGCCGAGGATCACCGCCCACCACGCGAAGCCGGGCAGCTCGGAGGGCTCGCCGGCCGCCTCGACGTCGCGGATCGGGGTGGGCAGGATGCGCTCCCCCGTCACGAGGATGCGGTGGCTGTTGACCCCGAGCGGCGTGCAGGTGACGAGGGTGACCAGGTCCTGTCCGAGGACGGGGAGCAGCGTCTCCGTCTCCTCGGGCTCGACCACGCGGGTGTCGGTGACCCGGTAGGTGAGCACCTCGCCGAAGACCTCGATGGTGAAGGTGTCGCCCACCTCGACGCGATCGAGGTTGGTGAAGAGCTCGGAGGTCGCGAGGCCGCGGTGACCGGTGAGCACCGAGTGCGTGCCGTCGCCCCCGACCGGCAGCGCGGTGCCCTCCAGGTGCCCGACGCCCTCCTGGAGCACCTCCTCGCTGGTGCCGTGGTAGATCGGCAGGTCGACGTCGATGCTCGGCACCTTGACCCGGGCCATGAGGCCGCTGGAGTCGACGTCGAGCAGCGAGGCGTAGTCGCCGGCCTGCTCGGGCGTCGTCGCCTGCGGCAGCCGCTCGTTGGCGGGCAGCTCCGCCGCTCCGCCGACGAGGTTCGCGTTGTACCGGTCCGCCGCTGCGAGCGCCTGCTCGACCGCGTCCGGTCCGAGGTCCTGGATCTCGGCGTCGATGGCACCGACCTCGCTCGCCTGCTGCACCTGGCTGAGCCAGTTGGCGACGGTCGGGAACAGCACGACTCCCGCGCCGAGCACGCAGACGATCGCGATGACCAGGGCGAGGAAGGGGAAGCGCCAACGGGCCCGGCGCCTCCCCCGGTGATCGGGGAGCGGAGCCGGGCCCGTCGGGACGGCCGGAGGGGCCGGGGGGGCCCGCCCGCGCCGCCGCCCCCCCCCGGGCACCGGGGGTGGCCCCTTCCCGGGGGGC
>JASCOA010000075.1 GCA_029959365.1 Microbacteriaceae bacterium PS02343 | reverse complement strand
CCGCCCCGCCGGCCTCCCTCGCTCAGGGGGGGGGGGCCCGGGGGGGCGCGGCCCGGGGCCGGGCCCCCCGTCGGGATCAGGAGGCGAAGGACGCCTCGATGTACTGCTCGACGTTCTCCGAGGTGACCACCGGCGCGTCGAGCACGATGCGCTTGGGCACCTCGACCTCGACGAGGTCGCTCATCGCGCGGCCCTGACCCACCAGCCGGGCGAGGCGGATGCCGTCGGCGGCCTGCGTGTGCGGGTAGATGACCGTGGCCTCGACGACGCTGTCGCCGCTCTGGATGAGGTCCATCATGTTGCGCGAACCGGCACCGCCGACCAGGAAGAACTCGTCGCGGTTGGCGTTCTCGATGGCCGCCAGGACGCCGATGCCCTGGTCGTCGTCGTGGTTCCAGATGGCGTCGATCTCGGGTGCTGCCGACAGCAGCTGCGAGGTGACGGCCTCGCCGCTCTGCACCGTGAACTCGGCCGCGACGCGGTTGGAGACCTCGAGGCCGCAGTTCTCGAGCGCCTCGGCGAAGCCGCGGCTGCGGTCCTGCGTGAGGGGCAGCGAGTCGATGCCGGCGATCTCCGCGATGACCGCGTCGCTCTCGCCCTCGAGCCGCTCGCAGATGTACTGCCCGGCGCTCTGGCCCATGCCGTAGTTGTCGCCGAGCAGCGTGACCCGGGCGGCGTCGGGGCTCGAGAACTCGCGGTCGACGTTGATGACGGGGATGCCGGCCTCCATGGCCTGGATCGCGACCTCGGTGAGGGCGGCGCCGTCGGTGGGCAGCAGCACGATGACGTCGACGCCGTCGTTGATGAAGGTCTCGATCTGGCTGATCTGCAGGTTGGCGTCGTTGGTGCCCTCGGCGACCCGAAGGTCGATGTCCGGGTACTTCTCGGCCTCCGACGAGGCGGCCGAGTTGATGGCGCCGAGCCAGCCGTGGTCGGCGGCGGGGCCGGAGAAGCCGACCACGATGGTCTCGCCCTCCGACTCGTTCTCGGCCTGGGCGTCGCTCTCGTCGACGGTCTCGTTGCTCTCGCCACCGGCGGAGCAGCCGGCGAGCAGGCCGGCGACGGCGAGGGATGCTCCGGCCGCAAGCAGCCGGAATCGCAGGGTACGGGGTGCAGGCATGGTGTGTCCTCCTCATTGAGTGCTGCGGCATTGCCGGCGGGATGCGCTCGGCACGCAGCACCCGGAGGGCTGGGAAACGTGAGGCGTCGTCGCTGACGGGCTCACGATAACAGGATCGGCAGGCGTTGCAACATCTTTCTCGTGTTGCTCGACATAAGCCTCGGCATCCCACATGCGCTGCCCACGACAGGTGCCCGCCGAGTGTCGTGCGGCCGTGAAGAGGTCGTGGCGCCGGCGTTCGCGTCGTGTTACGTTCACGGCGTGATCAAAGACGACCACCCAACGGCATTACTCACGGTGCGAGGGCTCAGCAAGGCCTTCGCCGGCGTCCGCGCGCTCCGCGGCGTCGACTTCGACGTGCTCCCGGGCGAGGTGCACTGCCTGCTCGGTCAGAACGGCGCCGGCAAGTCGACCCTCATCAAGACGCTCGCCGGCGCGCACCGCCCCGACGGCGGCGAGCTGCTCTGGGAGGGCGAGCCGGTCGAGATCGGCAGCACCACCGCGGCCATCGAGCTCGGCATCGGCACCATGTACCAGGAGCTCGACGTCGTCGACGGTCTCACCGTCGCCGAGAACATCTTCCTCGGCCACGAGCGCTCCACCGGCGGCGTGCTGCACCGGCGCGCCAGCGCCAAGGCTGCCTCCGAGCTGCTGGCGCGGCTCGGGCACCGCGAGCTCTCCCCGCACGCGGAGGTCGGCGACCTCTCCCCCGCGGGCAAGCAGATCGTCAGCATGGCGCGGGCGCTCTCGCACGACGTGAAGCTCATCATCATGGACGAGCCCAGCGCCGTGCTCGACTCCGAGGAGGTCGCGAACCTCTTCCGCGTCGTCGAGCAGCTCACCGCGCAGGGCATCGCCGTCGTCTACATCTCGCACCGGCTCGAGGAGATCCGGCGCATCGGCGACCGGATCACGGTGCTCAAGGACGGCGCGAGCACCGCCTCCGGGCTGCCCGTGGCCGAGACGCCCACCCCGGAGCTCATCCGCCTCATGACCGGCCGCAGCGTCGCCAACGTGTTCCCGCCGGCGGCGCCCGTCGCCCCGGACGCTCCCGTGCTGCTCGAGGCCGAGGGTCTCGCGCTGCGCGGCGTCTTCGAGGGCGTGGACCTCAGCGTGCGCGCCGGCGAGGTCGTCGGCCTCGCCGGGCTCGTCGGCTCCGGCCGCTCCGAGATCCTCGAGACGATCTACGGTGCCCGCAAGTCGACCGCCGGCACCGTGAAGGTCGACGGCCGCGTGCTGCGGCCCGGATCGGTCGACGCCGCCGTGCGCGCGGGCGTCGGGCTCTCCCCCGAGGAGCGCAAGAGCCAGGGGCTCATCCTCGACGAGCCGATCTTCCGCAACGTCACGCTCTCCTCCTTCGCGCGCTTCGCCCGCGGCGGTCTGCTCGACGAGCGCACGGAGCGGCGGGTCGCCCGCGAGCAGATCGACGCGCTCGAGCTGCGCCCCGCCGACCCGGACCGCTCAGCGCGCACCCTCTCGGGCGGCAACCAGCAGAAGATCCTGCTCGCCCGCTGGCTCGTGCACGGCACCAAGGTGCTGCTGCTCGACGAGCCGAGCCGCGGCGTCGACGTCGGCGCCCGCGCCGAGATCTACGCCCTCATCCGCCGCCTCGCTGAAGCCGGGACCGCCATCCTCGTGGTCTCCAGCGAGATCGAGGAGGTGCTCGGCCTCGCCGATCGCGTGCACGTCATCGCCGACGGGCGCGTGCTCACCGAGCGCGACGCCTCCGATCTCACCGAGCACGACGTGCTCGACCTCGTCCTGAAGGGAACCGCCGCGTGACCACCGACACCGCATCCGCCCCGCCCCAGCCGCGATCCGGCGCCGAGCGCAGCCCGCTGCGCAAGCTGTTCAGCGGCTCCGCCGGGCGCAGCATCGGCCTCGTCGTCGCACTCCTCGTCATCTGCGTGGCCGGCGCCGTCTCCGGAGGCGATCGCTTCGTCGACTTCGGCAACGTGATCACCATCCTCAGCCAGGCCTCGATCATCGGCGTCGTGGCCATCGGCATGACCTTCGTGATCACGGCCGGCGGCATCGACCTCTCGGTCGGCTCCGTGCTCGGCCTCACCACGATCGTCGGCAGCCTCACCGCCGTGCAGGCCGTCGCCGCCGACTCGAGCTGGCTCGTCATGGTGCTGCTCGCCCTGCTCGTCGGCCTCGGCGTCGGGCTGGTCAACGGCGTGGTCATCGCGTACGGCAACGTCGTCGCGTTCATGGCCACCCTCGCCATGCTGGTCGGCGCCCGCGGGCTCGCGGAGCTGGTCGGCGAACGGCGCACCTTCGTGGTCTCCGACCCGGGGTTCAAGGCCTTCTTCCGCGGCGACCTCTTCGGCGTGCCGGTGCTCGTGATCATGTTCGCGCTGGTCGCCATCGGCGGCTGGTTCCTGCTCAACCGCACGACCTTCGGGCGCCGCACCGTCGCGATCGGCGGCAACCGCGAGGCGGCCCGCCTCGCCGGTGTCAACGTGAAACGGCACCTCGTGGCCGTGTACGCGCTCGCGGGCCTGACGGCCGGCATCGCGGGCGTCATGATGATGGCGCGCACCAACTCGGGCACCTCGACCCACGGCCTGCTCTACGAGCTCGACGCGATCGCCATGGTCGTCATCGGCGGCACGCTGCTCATCGGCGGCCGCGGCACGATCATGGGCACGGTGCTGGGCGTGCTGATCTTCTCGACGCTCACCAACGTGTTCACCCTCAACAACCTCTCCACCTCGGTGCAGGCGGTCGTGAAGGGCGTGATCATCGTCGTGGCGGTGCTGCTGCAGCAGCGCTTCGCGAAGCGCACCTAAGCGGCGGACCCGCTACGACGAAGGGCCCCGGCGGATCGCCGGGGCCCTTCGTCGTGCGATCAGCGAGCCGCGTAGACCCGCTGGTGGGAGCGGTACGCCTCGAGGCGGAACGGCGCGGCCGTCTCGGCCGGCAGCTCGCGGTCGCCGCCGTCCTCCGGGGCGCGCAGCGCGTGCAGCTCGCGGTAGCGCTCGACCGTCAGCGCCTCGCGGTCGTCGATCCACGCCGCGGTGCGCTCGGGGCGCAGGTGCTCGCGGTAGCCCTCCACGACACGGCCGGCGAAGAACTCGGCGACCGAGCCCGAGCCGTAGCTCAGCAGGCCGATGAGCTCGCCGGCGAGGTCGTCGCGCTGCTCGAGCAGGGCCAGCAGCGCGAGGTAGACCGGGGCGGTGTAGCTGTTGCCGATGCGCCGGTTGTAGCGGTTCGCGACCTCGAGCGACTGCTCGGCCTCGGCGGGCGTCAGCGCGACGCCCTCGAGGCCGGCGAGGTGCTTGTGCGCCTTGGCCGCCATCTTCGTGAAGGGCGAGTGGTAGGCGTGCGCGGCGAAGGCGCTCCAGGGCTCGCCGCCCTGCTCGCGGTAGTCGCGCCAGGCGCCCTCGGCGGCGCGCAGGTACGCGCGGATCGACGACTTGCCGTCGACGATGGGCGTCACCCGGTAGTTGGGGCGCCAGAAGTCCATGAGGTCGTCGGTGAAGACGCCGCTCGGCCCCTCGAGCTCGAGGATCGCCGGGTCGGCGCTCACGAGCATGGCCACGGCGGCCGCGCCCTGGGTGGGCTCGCCGCTCGAGTCGAGGTCGTACTTCGCGACGTCGGTGGCGATGACGAGCACGCGCTGGCGCGGGTCGCGGGCGATGAGGCCGGCGGCCATCTGCAGGCCGGCCGTGGCGGAGTAGCAGGCCTGCTTGAGCTCCACCGAGCGCACGGCGCTCGGCAGGCCCAGCAGCTCGTGCACGTAGACGGCCGCGGCCTTCGACTGATCGATGCCGGTCTCGGTGGCGACCAGCACGGTGCGCAGCCCCTCGGTGCCGTGCCGCTCGATGATCGGCAGCGCGGCGCTCGCGGCGAGGGTGACGATGTCCTCGTCCGGCGCGGCGATGCTCATCGAGTCCTGCCCGATGCCCACCCGGTACTTCTCCGGATCGATGCCCTGCGCCTCGGCCAGCGCGGCGTGGTCGAGCCGGTAGCGGGTGGTCGCCATGGCGATGTCGTGGATGCCGATGCTGGTCACGGTGCCTCCTACCGCTCGAACTTGAGGTGCGCGCTCATGAGCTCGCCCGGGTTCGTCTGCGCGGCCATGAGCGAGAGCTCGCCGCAGAGCACGGTCGCGGCGGCGAGCACGGCCAGCCGGCGCGCGTTCTCCCCCGGCTCGCGCTCCTCGCGGCAGCCGAGGCGGGCGAGGTTCTCCTCGACGAAGCCCAGGCCCTTGCCGTTGCCGACGGTGCCGACGATCACGTTCGGCAGCGTGCACGAGAAGTAGAGGTCGCCGTCGCGGTCCTCGACGTGGGTGATGCCCTGGCTGCCCTCGACGATGTTCGCCGCGTCCTGCCCGGTGGCCAGGTAGAAGCCGAGCAGCATGTTCGCGTAGTGCGCGTTCGCCGAGCGGATGCCGCCGGCCAGCAGCGTGCCGATGAGGTTCTTGCGGATGTTGAGCGTCTCGACCTGCTTCGCCGTGGTGCGCAGCCGGCGCTCGACGTGCTCCTGCGGGATGAGCAGCTCGGTGACGACGTTCTTGCCGCGACCCAGGATGCCGTTGACGGCGGAGGCCTTCTTGTCGGTGCAGTAGTTCGCCGAGATCGAGCCGTAGCGCAGGCCCGGCACGGTGGCGAGGATGTGGTCCATCAGCCGGTCGCTCGCGAGCGTGGCCATGTTGTGGCCGCTCGCGTCGCCCGTGCTGAACTCGAAGCGCACGAAGAGCAGGTCGCCGACGATCTGGGTGTGCAGGTCGATGAGCTTCGCGAAGCGGCTGCTGCCGGCCACGACCGCGGCGAGCTCGGCGCGCTGCGCGTCGAAGGCGCGCACGGCGGCGAGGGCGACCGAGGCGTCCGTCGCCTCGAAGAGCACGGAGCGCGTCATCCGCTCGTCCACCACGGTCGCGACGATGCCGCGCTCGGCCAGCTTCGACAGGGCGGCGCCGCGCTTGACGCTCGGCCAGAGCGTGGTCTCGTAGGTGGCCAGCGGCACCTCGACGAGCTCGGGCTCGTCGCGGCCGACGGTCTCGCCGCTGATCTTGACGGGGCCGATCCAGCGCAGGGGCACCGGAGCGGTGGAGTCCTCGACGGTCATGGTGCTTCTCCTTCAGTCCGCGCGCACGGTGGGGATCGCCCCCGTGACCTCGGTCGGCAGCGCGGGGTGCACGGCCAGATCGAGCCTGCGGATGTCGTGGTGCTCCCAGCGCCGCAGCAGCTCGCCGATGGGCGCGCCCGCGTCGGCGAGCACGATGCCGCAGTCGCCGCCGCCGGCGCCGGACGACTTGGCGGCGGCGCCGATCGACTCGGCGGCGGAGCAGAGCTGGGCCAGCTCGGGGGTCTCGATGTGCACGCCCGCGCTCGCGCTCAGCGAGGCGAGCAGGGCGCGAGCCTCGCGGATGCGGGTCTTCACACCCTCGGCGTCGTCGCGGGCGAGCGCCGCCACGAGCCCGTCGACGCAGCGGCGGCTGCCCTCGAGGAACTCGGCGTAGTGGCTCTCCTCGCGCTGCTTGCGGCCCTGCAGCTCGTCGACGAGGCGCGTGGTGGACGCGGGCTCGCCGGTCCAGCCGACGTGCAGCTCGACGCTGCGGGGGGCGCGCAGGTTGCGCACGTTGAGGTGCTGCCAGTCCTCGGCGATGAGCTCGCCGATGCCGGCGCCGGCGTCGAGACGCCGGCGCAGCGCGCCGCGGTCCGGCGCGGAGTAGGTGATCCAGCCGCCGAAGAGGCTCGCGGCGACGTCGCCGCCCGAGGCCATGGGGGCGACCTGCACGGTGGCCAGCAGGGCGAGCTTGAACTGCTCGAGCGGTCCGAGCCGCAGGCCGTAGAGCTCGTCGAGCACGCGCACGGTCGCGACAGTGACGGCGGCCGAGGAGCCGAGGCCGAACTTGCGGCCGTTGACGTCGTCGAGCTCGCTCGTGATGACGAGGTCGTAGAAGCGCAGCGGGATGCCCAGCTCGGTGACCAGGCGCTCGACGGTCTGGATGACGGTGAGCACGTAGTCGAAGGGCCGGTGGTCGTGATCGAGCACCATCGCGGAGCCCTGACGGCGCCAGACGACCGGCAGCTTGCCGTACTGGTCGCTCGAGATCGATCCCTTGCCCTCGCTGGGGGTGAGGGTGACGGTGATGTACCGGTCGACGGCCACGAGCACCGAGGGGTGGCCCGGCTCGACGACCGCGTACTCGCCGGCGATGAAGAGCTTGCCGGGGGCGCGGCTGACGATGGCGCTCACGCGACGGCCCCCTCGCGCACGGCGACGCCCGGTCCGCTGCCGGCGACGAGCAGGCTGCTGGTGACCCCGAGCTCGGCGACGGCGGCGCGCACGCGCTCCGCATCCGCTCGGTCGGTGAGCACCTTGACGTTGGGGCCGGCGTCCATGGTCGCCCAGGCGCCGACGCCCTCGGCGCGCAGCTGGCGCACGCGGTCGAGCACGGCGACGGAGGCGGGCGACAGGTACCGCACGGGAGGCTCGGCGCCCAGCATGGTGGCGTGCATGCGCATGGCGTTGCGCTCGGCGACGTCGCCCACGGCCGGCAGGTCCCCGGCGGCGAGCGCGGCGCGCAGGTCGGCGAGGTCGACGGCGCTCGAGTCGATCCAGGCGGCGAAGAACGGCGAGGTGCGCACGGTCTCGCGCATCGCGGCGCGGCTCGAGACGTGCTTGGGGCCGCCGTCGACGACCGCGACGACCATGGCCGCGTCGATGCCGGGCGCCTCGACGGGCTCGGCGAAGGAGCTCTCGTCGTCGCTGCCGGCGTGCCACTGCGCGAAGCCCGGGTAGATCGAGCGGCTGGCGCTGCCCGAGCCGCGGCGGGCGAGGCGGCTGAGCGCGCGCTCGTCGAGGTCGAGGCCGTAAGCGTGCGCGGCGGCCGCGGCGAGCGCCGCGAAGCCGGAGGCCGAGGAGGCGAGGCCGGCGGCGGTGGGCCCGGCGTTCGTGCTGACGACGGAGGCGCGGGCCTCGCTGCCGGCGAGCTCGCGCACGAGGTCGAGGAAGCGCACGACGCGCTCGAGCGCGTCGCCGGTCATCGGGGCGCCGTCGAGCGAGGCGCTGTCGGCCTCGGCCAGGGCGACCGTGGTGGTGGTGGGGTGCACGTCGAGCGTCAGCGAGAGGCTGCTGGTCGCGGGCAGGATGAGGCGGTCGTCGCGCTTGCCCCAGTACTTGATGAGGGCGATGTTCGGGTGCGCGACCGCGGTGCTGCTGGGGGTCATCTCGTCGTTCCGCTCGGGTGGGGAGCCGGCGGCACGGACCAGATGCCGGTCGCACCCGCTGCGCGCAGGGCCTCCGTCACCGCCGTCGCGTCGTCGCCGTCGCCGATGAGGGCGACGATGCATCCGCCCTGTCCACCGCCACTGAGCTTGGCGCCGAGTGCGCCCGCGCCCTTCGCTGCGGTGACCAGTGTCTCGATCTCGGTGCTGGAGACACCGAGCTCGCGGAGGATGCGCTGGCTCTCGTCCATCATCCCACCGGTCGCGCGCGCATCGCCCACGCGCAGGGCGCGCTCAGCGTCCCGCGCGATGGCGCCGAGCCGATCGAGCAGCGCGCCGGTGCGCTCGGGCTCGCGCTCGAGCAGGGCGCGCACGTCGGCGACGGCGCGCCGGGTGCTGCCGTGCACACCGGTGTCGGCGACCACGAGGGTGCCGCCGAGCACGACGTCGAACTCGCGCACGACGCCGCCCTGGAACGCGATGCCGCGCTCGGCGACGGTGGTGCGGGCGTCGAGGCCGCTCGGGTTGCCGTGGGCCACACGCTCGGCCTCCTGCACCAGCTCGAAGCGCGCCTGCCGGTCGAGCTCGGCACCGTGCAGGTCGGCGACCGCGTTCACGATCGCGCCCGCGACGGCGGCCGAGGAACCGAAGCCGCGGCCCGCGGGCACCCGGCTGCGAACGCTCACGTGCACGCCCGACGCGGGCAGCCCGAGCCGGCGCAGCGTGGCCTCGGCGGCCATGAGCGGCACGTCCTGCCAGCCGTCGCGCGCGGTGATCTGCGGGTCGTCGGAGGCGACGTCGAGGGGGCCGTC
Source organism: Microbacteriaceae bacterium PS02343 (assembly GCA_029959365.1). Lineage (GTDB taxonomy): Bacteria > Actinomycetota > Actinomycetes > Actinomycetales > Microbacteriaceae > Arenivirga. The sequence goes on along the minus strand of JASCOA010000075.1, from coordinate 7,506 downwards.
GCTGCGCACCGCATCCGCTTCCGCGGCGATGGACCGCACCGGTACGGCGATGGCCGGGTGCCCGTGCACGACGGAGTGCTCACCGAACAGGATGAGCTTGGCGTGGGATCGCCCGTGACCCGAGGCTGCGGAGGCTTCAGGGCTGGGCGGGAGGCTGTGTGCGTTCAACTCACTCACGGTAGCCATTCGGAGCCCGACGGGCCAACCGACTGGCGGGCGAGCGGCATCGCCCGGGCGGATGAGGCTGCGCCTAGCCTGGAGGGATGAGCGACACCGTCGACCGCAGCACCCCGCTGGACGCCTGGACGGCCAGGCTCGCCGCCCCCGTCGGCGACCCCGGCGGCGGGGCGGCGGGCGCCGTGGCCCTCGCCCTCGGCGCCGGCCTGCTGAGCATGGTGGCGGGCTACACGGTCGACTCCCCCGCCGCCGAGGCGCTGCGGGGGCGAGCGGATGCGCTGCGCGAGCGGGCGCTGCGCCTCGCGGACGACGATGCCGCGGCCTCCGCGGGCTTCGGCCCTGCCTTCGCCCAGCCGGAGGGCGAGGAGCAGGACGCCGCGGTGATCGAGGCGGCGCGCACCGCCGCCGCGAGCGCCGCCGCGCTCGCTGAGGCCGCGCTCGAGGCCGTCGACGAGGTCGTGGTACTCGACGAGATCGGTGCGCCGATGCTCGCGGCCGACGTGGCCGTGGCGGCCTCGATGGTGCGCGCGGCGCTCGTCGCGGCCCGGGCCAACGTGGGCGTCGACCTGGACCTCCGGCTGCGGCACGGCGGCGCGGACGACGCGGCGCTGCGCGCGGCACTCGTGCGCTGCGAGGCCGGCATCGCGCGGCTCGACGCGGTGAGCGCGGGGCTCGACCCGCGCATCCTGCCGGGCTGAGCGCCGGGCCGGATCAGCTGCCGCCGCCGAGCTCCCTCGCGATGATCCCCAGCGCCCGTGCGAACTCCGATTCCTGGCCGAAGGTGGCACCGCCGGCGGCCACGACGCCCGCGACGTCGGGCAGCGCGAGCAGCCGCTGCCCCAGCTCGACCGCCGCGCGCACCCCCTCGGCGAAGGGGTCGCGCGCGTCGAGCACGCGCTGCACGTAACCTGCGGGCAGCACCGCGTCGCCGAAGGAGGCGAGCACCTCGGCGCCCGCACGGTCGATGACCACCGGCACGCCCGGCAGCACCGGCAGGGTGCCGCCCAGCGCGCGCAGCTCCGCGACGAAGTCCGCGAGCCGCGACGGCTCTCCCGCGTACTGCGTCATGAGCAGCGCGGCGCCGGCCCGCTGCTTGTGCAGCGCGCGGGCCGCGCGGCCGCAGCCACCGACGGGCGGCGAGAGCGGCGCCTCGGCGACCGCGGTGAAGAGGCCCGCGCGGCTGGCGAGGTGCGCGATCGTGATGCCGTCGAGGTCGAAGACGGGCTGCGCGTCCGGTCGGTGCCCGGCCCCCACGGGGTCGCCGGTGACGGCCAGCACGCCGGCCGCTCCGGCGTCGGCGATGCCGAGCAGCTCGCCCTCGAGCGCCACCCGGTTGCGGTCGCGGGCGTTGACCCCGAGCCATCCGCGCAGGCCCGCCTCGCGGATGAGCGCCGCCCGGTACGAGGGCGGGAACTGCACGCGCGCCCGGCCGGAGTCGCCCGAGAGCACGGCGTCGGCGGCGCCCGCGAGGTGCTCGGCGGCAACGGCGATCGCGTCGGGGTCCATCGGCGGCACCGGCAGACCGGTGACGATGAGCGGACGCCGGGCGAGGATCTCACGCACCGCGAGGGCGTCCTCGCTCGGCGGGGCGGGGTCGCGGCTCAGCAGGGCGCTGTTCGCGAGACCGGCCGCCTCCGCGGTGGTCCATGGGACGGATGCGCGGTCGGGCGGGGTGCCGCCGGTCACGGCGCTGCGCCGTCGACCGGCCGCATCACGAGCCGGAAGACCTCGGCGCGCAGCTCGGCGAAGCGCGGCAGGGCCTTGGTGACGAGCTGGCCGCGGGGCGCCGGCAGGTCGACGACGAGGTCGCGCAGCACGCGCCCCGGCGCGGGCGAGAGCACGAGCACCCGGTCGGCGAGGTAGACCGACTCGTCGACGTCGTGGGTGACGAGCACGATCGTGACGCCGTACTCCTCGCGCAGGCGCAGCACGAGGTCCTGCAGATCGGCGCGGGTCTGCGCGTCGACGGCGGCGAAGGGCTCGTCCATGAGCAGCACGCGCGGCTCGGCGACCAGCGCGCGGGCGATGGCGACGCGCTGCTGCTGGCCGCCGGAGAGCTGCCACGGGAACCGCGCTGCCGTGTCCGGCAGGCCGACGCTGCGCAGGGCGCGATCGATGCGGTGCTCGAGCTCGGCCCTCGCGGGCCGCTCGGCGACCGCGGCGAGCGCGAGGTTGCGGCGCACGGTGAGCCAGGGGAACAGCGAGCGGGCGTAGTCCTGGAACACGACGCTCACGCCCGCGGGCGGTCCGTCGACCGGCACCTCGTCGAGCAGCACCCGTCCCTCGCCGGCCGGCAGGAGGCCGGCCAGCAGCATCAGCAGCGTGCTCTTGCCGCATCCGCTCGGGCCGACGACGGCGACGAACTCGCCCTGGCCGATGCGCGCGCTGATCGGGTCGAGCGCGGGCCGGTCGCCGTAGCGCTTCGCCAGCCGCTCGATCGTGATCTCCACGGGCCCATTCTCCCCCGTCCCCGCGGCCCTGGCGGTCACGATGGGACGAAGGCCGCGAGTCGACCTCAGCCGCGGCGGCGCCAGCGCAGCACGCGCCGCTCGACGAGGTCGACCGCGCCGTTGAGCGCGATGCCGAGCAGCGCCACGAGCAGGAATGCGCTCCACATCTCCGGGTAGCGGAAGGTCTGCTGGTACAGGGCGATGTCGTGCCCGAGCCCGGCGGTGGTGGCGTAGAGCTCGGCGACGATCATGAGCACCAGGCCGAAGCCCAGGCTCACCCGCAGGCCGGCGAGGATGCTCGGAGCGGCCGCGGGCAGCACCACCCGCAGCAGCAGGGCGCCGCGCGGCAGGCGCAGGCTGCGCGCCGTGCGCAGCCAGCCCGGATCGACGCCGGCGACGCCGTCGGCCGTGTGCGTGGCGATGATCCAGACGCTGCCGAAGGCGATGAGGAACACGCTCACCGCATCCGAGACGCCGAAGAACTGCAGGGCGATGGGCAGCACCGCGACGCCGGGCACCGACATCCAGAAGCGGATGACCGGGCTCGCGAGAGCGCGCGCCGCCCGGCTGCGACCGAGCAGCACCCCGATCGCGATGCCGAGCACCGCGGCGAGCGCCCAGCCGCGCGCCAGCCGCGAGAGGCTGACCGGCACGGCGTCGAGGAAGCGCTCGCTGAGGAGGAGGGTGCCGGGCGCGGGCGCGAACCAGTCCTCGCCGAAGCGCGCGGCGACGACGCTGAACGGCGGCAGGAAGGGGCTCGGGTCGGCGCGCGCGGCGAGCTCCCAGACGAGCAGCAGCGCGGCGAGCAGCCAGAGGCTCGCGAGCGGGCGCAGTGCGCGGCGGAGTCGGCCCGCGCGCTCGGCCGTGCCCGGCTCGACCGTCGACGCAGGCCCGCCCCTCCCCCGCTCAGCCAATGCGCATGCGCTCGATCGTGCGGCGCTCCGCGAGCGCGAGGCCCGCGTAGAGCAGCGCGCCGAGCACGCCGATGACGGTGACGGTGGCGTAGGCGGCGTCGATGCGCAGCGCCTGCTGGTACTGCACGACCGCGAGCCCGGCGCCCGAGCGCGCACCCAGCAGCTCGGCGCTGACCACCACGACGAGCGCGATGCCCGCGGCCACCCGCACCCCCGTGACGATCGAGGGCACGGCCGAGGGCAGCTGCAGCTGCAGCCAGCGCCGCCACCAGGGCCAGCGCATCGAGCGGGCCGCCGCCATGCGCAGCGGCTCGGTGCCGGCGATGCCCGCGATCGTGTTGATGAGCACGATCGGCAGCACCGCGTAGACCGCCACCGAGACCTTCATGGCGGCGCCGAGGCCGAACAGCAGGATGGCGAGCGGGATGAGGGCGGTCGACGGGATCGAGCGCAGCGCGCTCACCGCGACCAGGGCCGGCCGCGCGATCCAGGGCGCCGAGCCGAGCATGAGCCCGAGCAGCACAGCGGCGCTCGAGGCGAGCGCGAGCGCGCCCAGCCAGGCCGCGCCGGTGTCGGCGAGGGCGGCGAGGAAGGCGGGGTCGCCGAGCACGACGGGCAGCGCCGCGGCCACCGCGAGCGGCGAGGGCAGCGAGCGCTCGGCCACGAGGCCGCTCGCGACGAGCGCGGCCCAGGCCGCGACGACGAGGGCGACGCCGGCGATGCCGAGCGCTGCGGGGGCGGCGGCCGCGCGCATCCGCTCGACGGTGGATGTCACGGGCGCCGCCTACTCCGCGCGGGCGGAGGCGGGCAGCACGGCGTCGACGTCGACGTCGCCGACAGCGCCGGCGTCGGCGAGCAGGTCGATCAGGGTCGTGAACTGCTCGACGGTCAGGCGGCCCGCGTAGGTGGGCTCGGCGCTGGCGGCGAGCGCCTCGGGCGTGGAGCCGCAGGCCTCGGCGGTGACGGCGAAGCGCTCCTCGTCGTTCGCGGGGTCGTTCGCCGACGCCGCGGTGGCGGTCATGGCGGCGGCGAAGCCCTCGGCCGTCTCGGGGTTCGCCTCGGCCCACTCGCCGGACGCGACGAGGAAGGAGGTCGGGATCTCGCCCACGCCGTCGAAGAAGGGGTTGCCGAGCGAGCGGACGGTGCCCGCCTCGTGCGCCTCGGCGGCCTGCGAGGCGCCCACCTCGGCGCTCTCGACCGCGCCGGACTCCACGCTGGTCACCTGGTCGGCGAAGGGCACGGCCACGAACTCGACGCTCGCGCCGTCGCCCTGCTCGGCGACCCAGGCCGCGGTGAGGATCTCGGCGAGGCCGCCCAACGCGTTGAGGGCGACGGTGGCGCCGTCGAGGTCGGCGGCCGTCTCGATGCCGCCGCCCTCGGCCACGATGACCTCGTTGCTGGTCTCGTTCGAGAGCGAGCTGCCCGAGAGCACGCGCAGGTCGAAGCCCGCGTCGACCGCCTGCAGGCTCGTGAGCGGGTTCGCGTAGGCGATGTCGATCTCGCCGGCCTGCAGCGCGGCCACACCGGCGGCGCCCGACTGCACGGTGGTCAGCTCGACCTCGATGCCCTGCTCGGCGAACAGGCCCTGCTCGACGCCCCAGACCACGGGGTCGTCGCAGAAGCCGAGGGTGCTGACCCGCACGGTCTGTGCGCCGGGGCCGTCGCTGGCGACGGGCGGCTCGGCGGGGCCGGCGGAGCAGCCGGCGAGCACGGGCAGCAGCAGCGCTGCGGGCAGGACGGCGGACGAGCGGATGCGGGTCATGGCGTGACGGCTCCAGGCGGGGGTGCGGAGGGATGCTGTGCAGTGGTGCGCTGCAGCGCCAACGCTAACGAACCGCGCGGGCGTGCGACGTCCCTGGACGGGTTGCGCCACGGGCGTCGCCGAACGTCGCGCCGGCCGGAGGGCGCGGCGGGTCCGCTCAGCGCAGGCCGATGCGCCGGGCGGTCTCGGCGAGCGCCGCGGCGTACTCGAGCTCGCGGCCCCGGGTCGCGCCGCCGGAGACGCTCACACCGGCCACGCCCGGCACGGCGAGGATGCGCTCGGCGAGCCCGACCGCCGCGCGGATGCCGGCCTCGCGCGGGTCGTCGGCGCCGAGCACGGTCGCGACGAGCCCGGTCGGCTCGGCGTGGCCGTCGAGCCCGGTGAGGATGCGCGCGCTGCCGACGTCGATCACGAGCGGCACGCAGACGAGCGCCCGCACCCCGGCGCCGAGCGCCTCGAGGGCGCGCAGGAATCGGTCGACCGGGTCGGGGCCGGAGACGAGGTTGAGGAAGGCCAGCTCGGCGCCGGCGGCGACCTTGCGGGCGAAGCGAGCCGGGCGCCGCTCGACGGGCGGCGTCTCCACCGATTCGGCCGCGGAGACGAGCAGCCCCGCGGCGCGGGCGAGCGGGACGAGGCCGGAGGAGTCGAGATCGAACACCGGGCGGGCCTCGGGGCGGCGCCCCGCGCTCACCGGATCGCCGCTCACGCAGTGCGCCGCGACGGCGCCGGCGTGGGCGAGCGCGGCCAGCTCGCCCTCGAGGGCGACCCGGTTGCGGTCGCGGCCGTTGACGGTGCTCCAGACGCCGAGCCCCTCGGCGGTGAGCAGCCGTGCGCGGTAGGCGTGCGGCAGCTGCGCCGTCACGCTCGGCGGCTCGCCGACGAGGGCGGCATCGACGTGCTCGCGCAGCGCCGCGGCGCCGGCCAGCTGCGACCCGCGATCGGGCTCGCGCATCGGGAAGTCGCTCAGCACGATCTGCCGTCGCTCGAGCAGGGCGGCCATCGCGGCCGAGGCGGGGGTGCGGGCGGTCACGCCTTCGCGGCGACCCGGCGCAGCTCTGGCGCGTCGAGCCCGGTCGCCCAGGCGCCCAGCTGCTCGAGGATCGGCTGCAGCCGGCAGCCGCGCTCGGTGAGCGAGTAGCTGATCTGCGGGCGCGCGTCGTCCGACTCCGTGCGCAGCACGATGCCCTCCGCCACGAGCTCGACGAGCCGGTCGGCGAGCACGGAGTCGGTGATCGGGCCGACGGCGCGGCGCACCTCGGAGAACTTGAGGGGGCGGTCGTTGAGCACCGAGAGGATCAGCCCGTTCCAGCGCTTGCCGAGCACGTCGAAGGCGCGCACCAGTCCGGCGTCGCACGCCGCGGAGGGCTCGTGAGCGCTCGGTTCCATGTCCCCATGATAGCCGACTTGCTTTTTCCGAACACTTGTTATTGCATAGCGCTTGTTTTTACCGAGCGCTTGGAAATACCGAGCGCATCCGTCTCGAAGGAGCACCCCCATGCCGACCCTGCTGCGACTCGACGCCAGCATCCGCACCGAGGGCTCGCGCAGCCGCGCCCTCGCCGACCTCGTCGAGGCCGAATGGCTCGCCGGCCACCCCGGCGGCACCGTGCGCCGCCGCGACCTCGTCGCCGACGCGATCCCCGCCGACGCCTGGCACCTCGCCGTCACCGCCGGCTGGACGCCGGAGGAGCAGCGCAGCGACGAGCAGCGCGCCGCGGTGTCGCTCTCGGCGCGACTGGTCGACGAGATGGCGGAGGCGGACGCGATCCTCGTCGCCGCCCCGCTCTACAACTTCGGCCCCTCCCTGCACGTGAAGACCTGGATGGACACGGCGATCGCCGACCCGCGGCTCGCGCCCGGCGCCGAGCCCCTGCTCGCCGGCAAGCCCGCCGTGCTCGCCACCGTGCGCGGCGGCGGGTACGCCGAGGGCACCCCGCGGCACGGCTGGGACCACAGCACCCCGTTCCTGCGCCGCATCCTCGGCGACGTCTGGGGCCTCGACCTCGCCGTCGTCGAGGAGGAGCTCACCCTCGCCGAGGTCACCCCGGCGATGGCGGGCCTGCTCGACCTCGCGAACGCCGGCCGCGCCGCCGCCGAGCAGGTCGCCCGCGACCACGGTCGCGAGCTCGCCAGCGCGCTGCAGCGCGCCTGAACCGCCGGACGACCGAGACCGGACGTATGCGGCGACGGGCCTCCCGAGGCC
>JASCOA010000074.1 GCA_029959365.1 Microbacteriaceae bacterium PS02343 | reverse complement strand
CCCTTACACAGCCCCCCCCCCCGGGCCGTCGACCGCCCCCGGGCGGCGGGCGCCCCCCCCCCCCCCCCCGCCCACCCCACCTCGGAAGGACGACGATGTCAGCCCACGACCAGAACGACGCGACCACCACCCGCTGGGCGGTGCTCGGCGCCGGCTCCATCGCCCGCCGCTTCGTCTCGCAGCTGCAGTCCTCGGGCGGCGTCCTCGCCGCCGTCGGCAGCACCGACGCGGGCCGCGCGCAGGAGCTGGCCGCCTTCGCCGCCGAGCACGGCTTCCACACCGTGCGCACCGGCACCTACGACGAGATCCTCGCCGACGACTCGGTCGACGCCGTCTACGTCGCCACGGTGCACACCGGTCACGCGAAGCTCGCGATCGCCGCCGCCGAGGCCGGCAAGAAGGCCCTCGTCGAGAAGCCGCTCACCCCCAGCTTCGGCACCACCATGGCCGTCGTCGACGCCGCGCGCGCCGCGGGCACCACGCTCGTCGAGGCGTTCATGTACCGCTTCCACCCGCAGACGAAGGCGGTGCTCGACCTCGTCCGCGAGGGCGCCATCGGCGAGCTCGTGCACGTCGAGGCCTCCTTCGCGTTCCAGACCGGCGCCCGCGAGGGCCGCCTCTACGACCCCGCCACCGCGGGCGGCGGCATCCTCGACGTCGGCGGCTACCCGGTCTCCTTCGCCCGCGCCGTCGCCGGCGCCGCGCAGGGCGCCGCGTTCGCCGACCCGACGGGCGTGACCGCATCCGGCACCATCGGCGAGACCGGCGTGGACGAGTGGGCCGTCGCCCAGCTCGCCTTCCCGAGCGGAGCCACGGCCACCGTGCGCACGGGCGTCGCCCTGCAGGACGAGAACACCGCCACGATCATCGGCTCGCGCGGCACCATCCGCCTCACCGACCCGTGGACGCTCAGCGACGCGCAGACCGTCGAGGTGCGCGTCGTCGGCGAGCAGCCCCGCACGCTCGAGTTCTCGGGCGACCAGCCGTACGGGCTCGAGGCCGCCGCGACCGCCGCCGCCGATCGCGAGACCACGGAGGTCTCGCTCGACGACACCCTCGGCAACGCGAAGGTGCTCGACCTGTGGCGCGCGGCGATCGGCCTGCGCTACCCCTTCGAGACCGAGACCAGCGACATCCCCACGGTCAGCGGCCGTCCGCTCGCCCGCCGGGCCGACGCCCCGATGCCGTACGGCGAGATCCCCGGCCTCGGCAAGCCCGTCTCGCGGCTCGTCATGGGCGTCGACAACCAGGCCGACCTGGCCCACGCCTCCGCCATCTTCGACCACTTCTTCGAGCAGGGCGGCAACACCTTCGACACCGCCTGGCTCTACGCCGGCGGCGAGCTCGAGAGCCGCTTCGGCCAGTGGGTGCGCAACCGCGGCGTGCGCGAGGACGTCGTCGTCATCACGAAGGGCGCGCACACCCCGCACAACGACCCCGAGTCGGTGAGCCGTCAGCTGCTCGAGAGCCTCGAGCGCCAGGGCACCGACTACGCCGACATCTACATGACCCACCGCGACAACCCCGCAGTGCCGGTCGGCGAGTTCGTCGACGTGATCGACGAGCACATCCGCGCGGGCCGCATCCGCGTCGCGGGCGCCTCGAACTGGACGCCCGCGCGCTTCGACGAGGCCAACGCCTACGCCCAGGCCAACGGCAAGCACGGCTTCACGGTGCTCTCGAACCACTTCGGCCTGGCTGAGGCGCTCGACGTGCCGTGGGCCGGCTGCGAGCACGTGACCGACCGCGCCTCGAAGGCGTGGCTGGAGGAGCGGAACGTGACGCTGCTGCCCTGGTCGTCCCAGGCGCGCGGCTTCTTCACGGGCCGCGCCCGCCCGGACGTGACAACGGATGCGGAGCTCGTGCGCTGCTACTACAGCGACGAGAACTTCGAGCGCCTGCGCCGCGCCGAGCAGCTCGGCGCCGAGTTCGGCGTGCCGGCGACGGCCATCGCGCTCGCCTACGTGCTCGCGCAGCCGTTCCCGACCTTCCCGCTGTTCGGACCGCGCACCATCGCCGAGGCGCGCTCGTCGATGACGGGCCTCTCGGTGACGCTCGCGCCGGAGCAGGTCGCCTGGCTCGACCTGCGCGACTGACCCGCTGCGACGAGAACGCCCCCGCTCCGGAAGGAGCGGGGGCGTTCTGCTGGGTGCGGCTGCTTACAGCGTGGCCGCGAAGGGGTCGAAATCGACCGGCACGGTCGGCACGGGGGCCGAGATCGAGCTGGCGACCTTGAGGAACTCGCCGCTGGCGGCGGACTCCTGCGCCGAGAGCATGACGTCGAGCACGTGGTAGCCGAGCTCGCCGGTGGCCACGTGCGGGCGGTCCTCGGCGATCGCGCGCACCATGTCGAGCAGACCCAGGCCGCGGCCGGTGACCACGCCCTCCTGCTCGACCTCGAGGAACTCCTGGCCGCCCCAGTCGCCGTCGGCGAGCTTGGTCTGCGCCTTCACGTACTGGATCTTGCCCTCGAACATGTTCGGGTCGGGGATGATGATCGATCCCTCGGTGCCGTGCACCTCGAAGACGCCGTGGCGCTCGAGCGCCGAGTCGAAGCTGAGCAGGCTCGCGGACTGCGCGCCGCCCTCGAACCCAGCGATGACCTGCAGCGAGGTGGGCACCTCGACCGGGAAGGTCTCGCCGGCCTTCGGACCGTTGCGGATGATCCGCTCCTCGAGCTTCTTGCGACCCACGGCGGCGACGCGGTCGACCGAGCCGAGCAGGCTCACGAGACCCGTGAAGTAGTACGGGCCCATGTCGAGCAGCGGGCCGGCGCCGTTGGCGAAGAGGAACGCGGGGTCCGGGTGCCACAGGTCCGGACCGACGGTCTGGAAGGTGGTCGAGGCGAACATCGGCTCGCCGATGATGCCGCTCTGGATCGCGCGCTTGGCGGACTGGAAGCCCGGGCCGAGCACGGTGTCGGGCGCCTGACCGACGCGCAGGCCCTTGGCCGCCGCGTCCTCGAGCAGCTGCTTCGCACCGGCGCGGTCGAGCCCGATCGGCTTCTCGCTCCAGACGTGCTTGCCCGCGGCGATCGCGGCCGAGGAGACCTCGATGTGCGCGGCGGGGATCGTCAGGTTGACGACGACCTGCACGCCCGGGTGGGCGAGCACGTCGGCCGCCGAGCCGTGCGCGGGGATGTTGTGCTTCTCGGCCTGCGACTTGGCGCGGTCGAGCAGCAGGTCGCCCACGATGAGCACCTCGACGTCCGGGAAGGAGTTGAGGTTCTCGAGGTAGGTGTCGCTGATGACGCCGACGCCGATGACGCCGATCCCGATGGGGCCGGTCATGCGACGAAGCCGCCCTCGGTGAGGAACGCGTAGCTGGCCTTGATGTCCTCGAAGACGTCGCCGGGGGCGTTGTCGTACTCGATGACGGCGTACTTGATGGCGCCCTCGCCGGCCTTCAGCGACGCGGCGAGCGGCACCTCGGCGGTGCCGGCGTGGCGCTGGTCGAGGCTGGCGGAGGCGAACGCCTCGGCGCCGGGCGCCCAGGGGTTGGTCTTCGGCGCGATGCCGTCCTTGACGTGCACGGCCACGAGGCGCGAGCCGAGCGACTTGACGAGCGCGGGGGCGTCCTGGCCGCCGGCGATCGCCCAGAAGAGGTCGAGCTCGATCTCGACGCGGTCGTCGGTGAGCTCGATGAAGCGCTCGTAGGCGGTCTGGCCGCCGAACGACGCCACGAACTCCTGCGCGTGGTTGTGGTAGCCGACCGTGAGGCCGAAGCCCGCGGCGACCTCGGCGGCCTTGTTGAGCCGCTCGGCGATGTCGGCGACGCCCTCCTCGGTCAGCCAGCGCTCGGGCGCGACGAAGGGGTCGATGACCGTGGTCATGCCGATGGTGGCAGCGGCCTCGAAGACGACCTCGGGGGCCGGGGTGGGGATGGAGCCGTCCGGCGTCCAGAGCTCGTCGGAGAGCAGCGGCGCGTGACCGGTGGGCGACTCGAGGCCGCTCGCGTCGAGCGCGGCGCGGATCTCGGCCGGGCGGCGCACGAAGTCGAAGGCCTCGACGTTCTTGAGGCCGATGGCGGCGAGCTTCTCGAGCGAGCCGTTGGGGTCGTCCGAGAACTCCTTGGCCAGCGTGTAGAGCTGGACGGAAGCAACGGGAAGTGCCACGGGGGACCTTCTTTCGTACGTCGTTGTCGTGTTGAGGTCGGCATGGTGAAATGCCTCGTCGGCACGCTAGCAGAAAAGCCTCCGCCTGGAGGTATTTATGAGCTACCTTGACAGGATGACCAGCGACGACGCTCCCGTGATCGGCCGCAGCGGCTCCTACGCCAAGGGCGTGGCCCGCCGCCGCGAGATCCTCGACCGCGCGATCGAGGTCTTCACCGAACGCGGCGCCGACGGCACCTCGCTGCGCCGCATCGCCCAGGCCCTCGGCGTCTCGCACGCCGCGCTGCTGCACTACTTCGACTCGCGCGAGCAGCTGCTCGTGGCCGTCTACGAGCACGCCGAGGCGCGCCGCGACGAGGAGAACCACGGCCACCGTCCCGAGCGCGCCGTCGACGTCATGGTGGAGGCCGCCATGCTCAACGTCGAGGTGCCGGGCCTCGTGCAGCTCTACTCCACGCTCGTGGCGGCAGCGCTCGAGGCCGACAGCAGCGCGAGCAAGTCCTTCTTCACGACCCGCTTCGAGAACGTGCGCGAGCAGCTGACGAACGACCTCCGCCGCGACCAGGAGGCCGGTCTCGTGCGCGACGACGTCGATGCGAAGGACGTCGCCGCGCTCATCGTCGCCGCGTCCGACGGCCTGCAGATCCAGTGGCTGCTCGAGCCGTCCATCGGGCTGCAGGAGACGCTGCGCGCCTTCTCCGCGCTGCTCGCGCCCCCGGCGGCGCGTTAAACGAGCGGATGCGGCCGCGACCAGCGAGGTCACGACCGCATCCGCATCCGCTCGAAGGAGCTATCGCACCTTCTTGATCGGGATGATGACCAGCGCTCCGATGAGCGTGATGCCCCCGGCCGCCCAGAGCATGGCCTGGTAGTTGTACTCCTCGCCCGCGCTGATGCCCATAGTGAGGAAGATGAGGGCGAGGGGCGAGGCCACGGACTGGGGCAGGGCGTTCGCGATGTTGATGACGCCGAGGTCCTTGCCGGGGCGCTCAGGGTTCGGCAGCACGTCGACGATGAGGGCGTTGTCGACGGCGACGTAGATGCCGTACGCGAAGCCGAGCAGCAGCTCGGCCCAGTAGAAGTGCGACAGGTCGTTGGCCTGGGCGAGCACGACGAGGCCGACCGCGGTCAGCGCGGTGGAGCCGCCGACGAAGATCTTGCGACGGCCGAGCTTGTCGCTCAGCCAGCCGGAGACCGCGGCGCTGATGAGCAGGGCCACCGTGTAGATGAGCACGCCGTTCGCGACGGCGAGGGTGGCGTCCTGCACGGTGAGACCGAGGTGCTGTTGCATGTACAGCAGGCGGAACGTGGTGAACATGAACGAGCCGAGGGTGATCAGGAAGCGCGACCACCAGGCGAAGCCGAAGTCGGGGTTCTTGAACGGGTTGGTCCAGAACGAGCCGATCAGCGAGAAGAAGGTCAGCGGCTTGATCTTGTACTCGGGCACCTCGTCGCGGGCGACGATGGCGTACCAGACGATGGCGATGACGGCGAGGATGCCCGGCGCGATGAACAGCACGGGCAGGTTGCCGACCAGCAGCACGGAGGCGTAGGTGCCGGTGAGGATCGCGGTGTTCTGCGCGATGGCGATGATGCTCGAGCCCTTGCCGCGCTGGAATTCGGGCACGTTGTCGGCGAAGCTCGCGACGAGGGCGGCGAGCACGGCGTTGGCGGCGACCTGGCCGGCCACCCAGCCGATGGTGAGCGTCAGCTGGTCCTGCGCGAAGGCCACGATGACGAGCGCGCCGAGGAACGCGATGATGCCGCCGATAAGCCACGGGCGGCGGCGGCCCCACCGCGAGCGGGTGCGGTCGCTGAGCTGGCCGGCGAGCGGGTTCGCGATGAGGGCGCCCAGGGCGCCGAAGGGCAGCACGGCCGCCAGCAGCTCGGCGGCGTTGTCGGGGGCGAGCTCCTGCACCTTGAGCTGCATGCTCAGCAGCACCGGTGTGAGCAGGCCGACGAAGAGGCCGAACTGCGCGGCGAAGAGGCCGACGAAGTACTTCTTGCGCACGGGCACCGTGCTCACGGGCCTCGTGAGCGGGTACTCGGGGTTCTCGGGTTGCTGCTTGACCGCCATGTTGACGCCTCCTTGAGTCAGACAAACCGACCAGTGGTCGGCATTGGGTGATAGTAGACGCACACCTGTCGAATTGCAACCGGCGCTTCGACATGTTTCGACGGCGGCACGACGGACGGCGACGCCCCTCGCCAGAGGAGCGCCGCCGTTAGCACGAGCGCATCCCAGCGCAGCGCTGGGAGCGGATGCGATCAGTCCGCGATGAGCGCGTCCAGCTCGATCTCGACGAGGGCGCCGCCCGCGAGGGCGCCGACCTCGACCACGGCGAAGGCCGGGCGGATCTCGCTGAAGACCTCGCCGTGCACGGCGGCGACGGCCTCGAAGTCGGCGATGCTCGTGAGGTAGGCCCGGGTGCGCACGGTGTCGGCGAAGGTCGCGCCGGCCTCGGCGAGCGCCTTGCCGATGCGGTCGAGGATCTCGCGGGCCTGGGCGGCGGCGTCAACGCCGATGCCGCCGGAGGTGGTGCCGGAGACGAAGACGAAGCCGCCGGCCTTCACTGCGCGGGAGTAGCCGGCCACGGCCTCGTAGGGCGAGCCGGAGGAGATGAGCTGACGCTGGGTCATGGAGTGCCTTTCGTGAGGGTGCGCAGCCATTCGACCACGGCGCTCAGTCGCGCGCGGCCGCCATCGCCTGCCAGGCGCCGCCCGGGCCGATGAGCACCTGCCAGATCCAGCCGGCGCCCTCCTCGACCGGGGGGCGCGGCTCGCGGGCCATCCACGCGGTGAGCACGCCGATGACCGAGCCGGCCAGGCCGGCGGCGGCGACGTCGGCCGGCACGCCCGTGAACGCATCCGTCTCCGTCTGCGCGAGCGCGTCGACGGCGAGGCGCTCGACGCGTGCGTGCAGCCTCGCGACGGCGACCGGCGAGCCGTGCGGTCCGAGCACCCGACCGTAGAGCTCCGCGTTGGCGTCGAAGTGCCGCAGGTAGGCGACGAGCGCCTGCGGTGGCTCCTCGAGCATCTCGAGCAGCGCCGGCAGCTCGGCGCCCTCCTCCTCGGCGAGCACGTCGAGCGCGTCCGCGAGCAGGGTCTCCCTGTCGGCGTAGTGCAGGTAGAAGCTGCTGCGGGTGACCTCGGCGCGCTCGACGACGTCGGCCACCGTGATCTGGTCGAGCTGCCGCTCGCGCGCGAGCCCCAGCATCGCGTGCTGCAGGGCGCGGCGGGTGCGCGCGATCCGGGGGTCCATGCTCCGATCCTGCCAGCAGGACCGGATGCTCGCTGCGAGTTCCGAGACATCCGTCTCTTTCTGCACATCCGTCTCATAGAGTGATCGGCGGCCCGACGTCGCGCCTGCCCGAACCCCCCTTTTCGAAAGGCACCGCACCCGTGGCGAATCTCCTCTACCGCTTGGGCCGATTCTCGGCCCGCCGCGCCTGGCTCGTCGTGATCGGCTGGGTGCTCGCGCTCGGCCTCGCCGGCGGCGCCTTCGTCGCCTTCGGGGGCGCGCTCGCCACGAGCTTCAGCATCCCCGGCACCGAGACCACCCGCGTGACCGACGAGATCGCCGACGAGCTCGGCGGCGCCGCGGGCGCGAACGGCACGGTCGTCTTCCAGAGCGAGGACGGCGAGGCCTTCACCGACGCCCAGCGCGCGGAGATCACCGAGGTGCTCGACTCGGTCACCGACCTCGAGGGCGTGAACCAGGTCGTCGACCCGTTCGCCACCGAGCAGCAGCTGGCGGATCAGCGCGGCCAGCTCGAGGACGGTGCGGCGCAGCTCGACGCCGGGCGCGCACAGCTCGACGCCTCGCGCGCCGAGCTCGAGGCGGGTCAGGCCCAGCTCGACGCGGGACGCGCACAGCTCGAGGCCGCGCTCGAGCAGGCCTCGCAGGCCGGCCCCGCGGCGGCAGCGCAGGTGCAGGCCCAGCTCGACGGCCTCGCGCCGCAGCAGGCGCAGCTCGACGAGGGGCTCGCGCAGCTCGAGGCCGGTGAGGCCGACCTCGACGCCAGCGCGACCCAGCTCGACGACGGCCAGCGCCTGCTCGACGCGGCCTCCGGCATCCGCACCGTCTCGGAGGACGGCGCGACCGCCATGGGCTCCATCGTCTTCGACGAGGACCAGTTCGCCCTGCCCGCCGAGGTCAAGACCTCGGTGATCGACGCGCTCGAGGCCGCCTCCATCGACGGCGTCACGATCGACTGGGACAGCACGCTCGCCCAGTCCGTCGAAGGCCTGGTCGGGCCCGGCGAGGTCATCGGCGTCATCGTGGCCCTGCTCGTGCTCATCATCATGCTGCGCGTGCTGCTGCCCGCCCTCATGCCCCTCATCGCCTCGATCATCGGCGTCGGCGTGGGCGTCATCGGCTCGCTCGCCTTCTCGGGCGTCGTCGACATGTCGTCGGTCACCCCGGCGCTCGGCGGCATGGTCGGCCTCGCGGTCGGCATCGACTACTCGCTCTTCATCCTGCACCGCCACCGCCGCCAGCTGCTGCAGGGCATGGAGGCGCACGAGTCCATCGGCCTCGCCAACGGCACCGCCGGCAACGCGGTCGTCTTCGCCGGCTCGACCGTCGTCGTCGCGCTGCTCGCGCTCAACATCACCGGCATCGGCTTCCTCGGCGTGATGGGCACCGTCGGCGCGATCTGCGTGCTCGTCGCCGTCATCGTCGCCGTCACGCTGACCCCGGCGCTGCTCGGCCTGCTCGGCCTGCGCCTGCTGCCCAAGAAGCAGCGCGCCCGCATCGGCCACCACTCGCACGCCCAGACCGAGCCGAAGCCGATGCGCACCGGTTCCGCGGTCATCCGCGTGCTCGTCGGCGCCGTCGCCCTGCTCATCGTCGCCATCCCGGCGCTCGACATGCGTCTCGGACTGCCCGACGGCTCGACCGAGGCGCAGGACACCACGCAGTACCGCTCCTACGCCGCCATCGAGGAGGCCTTCGGCGCCGGCCAGAGCGGACCGATCGTGGTCACCGCGTCCCTGTCGGACGCCGTCGGCGAGGACGAGCTGGTCGGCGCGCAGGCGGACCTCGCGGACTTCCTCATGGACCAGGAGCACGTCACCGCGGTGGCCCCGGCCGCCGCATCCGACGACCGCGGCTTCCTGCTCTTCCAGGTGATCCCCGACGACGGCCCGTCGAGCGTCTCCACCGAGGAGCTCGTGCACGGCCTGCGCGACCTCAGCCCGGTCGATATCGACGGGCTCGGCACGGTCGAGCTCGGCGTCGCCGGCCAGGCGAGCGCCAACATCGACGTCTCCGAGAAGCTCGCCGACGTGCTGCCCGTCTACCTCGCGGTGGTCGTCGGCCTGTCGCTGCTCATCATGATCCTGGTGTTCCGCTCGCTGCTCGTGCCGCTCATCGCCACGGGTGGCTACGTGCTCTCGCTCGTCGCGGCGTTCGGCGGCATGGTCGCGGTCTACCAGTGGGGCTGGCTCGGTCCGGTGTTCGGTGTCGAGACGACCGGCCCGCTGCTGAGCTTCGCGCCGATCATCATCATGGGCGTGCTCTTCGGCCTGGCGATGGACTACCAGCTGTTCCTGGTCAGCGGCATGCGCGAGGCGTACACGCACGGCCTCTCGGCGCGGCACGCGGTGACCGCCGGGTTCCGCAACGGCCGCGCGGTCGTCACGGCCGCCGCGATCATCATGGTCTCCGTCTTCGGCGGCTTCGTGTTCTCGCACATGGCGATGATCCGTCCGCTCGGCTTCGGCCTCGCGTTCGGCGTGCTCTTCGACGCCTTCGTCGTGCGCATGCTCATCGTGCCCGGCCTGATGCACCTGTTCGGCAGGAGCGCCTGGTACCTGCCGAAGTGGCTCGACCGCATCCTGCCCGACGTCGACGTGGAGGGCGCGGCGCTCGAGCGCAAGCACCCGGTCGCGCACTGACCGATCCCGACCGCCGGCGCCCCTCGAGGGCGTCGGCGGTCGCCGTTAACCTGGCACCGTGGCGAGCTTCGACGAGAAACCCATCCTCGACCTGACGATCGACGAGTGGCGCGCGTACCTCGAGGGCTCCCCCAGCGACGACGGCGTGCGGCTCAAGCTGCGCAAGAAGACCTCGAAGGCACCGGGCATCACGTGGTCGGAGGCGCTCGACGTGGCGCTCTGCCACGGCTGGATCGACGGCCAGGGCAAGCGCCTCGACGACGACTACACACTGCAGGCGTTCACGCCGCGGCGCAAGAACAGCCCGTGGTCGCAGGTCAATCGCGAGCACGTGGCCCGGCTGATCGAGGAGGGGCGGATGCGCGCCGGCGGCCTCGCCGAGATCGAGCGCGCGAAGGCCGACGGCCGCTGGGACGCCGCCTACCGCCAGCAGGGCTCCGCGCTGCCCGACGACCTGCTCGCGGCGCTGGACGCGAGCCCTGAAGCCGCGGCCTTCATCGCAGGCCTCACGAAGACGGAGCGCTTCCGCATCGCCCTGCGCCTGAACTCGATCAAGACCCCCAGTGTGCGGGCCGCACGTGTCGCCGACGTCGTCGAGAAGGCCGCGCGCGGCGAGCAGCACTACCGTTAGATCCCTGGATTCGCGGGGGTCTCGGCGGCCCTGGTGAACTCCCAGCAAAAATAACGGTTCGATAACTTGCCGCCGTTACCTGGTCGTTATACATTCATTCCAGCGGAGGTTGTTTGCTGTGGCAGCCGAAGCGGAATGTGATTGCAGGACACTCTTGGTGCAAGGGGAGAGGGTCGATCGTCCGCCTCGACGATCGGCCCTCCGTCCGTTAACCGGCGGCCTCAATAGGGTGGTCCCATGAGCGAGAAGACGCTGGCGATCGACGCCTGGGAGTCGCTGTTCCGGGCGCAGGTGACCGTGATGCGGCAGCTCACCGCCGAGTTCCCCACCGACGTGCTGTCGATGAACGAGTACGACGTGCTGTTCAACCTCGCGCGCTGCCCCGGCCGCTCGCAGCGCATCCGCGACCTCAACCGCAACCTGCTGCTCACCCAGCCCAGCGTCAGCCGGCTGATCGACCGCCTCGCCGCGCGCGGGCTCGTGACCAAGCGCGCCGACCCCGGCGACGCCCGCGGCATCGTGGTCGCCCTGACGGACGACGGCTTCGACCTCTTCCGGCAGGTGGCCGTGGCCCACTCCGCCTCCATCAGCCGCATCATGACGAACGCCCTGCCGCCCGAGCAGCTCGAGCAGCTGCAGCGGATCACCGGCACGCTGCGCGACGAGGTCGAGACCGCATGACCGCGCTCGTCTGGCTGCGCAACGACCTGCGCCTCGCCGACAACCCGGCACTGCGCGCTGCGGTCGACCGCGACGAGCCGGTGGTCGTGCTCTACGTGCTCGACGACGAGACCGTCAGACCGCTCGGCGGCGCCTCGCGCTGGTGGCTGCACCACTCGCTGCAGCAGCTCGGAGAGCGCCTCGCCGAGCGCGGCGGCGCCCTCGTGCTGCGTCGCGGCGCGGCGCCCGAGGTCGTGCCCGCCGTCGCCGCGGAGATCGGCGCCGACGTCGTGCTCTGGAACCGCCGCTACGGCAAGGCCGGGCGCGAAGCGGATGCGGGCCTCAAGGAGTCCCTGCGGGAGTCCGGCCTCGAGGTCGAGAGCTTCCAGGCGAACCTGCTCTTCGAGCCGTGGACGATCCGCACCGGCCAGGGCAACCCCTTCCAGGTGTTCACGCCGTTCTGGAAGGCCTGCCTCGGCGAGCCCGAGCCGCGCTCGCCGCTGCCGGAGCCGCGGGAGGTGCGCTCGCCCGCGAAGGCGCCCGCCTCCGATCCGCTCGACGGCTGGGGCCTGCTGCCGACGAAACCCGACTGGGCCGGCGGGCTGCGCGAGACCTGGACCCCCGGCGAGCTCGACGCGCGCAAGCGCCTCGACCGCTTCGCCGAGGAAGTGCTGCAGGACTACGGCCTGCGCGACGAGCCCGCGCAGGAGGCCGGATCACGGCTCTCGCCCTCGCTGAGCTTCGGCGAGATCAGCCCCTTCCAGATCTGGGAGCGGCTGCGCAGGGACCTCTCCCCCGAGGCCCGCCGCGAGAAGGCGAAGTTCCTCAGCGAGATCGGCTGGCGCGAGTTCCACCACCACGTCATGTTCCACAGCGAGGACTACGCCACGATCAACTGGCGCAGCAACTTCGACGACTTCCCGTGGGAGCAGCCCGACGCAGCCGAGCTCGAGCGCTGGCAGCAGGGCCGCACGGGCATCCCCATGGTCGACGCCGGCATGCGCGAGCTCTGGACCACCGGCTTCATGCACAACCGCGTGCGCATGGTCGCCGCGAGCTTCCTCATCAAGAACCTGCTCGTCGACTGGCGGGTGGGCGAGCAGTGGTTCTGGGACACGCTCGTCGACGCCGACGAGGCCAGCAACCCGGGCAACTGGCAGTGGGTCGCCGGTTCGGGAGCGGATGCGGCGCCGTACTTCCGCATCTTCAACCCCGTGACGCAGGCGGAGAAGTTCGACAAGGACCGCAACTACCTGCGCCAGTGGATCCCCGAGCTCGACACCGACGAGTACCCGGAGCCGATGGTCGATCTCAAGGCGTCGCGCCAGGCGGCGCTCGACGCCTACGAGATGGTCAAGAAGCGCTGAGCGGCAGATCGAGCGCCATGAAGGTGCTCAGCGGGTCGGGCGCGTAGCCGCCGAACGGTCCGGTCTCGACGAAGCCGTGGCGGGCGTAGAGCCTGCGCGCGGCCGCGAAGTACTCCATCGACCCGGTCTCGAGGTGCACGCTCGCCGCCCCGCGCTCGCGGGCGACGCCGAGCAGGTGCGCCAGCATCGCCGCGCCGACGCCTCGGCCGCGCGCGGCGTGCACCGTGCGCATGGTCTTGAGCTCGGCGGCGCCGTCGCCGAGCCGCTTGATCGCACCGCAGCCGAGCAGCGCGCCGTCGTCGTCGCGGGCGGTGAAGAAGGTCACGTCCGGGTGCCGGAGCCCCTCGTCGCTCAGCGCGTGCACGCTCTCGGGCGGCGAGGTCGCGAACATGTCGTCGAGGTGCTCGCGGAGGAGGTCCCGGACGTCCGGGGCGTCCAGGTCGCCGGGTTCGATGCGCATCCGCTCAGCGTAGGCGGGTCGCGTTTCGGCGGCGTTACCGGCGGACCCGCGCCTCGGCGGAGGCGCGCAGCGAGTGGACGCGACGCGGTGACCTGCGGAGCGAGCGGATGCGGCGGGTCGCCTCGCGACCTGCCGCGACGGCGAACGAGACCACCAGGGCGATGCCGATGACGAGCTGCACGAGCAGCATCACGAGCCCGAGGCCGAGCAGGAAGAGCGCCCGGCGTGCGACGGCGGAGGCGCGCACCGGCCGCGCGGGCACGGCGCGCACGGGCTTCGCGGCGATGCTGAGGCGGACGGGGGCGGTACGCGGTGCGGCGATGGTCACGGCGGCTCCTTCGGACGGACGGTTGCGGCGGTGACTCCAGCCTGATCGAGGGGGCCTCGCGGCGCGTCGGCCCCAGGTGCCGTGGCGCTCATCCTCTGGGCCCATCCGCGCGGAGCGCTTCGGCGTGCCCCGGCGACGGTCGCAGGGTCGTACGACCGTCCAACGGTCGTCCGATCGCACCTCGGCCGCCCGAACCTCGCCCGCTCGGGCGGAGGGTCAGCGCAGGCGGTACGCGGCGACCGTGACGGCGAGGGTCGCGGCGATCGGCTCGGGCAGCGCGGCGAGGCGCTCGTCGAGCTGCGCCGGGTCGGCGTGGAAGGCGCTGGGGCCCATGAGCACGAGATCGCGGGCCGCCGCGCGGTCGAGCCGCAGCGTCTCGCGCACCTCGCGCACGGCGCCGCGCTCGAAGGCGCCGAGTCGCTCCGCGAGACGCTCCTGCTTGCGCGGGTCGACCCGCAGCATGCCGAGCGGCTCGACCAGCTCCGCCAGGTGCTCCGGCCCGGGCACCGCGACGAGCAGCACCCCGCCGGGTGCGAGCACCCGGGCCAGCTCCTCGGCGTTGCGGGGCGCGAAGACGCTGAGCGCCACGTCGACGGAGCCGTCCTGCAGCGGCAGGCCGCTCCAGGCGTCCGCCACGATGCTGGCGAGCAGCGGATGCGCGCGCGCCGCCCGCGCGGCCGCCGGCTTCGAGAGGTCGAGGCTCACAGCACGCGCATCGGGCAGCGCGTCGAGCACCCGCGCCGCGTACCAGCCCGTGCCGCCGCCGACGTCGAGCACGAGCCGCGCCTGCGGGGCCTCCGATGCCGCGGCCTCGGCGAGCGCCGCGGCGGTCGGCGCGTACCAGCCGCCGTCGAGGAAGCGGTCGCGGGCGGCGACCATCTCGGCGGTGTCCGAGGCGAAGGCGGTGCGGCCGGCGAGCAGCGCGAGATGGCCCTGCTTGGCGCGATCGAAGCGGTGGCCGGCGTCGCAGCCGATCGCGGCCCCGTGCATCCGCAATCCACCGCCGCAGACCGGGCAGGCGAGCGCCGCGAGGGTCTCGTCGGCGATCGGGGCGGCGGGCATCACGCCAGCGTAGCCGCGGGCGCCGCTACTCCTCGAGGTGGCCGAGCAGCGGGGCGGGCACGAAGCGCGCGCTCGGCAGGGCCGCCGCCTCGAGCTCCACCACCGCGATGGTGTTGCGCCCGGCGCGCAGCACCGGGCCGGGCACGTAGAGGGTGCGCTGCGGACCGTTGCGCCAGTAGCGCCCGAGCAGGAAGCCGTTGACGGAGACCGCGCCGCGGCCCCAGCCGTGCGTATCGAGGAACAGGTCGGCGGGCTCGTCGAGCTCGAAGGCGGCCGCGAGCACGACCGGTCCGGCCACCGGTCGCTCGGCGGCGACGGCGCCGGCCAGGGACTCGCCGTGGCGGGCGAGCTCGGCGAGATCGATCGGCGCTGCGGACCAGCCCTCGAGCGGTCGCCCGTCGAGGCGCGGCTGCCCGATGAGCCCCTTGGGCTCGCCGAGCCGCTCGGCGTAGTTGACCCGGCCCTGCTCCTCCACGAGCACGCGCAGGCGGCGCCCCGGGGGCAGCGCGATCGAGCGCTCCTGGAGTGCGCGCAGCAGGCGGCCGACGGGGCGTCCGTCCACCGCGATCCAGGCGGCGTCGCGCACGTCGTCGAACTCGAGCACGCGCGCCGCGTCGTTCGGCTCGGGCAGCTCGACGTCGTAGCGCAGCAGGCCGCCGAGGTGCTCGAGGCCGTCGAAGGTCGCGGGCGGGTCTTGGGCGACCGGCGCTGCGGCGCGCTCCCACGGCGTCGCGTCGACCACCGCGAGCGGCACCTCGAACGAGGGCGCGGGCGCGGCGGGCGCGGGCTGCTCGTCGGGCACCGGCGCGTAGCGGGCGATGACCTCGCGGAAGGCGCGGTACTTCTCGGTCGGGTCGCCGGCCTCGTCGAGCGGGGCGTCGTAGTCGTACGAGGTGAGGATGGGCACGTAGCGGCCCTTGTGGTTGGCGCCGTTGGTCAGCGCGAAGTTGGTGCCGCCATGGAACATGTAGACGTTCACCGAGGCGCCGGCCGCGAGCAGCGCGTCGAGCTCGGCGGCCGCGTCGGCCGCGCTCGTCGTGTGGTGCGGGCCGGTCCAGGAGTCGAACCAGCCGTCCCAGAACTCGGAGCACATGAGCGGGCCGGTCGGCTGGTGCTCGCGCAGCGTGGCCAGGCGCTCGGTCGCGCGCGAGCCGAAGGAGCCGGTGAGATGCGCGCCCGCCACGCTGCCGTCGCGCAGCATCTGCGGCTGCGGCTGGTCGACGGTGGTGAAGGGCACGGTGATGCCGGCGGCGCGGGTGAGCCGCACGAGCTCGGCGAGGTACTCGGCGTCGTCGCCGTAGGCGCCGTACTCGTTCTCGATCTGCACGAGGATCACGTTGCCCCCGCGGTCGATCTGCCGGGGCTCGACGATCTCGTAGACCCGCTGCAGGTAGCGGGTGACCTCGGCGAGGTAGGTCGGCTCGGAGCGTCGCAGCACGATGCCCGGCAGGGCGGTGAGCCAGGTCGGCAGCCCGCCGTTGTGCCACTCGGCGCAGATGTACGGCCCGGGGCGCACGATCGCGTGCATCCCCTCCTCCGCCACCAGGTCGAGGAAGCGGCCGAGGTCGTGCTGCCCGCTCGCGTCCCACTCGCCGCGCACCGGCTCGTGCGCGTTCCAGGCCACGTAGGTCTCGATCGTGTTGAGCCCCATGAGCCGGGCCTTGCGGATGCGGTCGGCCCAGTGCTCGGGATGCACGCGGAAGTAGTGCAGCGCGCCCGCGAGGATGCGATGGGGCCGGCCGTCCAGCAGGAAGTCGGCCTCGCCGATCTCGAACGTGCTCACGCGGTACTGGCTCCTCGGTCCTCGTCGATCAGGGCTGCGAGGGCCTCGAGCTGCGCGGCGTCCTCGAGGGCCGAGCCTACGGCCGCCACGCGCACGCCGGCGTCCAGGAAGGCGCGCACGTTGCGCGCGTCGAGGCCGCCGGTCGCCACGAAGCGCACCTGCGGGAAGGGGCCGCGGATGTGCTTGAACCACCCGGCGCCGAGCCACTCGGCCGGGAACGCCTTCATCCAGGTGAGACCGAGCGCGAGCGCCGCCTGCACCTCGCTGGGCGTCGCCACGCCGGGCAGGATGGGCGTTCCACGGCGCTGGGCGGCGCGCACGATCTCCGGGTCCAGACCGGGTGAGACCAGGTAGGCGGCACCGCAGTCGATCGCGAGGTCGACCTGCGCGGCGGTGAGGATCGTGCCGGCGCCGACGAGCTTGCCGCGCTCCGCGCCGAGGCGCACGACCTCGCGCAGCGCGCGCTCGTCCGCCTCGGTCTGCAGGGGCACCTCGACGGCGTCGATGCCGAGATCCCAGGCGGTCGTCGCCAGGCGCACCGAGCGCTCGAGCCCCATGCCCCGCAGGATCGCCATGATCGGAGCGCCCGCGAAGGCCTCCTCGAACCAGTCGCCGTGCATCGTGCTCCGTTCGTCGTCGCCGACGGAGTCGCCGGCCGTGCGCAGGGTGAGGGCTGCGCGCGCGTGCCCGGCGCGCAGCCGGTCGTCGGGGTGGGCGCCCGCGCGCCCCGCCCCCCCGGAGCCCCCCGCCCCCGCGGCGCCCGCCCCCCCCCCCGC
>JASCOA010000073.1 GCA_029959365.1 Microbacteriaceae bacterium PS02343 | reverse complement strand
CCGCATCGCCGGCACGGTCCGCGGGCGCCGCGGCGGGGGCGCCGCCGCAGCCGGGCCCGGGGCCGAAGCCACGGGCCCTGCTCGCATCAGCGGCGTCGGCTCAACGCGGACGCTGCGCGCGCACGCGCATCGGGTCGACGCCCTTGGGGATCGGCAGGCCGTTCTGGCCGAGCGAGCTGAGCCGGTTGCTGACCGCGAGGATCTCGGCGCGGTTGAGGGCCTTCTTGCGCTTGGCGATGGTCTTCGCGAGCTTGTGCAGCGGCACGGCGTCGCTCTCGGGGCCCACGTGCACATGGGCGATCGGCACGTTCGGCAGGATGCGCGCGACCTTGCGGCGCTCGTCGTCGAACATGCGCTTGGTGCGCGTCTCGGCGCCCTCGCTGATCAGCACGACGCCGCCCTTGCCGACGGCGCGGTAGAGCGCGTCCTGGGTCTTGCCGTTGACGGCCACGGGCATCTCGCTCGCACGCCATCCGCGGCGCAGCGCGTTCTTGAGCACCGCGCCGACCGCGCCGGGCTGACCCTCGATCTG
The DNA here is from genome assembly GCA_029959365.1 of Microbacteriaceae bacterium PS02343. Classification (GTDB taxonomy): domain Bacteria; phylum Actinomycetota; class Actinomycetes; order Actinomycetales; family Microbacteriaceae; genus Arenivirga. The sequence continues at coordinate 16,662 of JASCOA010000073.1, read as the reverse complement.
CTGGAACGCGGCGCGCTCCGCGAGGCGGCCGAGCAGCAGCAGGAAGACGAGCAGACCGCTCATGAGGCCGACGACGATCCAGAGGATGAAGCCCAGGATGTTGCCGGCGGAGGTGACGAAGGCGAGCAGCACGCCGAGCAGCAACGGCACGAGGAAGCCCGCGAGCATGATCGGCAGCGCGGTGGCGTCGTGCCGGCGGGTCATCTGGAAGACCTGCCACATCTGGCGGATCCGGCCGGGTTCCTTCGGCGTCGAGGGGGTGCTGCTGTTGCGTGCCATGACCCCAAGGATAGAGCACCGCGACCACCCCTCCCGCGCGCCCCGATCGCTGCGGAGTGCACGGATCCTGCGTCGCCGCATCCGTCCGCCGGCACCGGCTCGCAGGATGGCGCCATGCTGCAGGAGACGAGGTTGGGCGGGTACCGCGTGCTGCGCGGTCTGGGCGGTGGCGAGCGCGCGGAGGTGCTGCTCGGCGCCGGCGGGGAGGAGCCCGTGGCGATCAAGCGGTTCCTGCCCCACGTCGCCCTCGAACGGGTGCTCGTCGAGCTCGACGCCATCGAGCGCATCGGTGCGCCGCACCTGCCGCGGGTGCTCGATCTGGCCTCGGGTCCCGACGGGTCGCCGGTGCTCGTGCTCGAGCGATGGTCCCCCTTGACGCTCGGCGCGCTGCTGGCACGGCGCCGCACGATCTCGGCCGGTGAGGCGGTCACCCTGCTGGCACCGATCGCCGAGACGGTGGAGCGGATGCACGCCGCCGGCTTCGCACATGGAGCGCTCGGCACCGGCGCGGTGCATCTCGCGCTCGACGGCGCCCCGGTGCTCGGCGGTCTGGGATCGCTCGCTCGATTCGCCCCAGCCGGCGCCTCGGCGGCGGTGCGGCACGACGCGCCTGCGATCGCCGAGGACGCGCGAGCGCTCACCGCCCTCGCCGTCGCGCTGGCCCAGCACCTCGACGCCTCGGGCGCCGAGCTGCGCCGTCGGCTCGATGAGCTCGCGGGGGCCGGCACAGCCGAGCCGCAGCGCCGGGCCTTCGAACTGCTCGAGACCCTGTTCGGCACGGCGCCCGCAGAGGCGGTGCGCTTCCCGGGCAACGGTCGTCGTGCTGCGGGGGAGCCGCGGGTCAGCGACCCTCCGCGAGCCGCCGCGTCGAGCGCCGAAGCGCCGGCCGAGGAGAGCCCCGTATCGCTGCGCAGCGCGGGGGCGATCGGATGGCTGGCCGCCGCGCAGCTGCCCGAATGGCTCGAACGGCTCATCGACGCGCAGGGCTCCGCGGTGCAGCGCTCGGCGCCGCTGCGGAGGCTGCGGGAGTCGTTGTCGTCCATCCGGCCGCGCTTCCGGGTGCTGGGCGGGGTGACCGTGCTGGCGCTGCTCGCGCTGGGCGGCTTCGCGCTCGACCGCGCGAGCGGCGACTCCGCGTCCTCCGCCGCGCCGTCGGCGGGGGAGCCGGCGAACGCCGAGCCAGCGCCCGGGGAGGAGCCCGTCACCGGAGGCGACGAGGGATCGGCTGGCGCGGTCGTCGGGGGAGCGCTCGAGAACGGGGACGGTCCCGCCGGCGACGCCAACGGTGAGACCATCTTGCAGGACGGTGGCGCTGCCGAGGGCGGCGAGGCTGCGCAGATCGACGCGGCGGTACGGGGAGACGATCCGCTCGCCGCGGCGGAGGCGCTGCTCGACAGGCGCGACGCCTGCCTGCTGAGCGCGGAGCACGCGTGCCTCGACGATGTCGTCCAGGCCGGATCGGCGCTGCTGCGCGAGGACCGCCATCGGATCGATGCCACGCAGCGCGAGGGAGTGCCAGCCGAGCAGCTCGGCGCTGCAGCGGAGCTGCGCGTCGTGCAGGAGCTCGGCGGGGCCGTACTGCTCTCGGCCTCATTCCCGGAGGCGGCGCCGCAGACGACAGCGGCCTCGCTCCTCATCGTGAGGAGCGAGGCCGGCTGGCGACTGCGGGATCTGCTCTAAGAGCCTCGCAGGCCTCGGATCAGATGCCGAGGTCCGCGGTGAAGGCCGCCTCCTCGAGGCGGTTCTTGATCGCGACGAGGAAGCGCGAGGCGTCCGCTCCGTCGATCGTGCGGTGGTCGTACGACAGCGCGAGGTACACGTACGAGCGGATGGCGATGGCCTCCTGGCCGTCGACCTTCACCACGCCGGGGCGCTTCGTGACGATGCCCGTGCCCAGGATCGCCGACTGCGGCAGGAAGACCACCGGGGTGTCGAAGAGCGCGCCGCGCGAGCCGGTGTTCGTCACCGTGAAGGTGCCGCCGGAGAGTTCGTCGGGCTTGAGCTGGTTGTCGCGGGTGCGCTGTGCGAGATCGGCGATCTGACCCGCGAAGCCGGCCAGGTCGAGCTCGCCCGCGTTGCGGACGACCGGCGTGAGCAGGCCGCGCTCCGTGTCGACCGCGATCGAGATGTTCTCGCTCGCCGGGTAGACGATGCTGTCGCCGTCGACCGTCGAGTTGATGATCGGGTACGCCTTCAGCGCCTCGGCCGCGGCCAGGGTGAAGAACGGCAGGAAGGAGAGCTTGTTGCCGGTCTTCTCGAGGAACTCGCCCTTGACCTTGTCGCGCAGCGTGGCGAGCTTGGTCACGTCGACCTCGACGACCGAGGTCAGCTGAGCGGTCTGCTGCAGCGAGGCCACGGCGCGCTCGGCCACGACCTTGCGCAGGCGGGTCATCTTGACCGTGGTGCCGCGCAGCTCGGAGACCGGCAGCTTGGTCGAGGCCTTCGCGGCGGGGGCCGCGGCGGTCTCACCGGAGGTCTTCGCCGCAGCGAGCACGTCCTCCTTGCGGATGCGACCGCCGACGCCGGAGCCGGTGACCGTCGACAGGTCGACGCCCTGCTCGTTGGCGAGCTTGCGCACCAGCGGGGTCACGTAGCCGGCAGCGGAGGCGTCCGCGGCCGGAGCAGCGGGTGCGGCGGCCGGCGCCGGGGCAGCGGCCGGAGCCGGGGAAGCGGCCGGAGCCGGGGCAGCGGCAGGCGCCGGGGCAGCGGCAGGCGCCGGGGCAGCGGCGGGGGCCGGTGCGGGCTCGGGCGACGGGGCCGGAGCGGGAGCAGCGGGCTGCTCAGCCGGGGCCTCGGCGGTGGGCGCCGATTCCTGCTGCTCGGGCTCAGCTGCCGGCTCGTCGGCGGGGGCGGGCTCCTCGGCCGGGGCCTCCTCGGCGGCGGGCTCCTCGGCGGGGGCCTCCTCGGCGGGAGCATCCTCGGCCGGAGCCGAGGAGCCGTCGCCGATGCGCACCAGAGCGGTGCCGACCTCGACGGTCTCGTCCTCCTGGACGAGGATCTCCTCGATCACGCCGGCGACCGGCGAGGGGATCTCGGTGTCGACCTTGTCGGTCGACACCTCGAGCAGGGGCTCGTCGACCTCGACGCGGTCGCCCACGTTCTTCAGCCAGCGGGTCACCGTTCCCTCGGTGACGCTCTCTCCGAGCGCCGGGAGGTTGACGGATTCGCTCATCAGCGTTGCTCCTTCAGTTTTCTGCAGTCGTTGCGGTTCGTGGGGCTCAGAGAGCGTGCAGGGGCTTGCCTGCAAGCGCGAGGAAGGCCTCGCCGAGCGCTTCGTTCTGGGTGGGGTGCGCGTGGATGAGCGGGGCGACGTCCTCGGGGTACGCCTCCCAGTTCACGGCCAGCTGCGCCTCGCCGATGAGCTCGCCGACGCGGGCTCCGATCATGTGCACGCCGATGACCGGTCCGTCCTGCACGCGCACGACCTTGACCGATCCGCTCGTGCCGATGATGTGGCTCTTGCCGTTGCCGGCCAGGTTGTACTCGTAGCTCGAGACCTTGTCGGCGCCGAACTTCTCCTTGGCCTTCGCCTCGGTGTAGCCGACGGAGGCGACCTCCGGCTCGGAGTAGGTGACCTTGGGGATGTTGACGTCCTCGATCACGACGGGCTTCAGGCCCGCGATCTCCTCGGCCACGAAGATGCCCTGCTGGAAGCTGCGGTGCGCGAGCTGCAGGCCGGGCACGATGTCGCCGACGGCGTAGATGGAGGGCACGCTCGTCTGCAGGCGCTCGTTCGTGATGACGAAGCCGCGGTCGACGGTCACGCCCTGCTCCTCGAAACCGAGGCCCGAGGTCGAGGCGCCGCGGCCGACGGCCACGAGCAGCAGCTCGGCCTCGACGGTCTCGCCGTTTTCCAGCGTGACGACCACGCCGTTCTCGTCCTGGGTGACTCCGGAGAAGCGCACCCCGAGCTTGTAGTCGATGCCGCGCTTGCGGAACGCGCGCTCGAGCGACTTGGAGATCGACTCCTCCTCGTTGGGCACGAGGTGGGGCAGGCCCTCGATGATCGTGACGTCGGCGCCGAAGGACTTCCAGACGCTGGCGAACTCGACGCCGATGACGCCGCCGCCCAGCACGGCGACCTTCTTCGGCACGAAGTCGAGGGCGAGGGCGCCCTCGGAGGTGATGACGCGGCCGCCGAGCTCGAGGCCGGGCAGGCTGCGCGAGTAGGAGCCGGTGGCGAGCACGATGTGCTTTCCGGTGATGCGGTCGTCGCCGACCTGCACCGTGTTCGGGCCGACGAGCTTGCCCTCGCCCGCGATCGTCGTGATCTTGCGGGCCTTGAGCAGGCCCTGCAGACCCTTGAACTTCGAGGAGACGACCTCTTCGCGGTAGGTGGTCACGCCGGCGATGTCGATGCCGTCGAAGTGGGCCTTGACGCCGTACTTCTCGCTGTCCTTCACGCCGTCCGCGATCTCGGCAGCGTGCAGCAGCGCCTTCGTCGGGATGCAACCACGGTGGAGGCAGGTGCCGCCGACCTTGTCCTTCTCGATCAGCGCGACGGAGAAGCCGAGCTGAACGCCCCGCAGAGCGGCTGCGTAGCCGCCGCTCCCCCCGCCGAGAACGACGATGTCAAAGTTCTGTTCCGACACCCAGCAACTCCCTCGTGCTACAGGTTGAAGATGTGGCGAGCCGGGTGGTGTTCGGCGCACCGGAGAAGGCGCAGGTCGCGCCGGGGACGACCCTACACCCCGCGACTGAGGCGGTCTGCCAGGCCGATCAGGGTGCGCACGCCGACGCCGCTCGAGCCCTTCGGGGTGAAGCCGTAGGCGCCGACGCCGTTGTTCGCGGGGCCCGCGATGTCGAGGTGCGCCCAGGGGATCGGGGTGCCGTCGGCGCGCTGCCCGATGAACTCCTGCAGGAACAGCCCGGCCAGGAGCATGCCGCCGGCGGGGTCGCCGATCTTGGCGTTGGCGAGGTCGGCGATCTCGGAGTCGAGCTTGCGGCGCAGGTAGGGCGGCAGCGGCATCGCCCAGAACTCCTCGCCGACCGCCTCGGCGGTCTCGAGCACCTGCGCGACCAGATCACGGTCGCCCATGGTGCCGACGATCCGGTCGCCCAGCGCGACGCGCGCGGCGCCGGTCAGCGTGGCGATGTCGACGATCACGTCGGGCTGATCCTCGGCGGCGGCGACGAGGCCGTCCGCGAGCACCAGGCGCCCCTCGGCGTCGGTGTTGAGCACCTCGACCGTGGTGCCGCCCTTGATGGTGAGCACGTCGCCCGGGCGGGTCGCGGTGCCGGAGGGCATGTTCTCGGCCAGGCACAGCCAGCCGGTCACGCGCACCGGCAGCTCGAGCGCGGCGATCGCGAGCACGGCGGCGAGCACGGAGGCCGCGCCGGTCATGTCGTACTTCATGCCCACCATCGACGAGGCCGGCTTCAGCGAGAGCCCGCCGGTGTCGAAGGTGATGCCCTTGCCGACGAGCGCGAGGTGCTGCGCCGCGCCGGTGGGATTCCAATCGAGGCGCACCATCCGCGGTCCGCGGGCCGAGCCGCGCCCGACGCCGAGCAGGCCGCCGAAGCCGCCGGCCTCGAGGGCCGCCTCGTCGAGCACGGTCGACTCGACGCCGGCGACCGCCGCGAGCTCGGCGGCGCGCTCCGCGAGGTTCTCGGGGTAGAGGTCGTTGGCAGGGGTGTTCACGAGGTCGCGCACCCGGTGCACCGCCTCGGCGGTGATGCGCGCACGCTCGACGACGGTCTCGGCGTCGTCGACCTCGGAGGGGATCACGACGGCGGATGCGGGGCCGCGCTCGTCCGCGCCCGAGCGGGTCTTGTAGCCGGCAAAGCGGTACGCGCCGAGGCCGGCGCCCTCGGCGACCGCGGCGAGGGACTCGGCGTCGTCGGCGGGCAGGGCGAGCACGACGCGCTCGACGCCGCGCAGCTGGCGCAGTGCGCTGCCGGCGGCGTAGCGGAGCGCATCCGCATCCGTCGTGCCGCCGACGCCGATGAGCGCGACCGACGCGGTCGCGCCCGAGGCGGGCACCCGCAGCAGCTGGTCGGGGGAGCCGGTGGCGCCGATCGAGCGCAGGGCGTCCTGCAGCGTCGCGTCGTCGGCGAGCAGCTGCGGCCCGTCCGGCGTGGAGCGCACACCGAGCACGAGCACCTCCCCGGTGATCTCGGCGGCGGGCAGGGTGCTGATCTCGAGGCTGGGGACGCTCATGCGGCCACCCTACCGACGGCGCGACGCCGGTCCCTGCGCGTGTTCGCTGTCGGCGCTCGTCGCCGCCGCATCCGCTCCGGCGCCCCGGCCTAGGCTGGTGCGCATGCTCGATCCCAACGGTCTGTACGACCTCGCCGCCGGCCTCGACGGCGTGCCCGAGGGGCTGCCGCTCGTCGCCGGCCTCACCGGTTTCACCGATGCCGGGTCCGTCGTCGGCCAGCTGACCGAGCACCTGCTCGAGCACCTCGAGCACCGCGAGGTGCTCGTCTTCGACAACGACGCGCTGCTCGACTACCGGGCGCGCCGGCCGATGTTCACCTTCGACGGCGACCAGCTCACCGACTACGAACCCGCCCGACTCGCCCTCGATCTCGTCACCGACGAGCTCGATCGGCCGTTCCTGCTGCTGACCGGATTCGAGCCCGACTTCCAGTGGGAGCGCTTCGCCGCCGCGATCGTCGGCATCGTCGACCGCTACCGCGTCGCCACGACGACCTGGGTGCACGCGATCCCGATGCCGGTGCCGCACACCCGTCCCATCGGCCTCACCGTCAGCGGCAACCGTCGCGAGATCGCCGACGCCCTGTCGGTCTGGCGCCCGCGCAGTCAGGTGCCCGGCAACGCCCTGCAGCTCGTCGAGTACCGGCTGCAGGAGCTGCAGCATCCGACGGCCGGCCTCGTGCTGCTCGTGCCGCACTACCTCGCCGAGACCGAGCACCCCGGCGCTGCCCTCGCCGCGCTCGAGTCGGTGAGCGCCGCCACCGGCCTCGTCTTCCCGACCGATCTGCTGCGCGACGAGGACCGCGAGTACCTCGCCAAGGTCGACGATCAGGTGGAGTCGAACGGCGAGCTGGCCCGGCTGGTCGGCACGCTCGAGGAACGGCACGACGACTACATGCAGAACGCGTCGCCGCTGCGCTCGCCGCTCACCGATCAGGACGGCGCGCTGCCGAGCGCCGACGAGATCGCCGCCGAGCTCGAGCGCTTCCTCGCGACCCGCCGCGACGACGACGGAGCGCCGCCCGCCGTCTGAGCCGACGGGCGCCCGATCGTTAGGATCGGCGTGTGAACTCGGCGCGCTCCTGGACCGTCTGGGGCGCAGCGGTCGCGGCGTACGTGATCGCGGTGCTGCAGCGGTCCTCGCTCGGCGTCGCGGGCGTCGACGCCGCCGAGCGGTTCGCCGTCTCCGCGTCGGCGCTCTCCACGCTCGCCGTGCTGCAGATCATCGTCTACGCGGCGATGCAGGTGCCGGTCGGCGTCCTGCTCGATCGCGTGGGCCCGAAGGCGCTCATCGCGACGGGCTCCGCCCTGCTGGGCGCGGGGCAGATCACGATCGGCATCGCGCCGGAGTTCTCGGTCGCCGTGCTCGGGCGGGTGCTCGTCGGCATGGGCGACGCCATGATCTTCATCTCGGTGATCCGCCTGCTGACGAACTGGTTCTCAGGTCGCGTGCTGCCGCAGCTCTCGCAGTGGACCGGCAACGTCGGCCAGCTCGGCCAGCTGCTCTCGGCGCTGCCGTTCGCGTGGGCGCTGCACGGCATCGGTTGGACCTGGTCCTTCGCCATCGCAGGCGGGCTGTCGCTCGTCGCGCTGATCGTCGTGCTGCTGCTGGTCGCCGACGCTGCGCCCGACGCTCCCGCCGTGCACCGCGCGGGCTCCCTGCGCGAGGCGGGCAGATCGGTCGTCGAGGCGATGCGCCGCCCGGGCACGCGTCTCGGCTTCTGGTCGCACTACGTCACCCAGTCCTCGGGCACCGCCTTCGCGCTGCTCTGGGGCACCCCGGCGCTGATCGGGCTCGGCTACTCGCGCGGCGAGGCCGCCGCCATGCTCACCCTGCTCGTCGTCTCGGGCGTGCTGAGCGGGCCGGTCCTCGGCATCCTCACCGCCCGGCACCCCATGCGCCGCTCGAACCTGGTGCTCGGCATCGTGGTGGCGCTCGCGACGGCGTGGGCGGCACTGCTCGCCTGGCCGGGGGAGCCGCCGCTCTGGCTCCTCGTCATCGTCATCGTGGTGATCGGCGTGGGCGGCCCGGGCTCGCTCATCGGCTTCGACTTCGCCCGCACGTTCAATCCGCTGCGCAACCTCGGCTCGGCGAACGGCGTGGTCAACGTCGGCGGCTTCCTCGCGAGCTTCGTCATCATGTACTGCGTCGGCCTCGTGCTCGACGTCATCGACCGCTCGCGCGTCGCCGGCGGTGGCGCCTCCGACCTCTTCTCGTGGGACTCGTTCCGCATCGCGTTCCTCGTGCAGTACGTCGTCGTCGGCTTCGGCGTCGTCATGCTGCTGCGGTCGCGCCGGCGCACGCGCGAGCGGATGAAGGAGACGGAGGGCATCGAGGTCGCGCCGCTCTGGCGCGCGGTGGCCCGTGCGTGGCGACGGCGCGAGCAGGGCTGAGCGGAGCTCATCCGCGCTGGGCGAACAGGGGCGGCTCGGTTCGATCCGCGCAGCGGACTGTGCGATACTCGTCGTAGGACCCGTTCTGGCTCCCCTCATCCGCTCCGCTCAGGCGCTCGCGATGGTCGAAGGGGGACTTGACATGGGTCCTCATACTGCCCGGAAACGGAGCCGACTCGAGTCGGCCTCCGGGCGTGACGACGAACGGAAGAGGTGTTCGCATGGCAGCCCGGACCACGACGACGACGGTGGAGGAGCCCACCGAGGCCGTAGAGCCCGCCAAGGCCCCCGCGCGCAAGACCGCCGCGAAGAAGACCACGGCCACCGCGGCCGCGAAGAAGGCCCCCGCGGCCAAGGCGACCACCGTCAAGGCCGCCGCCGCCGAGAAGGCCCCCCGCAAGTCCACCCGCTCGAAGGCGAGCGCGGCGGAGGACGAGGAGGAGGACGAGGACGGCGCCGAGCCCGTCGTCGTCGAGGTCGAGGACACGACCGAGACCGCCGAGGAGCCGACCGAGGGCGCCGACGACAAGGAGTCGGAGGAGCCGGTCAAGGACATCGTGCTGCCCAAGGGCGCCCTGGTGCTCAAGGCCGACGACGAGGACGACGACGTGCCGGTCTACTCGACCGCGATCACCGGAGCCACTGCCGACCCCGTCAAGGACTACCTGAAGCAGATCGGCAAGGTCGCGCTGCTGAACGCCGCGGAGGAGGTCGAGCTCGCCATGCGCATCGAGGCGGGCCTCTTCGCGGAGGAGAAGCTCTCCTCGATGAGCAAGGACGAGATCCGCTCGACGCTCGGTCGCGAGCTCTCTTGGGTGGCGAAGGACGGCCAGCGCGCCAAGAGCCACCTGCTCGGTGCCAACCTGCGCCTCGTCGTCTCGCTCGCCAAGCGCTACACGGGTCGTGGCATGCAGTTCCTGGACCTGATCCAGGAGGGCAACCTCGGTCTCATCCGCGCCGTCGAGAAGTTCGACTACACCAAGGGCTTCAAGTTCTCGACCTACGCCACCTGGTGGATCCGTCAGGCCATCACCCGCGCGATGGCCGACCAGGCGCGCACCATCCGCATCCCGGTGCACATGGTGGAGGTCATCAACAAGCTGGCTCGCGTGCAGCGCCAGATGCTGCAGGATCTGGGTCGCGAGCCCACGCCCGAGGAGCTGAGCCGCGAGCTCGACATGACCCCCGAGAAGGTCATCGAGGTGCAGAAGTACGGCCGCGAGCCGATCTCGCTGCACACTCCGCTCGGCGAGGACGGCGACAGCGAGTTCGGCGACCTCATCGAGGACACCGAGGCGGTCGTGCCGGCCGATGCGGTGGGCTTCACGATGCTGCAGAAGCAGCTCGAGAGCCTGCTCGACTCGCTGAGCGAGCGCGAGGCGGGCGTGATCCGCATGCGCTTCGGACTCGGGGACGGCATGCCGAAGACGCTCGACCAGATCGGCGACACCTTCGGTGTCACGCGCGAGCGCATCCGCCAGATCGAGTCGAAGACGATGGCGAAGCTCCGCCACCCGTCCCGCTCGCAGTCGCTGCGCGACTACCTTGAGTGATCCGCGCACCGCGCTGACCGTCGCCGTCGCCAAGGTGGCTCGCATCGCGAGCCGCCTGCGCGGCGGCGGTTCCGCGTTCCCTGGCTTCGTCGCCCGCAAGCTGACCCCGGACATCAACCGACGGCTCGCGAAGTCGCTGCCGTACGGAGTGCTCTTCGTGATGGGCTCGAACGGCAAGTCGACGACCACCAACATGCTCACGAGCGTGCTGCGCGCCCACGGGCTGCGGGTGTTCACGAACAACTCCGGTGCGAACATGCCGCAGGGCATCGCGTCGTCGCTCGTCGGCGCCTCGTCGCTGACCGGCCGGGTCGACGCCGACATCGCGGTGCTCGAGGTGGACGAGGGCTACGGGGCGGTGCTCGCGCGCGAGCTGCAGCCGAAGGGCTCGCTCATCCTCAACCTCGTGGTCGACCAGATCTACCGCTTCCACGAGCCCGACCGCGTCGCCGACATGTTCCGCGCGATCATCGCCGAGGTGCGCGGTCCGCTCGTGCTCAATGCCGACGACGCCTTCGTCCGCGGCTTCGGCGACGAGGCCGCGGTTCGCGACGACCTGACCATCAGCTGGTTCGGCGCCTCCGAGGCCGCCTACGCTGCGGCTCCGCACGGCCTCGTGGCCGCCCGCGACTTCGCGGCGGAGGGCGCCGGGCGCGCGCTCGGCACCCGGCCCGAGGTCGGTGTGGAGGTGCTCGCCCAGCAGGGTGCGAGCGCCACGCTGCGCATCGGGGCCGAGGAGCTGCCGGTGCGTCTGCCGTCGCGCGGCCTGCACTACGCGGTGGACGCCGCCGCTGCCGTCGAGCTCGCGCGCGCCGCGCTCGGCGACCGCTTCCGAGCGGATGCGGCGCAGCGCGGCATCGACGAGGTCGCCCCCGTCTACGGTCGGGGCGAGGTGATCCCGCATCCCAACGGCGACATCGAGATCCTCATGAACAAGAACCTCGCGAGCCTGCAGCTCAACATGGACTTCCTCGAGGCGGCGCCCGAGTCGGTGCTCATCGCCTACGACGAGTCCAGCTACGACCCGTCCTGGCTCTACTCCGCCGACTTCTCGAAGCTCGATTGGGTCGAGGCCGTCGCCGGACCGAAAGCCTCGTTCATGGCGCTGCGCCTCGGTTACCTCGGTATCCCGGTGGGGCTCGTCGAGCCCGATATCGGCAAGGCGCTCGACCACGTGCTCGCGACCCCCCGCCCGTCCGGCGGCACGCGCACCTTCTTCCTCGACCACGACCAGATGATGGCTGCACGCCGTCATCTCGGCTACCGCGACCTGGAGGCCGGCTCCGCATGAGCCTGACGATCCTGGAGCTCTTCGCCCAGCACCTCAACGTGAACGGCGACACCGGCAACGGCTTCGTGCTGCGCACCCGCCTGGGCTGGGCCGGCATCGATGCGGAGGTCGTGCCTTACGACGTCGGCGGCGAGCTGCCGGCGACCGCACCCGATGTCGTGACCCTCGGGCACGGTCCGCTCTCCGCGCAGCGAGCGATCGCGGACGACCTGGCCCGCATCGCGCCGACGCTGCGCGCATGGGCCGCAGCCGGGGTGCCCTTCCTCGCGGTCAACGGCGGTTTCCAGCTGATCGGGCAGGCGCTCGTGCTCGAGGACGGCACCCGCATCGCCGGCGCCGGCCTGGTCGACCTGACCGTCGAGCTGGGCGCGAAGCGCCACGTGGGCAAGAGCTACGTCGTCGACAGCGCGCTCGGTCGGCTCGTCGGCGTCGAGAACCAGGGCGCCACCGTGCGCCTCGGCGACGGCGTCCAGCCGCTCGGCGCGGTCGCGCTCGGCTCCGGCAACCGCGTCGCCGGCGGCGAGGGAGTGCACCACGGCAACGTCATCGGCACCTATCTGCACGGGCCCGTGCTCGCCGTCAACCCGCTGCTCGCCGACCACCTCGCCGGCCTCGCGGCTGAGCGCGCCGGTCTCGAGTACCCCCGCACGGCCGATCACGACCGGGTCGACCTGCTCGCGCTGGAGACCCGTCGCACCCTGCTCGCCGGAACGGGTCTGAGCCCGCAGGCGTGACCTGACTCGGTAGGCTCGACCCCATGCAGGGGGACGGACGACCCGTGGCCGTGCTCGCCGGAGCGAGCGGATTCATCGGGCGCCACCTCGGCGACGCCCTCGAGGCCGACGGCTACCGCGTCGTGCGGATCGGGCGCAGCGGACCCGACGCGCGCTGGGGCGAGACGGGGCGCATCCGCTCGCTCGTCGACGGCGCAGCCGTGCTGGTCAACCTCGCCGGGAAGAGCGTGAACTGCCGGTACACCGAGGCGAACCGCCGCGAGGTGCTGCGCTCGCGGATCGATACGACGCGCGAGCTCGGCGAGGCGGTCGCCGCGGCGGCGTCGCCGCCTGCCGTGTGGTTCAACTCGAGCACCGGCACGATCTACCGCAACGCCGACGATCGGCCCATGAACGAGGCCGACGGCGAGCTCGGCTCGGGATTCTCCGGCGACGTGGCGCGGCACTGGGAGACCGCGTTCGCCGAGTCGGAGACCCCTCGTACCCGGAAGATCGCGCTGCGGATGGCGATCGTGCTGGGCGACGACGGGCAGGCGACCCGGCTGCTCGCGCGGCTGGCGCGGCTCGGCCTCGGCGGGCCGCAGTTCCACGGCCCGTGGCCCGGTGGCGGACGGCTCGACGGGATCACCCCGGCGGGGGAGCGGGTCCTCGGCACGGCGAACCGCAAGCGCACCGGCGGGGCGCGGCAGCGCTTCAGCTGGGTGCACGTGGACGACGTGATCGGCGTCGTGCGCCACTGCATCGCGGATCGCTCGATCGAGGGGGTCGTGAACGTCGCCGCCCCGGAGGCGAGCGACAACCGCACGCTCATGGCGACCCTGCGCCGCATCGTCGGTGCGCGGTTCGGGCTGCCCGCCTTCCGCTGGATGCTCGAGCCCGCGATGTGGGCGCTGCGCACCGAGCCCGAGCTGATCCTCAAGAGCCGTTGGGTGCATCCGCAGCGACTGATCGAGAGCGGCTACGTCTTCCGCCGGACGTCGCTCGAGGACGCGCTGCGCGCATCGCTCGGCCGCTGAACCGAGACGGGTACGGCGAAGGGCCCGGCCGCCGAGGCGACCGGGCCCTCCGAAGCGTTCCGGCTCAGGCGTTCTCGAGCAGGCGCGAGGACTCGTCGAGCCACTCGAGCGCGATGGGCTCGATCTTCGCGCGGACCTCCTTGGCGTGGTGCGCGCAGAAGAACAGCTCTCCGCTGGCAAGGGTGGCGCGGACGTAGGCCTGCGCGCCGCAGCTGTCGCAGCGGTCCAGCGCGGAGAGCTGGTAACCGCCCACGACCTCGTCGATGGCGCTGTTCTCAGTGGTGATCTGGGACATGGGGTCTCCTAGCGCGACTCGGGAGTTCGGGAACTCGTTGGCGACCAGTAGAACATGCCGGGCACCACCGCATGCGTCGATTGCGTGACGTTTCGCTGGGGGCAGAAAGGCCGGAGGTCGCGGGGGTGTCGGTGGCGAGCCGTGTCGGCGGTGCTCGTTAGGCTGGGGCGATCCCGACCCTGGAGGTACCGACACCCGTGGCCAGCTCCGACTACTCCGCACGCCATCTCTCGGTGCTCGAGGGGCTCGACGCGGTGCGGAAGCGGCCGGGCATGTACATCGGCTCGACCGACTCGCGCGGCCTCATGCACTGCCTCTGGGAGATCATCGACAACTCGGTCGACGAGGCGCTCGCCGGCCACGGCGACAGCATCGGCATCGTGCTGCACGCCGACTCCAGCGTCGAGGTGCGCGACACCGCCCGCGGCATCCCGGTCGACGTCGAGCCGAAGACCGGTCTCACCGGCGTCGAGGTCGTGTTCACCAAGCTGCACGCCGGCGGCAAGTTCGGCTCCGGCTCGTACGCCGCCTCCGGCGGCCTGCACGGCGTCGGCGCCTCCGTCGTCAACGCGCTCTCCGAACGGCTCGACGTCGAGGTCGACCGCGACGGCAAGACCTACGCCATGAGCTTCCATCGCGGCGAACCCGGCACCTTCGCCGACAGCGGCGAGCCGACCCCCGACGCCCCCTTCACCCCGTTCGTCTCCGGCAGCCAGCTCCGGGTGATCGGCAAGGTGGCCAAGGCGAGGACCGGCACGCGCATCCGCTACTGGGCGGACCGCCAGATCTTCACGAAGGGCGCGGCGTTCAGCCTCGACGACCTCGTCGGCCGCGCGCGCCAGACCGCCTTCCTCGTGCCCGGGCTCGGCATCGACATCGACGACCGTCGCGGCGACGAGCCGGCGAGCGAGTCCTTCCGCTTCGCGGGCGGCATCAGCGAGTTCGCCGACTTCCTCGCGCCGGACACGGCGATCACGGACACCTGGCGGATGCAGGGCACCGGCACCTACAAGGAGACCGTGCCGGTACTGCAGGAGAACGGGCACATGGTCTCGACCGAGGTCGAGCGCGAGTGCGAGGTCGACATCGCCCTGCGCTGGGGCCAGGGCTACGAGACGGTCTTCCGCAGCTTCGTCAACATCATCGCGACGCCCAAGGGCGGTACCCACCAGGCCGGATTCGAGACCGGACTGCTCAAGTTCGTCCGCGCCGAGGTCGAGAAGAACGCGCGCAAGCTGAAGGTCGGCAACGACAAGGTGGAGAAGGAGGACGCGCTCGCGGGCCTCACCGCCGTGCTGACCGTGCGCCTTCCCGAGCCGCAGTTCGAGGGCCAGACGAAGGAGGTGCTCGGCACCCCGGCCGTGCGCGCCATCGTCGCGAGTACCGTCGCGAAGCAGTTCGCCGAGCGCTTCGGCAGCGCGAAGCGCGACGACAAGGCGCAGAGCGCCCTCGTGCTCGAGAAGGTCGTCGCCGAGATGAAGTCCCGCATCTCCGCGCGAGCGCACAAGGAGACCCAGCGCCGGAAGAACGCGCTGGAGAACTCCAGCCTGCCGGCGAAGCTCGTCGACTGCCGCTCCAAGGAGACCGAGGGCAGCGAGCTCTTCATCGTCGAGGGCGACAGCGCGCTCGGCACCGCCAAGCTCGCCCGCGACAGCGAGTACCAGGCGCTGCTGCCCATCCGCGGCAAGATCCTCAACGTGCAGAAGGCCTCCGTGAGCGACATGCTCTCGAACACCGAGTGCGCCTCGATCATCCAGGTCGTCGGAGCCGGCTCCGGCCGCAGCTTCGAGATCGACCAGGCCCGTTACGGCAAGATCATCATGATGAGCGACGCGGACGTGGACGGTGCGCACATCCGCACCCTGCTGCTCACGCTCTTCTTCCGGTACATGCGGCCGATGGTCGAGGCCGGGCGCATCTTCGCCGCGGTGCCGCCGCTGCACCGCGTGGTGATCATGAACCCCGGTTCCAAGCCCAACGAGACGCTCTACACGTACTCGGAGGCCGAGCTGAACGGCGTGCTCAAGCAGCTCGAGAAGTCGAAGCGTCGCTATCAGGACCCGATCCAGCGCTACAAGGGCCTCGGCGAGATGGACGCGGACCAGCTCGCGGAGACGACGATGGACCGCCGGTACCGCACGCTGCGCCGGGTGAACATCGGCGACGCCGAGAACGCCGCGCGCGTCTTCGAACTGCTCATGGGCAACGACGTCGCGCCGCGCAAGGAGTTCATCACCGCCGGCGAGGGCCTCGACCGCGAGCGGATCGATGTCTGAGTCGGCAGCGATCGGCAGCTGATGCCGGTCCTCCTCCGCACGGGCACGGCGGAGGATGCGAGCGCCTGCACGCGGGTCTGGGAGCGCTCGATCGTGGCCCGGGACGGCGAGCCGCCAGCCGACCTCGCGCACGTCGCACGCCGTTTGTCGACCGGCGGTGGCAGGCTCAGGGTCGGCGCCGATGGCGAGGCCGTGCTCGGCTTCGCGCTGGCACTGCGCGCTGGGGCCGACGTGCTGCTCTCCCACATCGCGGTGCTGCCCACGGCGCAGCGCCGTGGACTGGCCGGCCGGCTCCTGGCGGACGCCGTCGAGCATGCGCGCGAGCACCGCGCCGGTCGGCTCCTGCTCGAGGTGCGCACCGGCAACCACGGGGCAGTGGCGCTCTACGAAGGCCTCGGTTTCAGGGCGGCGCGCGCGCCCGTGCCGCACCCGCTGGGCGGCTACCCGATGCAGCTGCTGAGCCTCGATCTGCGCTGATCACCCGGCGTGGGGGTTCGCTGTCGGTGCGACGCCCGTACCGACCCCGCAAGTCCTACCGGATCGCCCGGAGCCGCGCCGCCCTCTCACGGACGGACCCGAGTCGGAACGGCCGACGCGTCGAGCCCCGCCGCGGCCCCCCCCCCCCCCACCCCCCCCCGCGGGGCTGCGGCGCAGGGTCTATTAA
>JASCOA010000072.1 GCA_029959365.1 Microbacteriaceae bacterium PS02343 | reverse complement strand
GGCCCGAACCGTCTCCGGTTCGGGCCCTCTTCGCGTCGAGCGCGCGGTCGTCGTCAGGAGGCGACGGCGGTGCCGCGGCGCACGCGGAGCTGCTGGAGCGCCTCCTCGAGGAGCTGCTCCGCCTCCTCGGGCGTGCGGCGCTCCTTCACGTAGGCGAGGTGCGTCTTGTAGGGCTCGTTCTTCGCGACCTGCGGCGGGTTCGCCTTGTCGCGGCCCGCGGGCAGGCCCGAGGTCGGGCAGTCGATGATCTCGGGGATCTCCTCCTCCGGGAGACCCGCCGCGAAGTAGCGGACGGTCTCGTTGCCGAGCGCGTCCCAGTACTGCACCGCGACGCGGTCGGCGTGGTAGCCGTGGTCCTGTTCGCCCATGGGTCCCGCGCCGACGCGCGAGCCGCGGATGGCGCTGCCGCCTGAAGCCATGATGTGATCCTCCCCCTGCGGCGCTCGGGTCCGCGCGCCGCGGTGTTGTCTGTTGGGCGTCAGCCCTGGAACTTGGTGATGAGACCGAGCACGACGATGCAGGAGACCCAGACGAGTCCGAGGATCACCGTGATGCGGTTGAGATTGCGCTCCGCGACGCCCGAGGCGCCGAGGTTGGAGGTCACGCCGCCGCCGAACATGTCGGAGAGACCACCGCCGCGACCACGGTGCAGCAGGATCAGCAGGGTGAGCAGGAGGCTCGTGATGGCGAGCAGCACCTGCAGGACGACTTGGAGGATTTCCACAGGGGACCTTTCGGCGGGATGACGGTAGTCAGTCTAACCGCCCGTGCGCGACGCGATCGTCGTGCACGGGCGGTGCGTCGGCACGTGGCCGAGGCGTCGACTAGACGCCGACGTGCTTCTGGTAGCGGACGATGCTGGCGAACTCGGTCAGGTCGAGGCTCGCCCCGCCGACCAGTGCGCCGTCCACGTCGGGCTCGCGCATGAAGCCGGCGATGTTGCCCGACTTCACCGAGCCGCCGTAGAGCACGCGGGTGGCCGAGGCGGCCTCCTCGCCGAGCAGGTTCACGAGCTCGGCGCGCAGCGCGGCCGCGACCTGCTGGGCCTGCTCGGGCGTAGCGGCCTGGCCGGAGCCGATGGCCCAGACGGGCTCGTAGGCGACGACGATCTCGGCGCCCTTCGGCACGCCGTCGAGCGCGGCGCGCAGCTGCGCGACGGGCACGGCGCTGGGGCCGTGCTGCTCGAGGTCGTCGGCCGTCTCGCCGACGCAGAGCACCGGCACGAGGCCGTGGCGCAGCGCGGCGGTGACCTTCGCGCCGACGACCTCGTCGGTCTCGTCGTGCAGCGTGCGCCGCTCCGAGTGGCCGATGAGCACGTAGCGCGCGTCGAGCTTGGCGATGAAGGCGCCGGAGATCTCGCCGGTGTAGGCACCGGAGTCGTGCTGCGAGAGGTCCTGGGCGCCGTAGGCGATGTCGTACTTGTCGGCCGTCACCAGCGTCTGCACCGAGCGGAGGTCGGTGAAGGGCGGGAAGACCGCCACCTCGACGGACTCGTAGTCGTGGGACGCGTCCTTGAGGCTCCAGTGGAGCTTCTGCAGGAACGCGATCGACTGCAGGTGGTCGAGGTTCAGCTTCCAGTTGCCCGCGATGAGCGGCGTGCGGTTCAGGCTTCCCATCCGAGGGCCTCCAGTCCGGGGAGGGGCTTGCCCTCGAGGAACTCCAGGCTGGCGCCGCCACCCGTGGAGATGTGTCCGAACGCCTCGTCGGCGAAGCCGAGGGCGCGCACTGCTGCGGCGGAATCGCCGCCGCCGACGACGGCGAGGCCGTCGACCTCGGTCAGCGCCTGCGCAACGGCCTTCGTGCCGGCCGCAAACGGCGCGAGCTCGAAGACGCCAGCCGGACCGTTCCAGAACACGGTCTTCGACGAGCGGATGCGCTCCGCGAAGTCCGCGGCCGTAGCCGGTCCGATGTCGAGCCCGAGGCCCTTCGCGCCGAAGGGCGTGTCCTCCAGCGCGTCGATCGGCCGCACCGCGGTCTCGGCATCGGCCGAGAACCCCGCGGACATGACCACATCCGTCGGGATCACGATCTCGACGCCCAGGGCCTGGGCGCGCTCGAGGTACTCGAGCACGACCGGGATCTGGTCCTCCTCGAGCAGGCTCGAGCCGATGGAGTGGCCCTGCGCCTTCAGGAAGGTGAAGAGCATGCCGCCGCCGATGAGCAGCGTGCTCACGCGGGGCAGCAGGTGGTCGATCACGCCGAGCTTGTCGCTGACCTTCGAACCGCCGAGCACGACCGTGTAGGGCTTCTCGGGGGCGGAGGTGAGGCGCTCGAGCACGTCGAGCTCTGCTTCGATGAGGGTGCCCGCCGCGCTGGGCAGCAGGGCGGCGAGATCGGTGACGCTCGCCTGCTTGCGGTGCACGACGCCGAAGCCGTCGGAGACGAGCGCGTCTCCCAGCTCGGCGAGCTGCGCCGCGAAGGCGCTCCGCACCTCGACGTCCTTGCTGGTCTCCCCCGGGTTGAACCGGAGGTTCTCCAGCAGCGCCACGTCGCCGTCCTCGAGGGAGGCGACCGCCTCGTGCGCGGCCGAGCCGACGGTGTCGCTCGCGAAGGTCACGGGCTTGCCGAGCAGCTCCGAAAGGCGCTGGGCGACCGGGGCGAGGCTGTACCTCGCGTCCGGTGCGCCCTCCGGGCGGCCGAGGTGCGAGACCACGACCACTCGGGCGCCGCCGTCGATGAGGCGGTTGAGCGTGGGCAGGGAGGCCCGCACGCGGCCGTCATCCGTGATCGCGCCGTCCTTCAACGGGACGTTGAGATCGCAGCGGACGATGACGGTGCGGCCGGCGAGCGGACCGAGGGTGTCGAGGGTGCGGAGCGTCATCGATCGATCAGAGACGGTCGGCGACGTACTCGGTCAGGTCGACGAGGCGGTTCGAGTAGCCCCACTCGTTGTCGTACCAGGACGAGATCTTCACGGTCGTGCCGATGACCTTGGTCAGACCCGAGTCGAACAGCGAGGAGTGCGGGTCGGTGACGATGTCCGAGGAGACGATCGGCTCGTCGACGTACTTGAGGATGCCCTTGAGCGGCCCCTCGGCTGCCTCCTTGAAGGCCTCGTTGATCTGCTCGACCGTCAGGCCCTCGGTGGAGGTCTCGAGGGTGAGGTCGGTGATCGAGCCGGTGGGCACCGGCACGCGCAGCGCGAAGCCGTCGAGCTTGCCCTTGAGCTCGGGCAGGACGAGGCCGATGGCCTTGGCCGCACCGGTGCTCGTGGGGATGATGTTCAGCGCGGCACCGCGCGCGCGGCGCAGGTCGCCGTGGGGGCCGTCCTGGAGGTTCTGGTCGGCGGTGTAGGCGTGCACCGTGGTCATGAGACCGCGCTCGATGCCGAACTTGTCGTTGAACACCTTGGCGAGCGGCGCGAGGCAGTTCGTGGTGCAGGACGCGTTCGAGATGATGTCGTCCTTGGCCGGGTCGTACAGGTGCTCGTTGGCACCGATGACGAAGGTGGCGACATCGCCCGTGGCGGGGGCCGAGATGAGGACCTTCTTCGCGCCAGCCTCGATGTGCTTGCGCGCGTCGACGTCCTTGGTGAAGCGGCCGGTCGACTCGATGACGATCTCGACGCCCAGCTCGCCCCAGGGGAGGTTGGCGGGGTCGCGCTCGGCGAGGACCTTGATGGCCTTGCCGTTGACGATGATCGAGTCGCCCTCGACCGACACCTCGGCGTCGAGACGACCCGTGATGGAGTCGTACTTGAGGAGGTGCGCCAGCGAGGCGGGGTCGGAGAGGTCGTTGACGGCCACGATCTCGAGGTCCGCGCCCTGGGCGAGAGCCGCCCGGAAGTAGTTGCGGCCGATGCGGCCGAATCC
Organism: Microbacteriaceae bacterium PS02343; assembly: GCA_029959365.1. Classification (GTDB taxonomy): domain Bacteria; phylum Actinomycetota; class Actinomycetes; order Actinomycetales; family Microbacteriaceae; genus Arenivirga. Next base: position 13,817 of record JASCOA010000072.1, on the reverse strand, counting down.
GTTGATACCGATCTTCACGGTCACGTGAACTCCTGTTGCTCAGCGTCGTCAGACGCGATGTGGGGGGATACTCCGTCGATCAGCCTAGCGCGCACGGGGGCGGTGCTCAGGCATCCTGACGGCGGGAACGGCGGAGGGCGGATGCGCTGCGCGTGCTGCGCCTCGCATCCGCCCTCCGTCGATGGGCTCAGAGCGTGATGAGGCCCTGGGTCTTGTCCTTCGCGGCGGCGTAGCGCGCGGCGACGTTGTCCCAGTTCACGATGTTCCAGAAGGCCTTGACGTAGTCGGCGCGCACGTTCGCGTAGTCGAGGTAGTACGCGTGCTCCCAGACGTCGAGCAGCAGCACCGGCACGAGTCCGAAGGGCACGTTGCCCTGCTGGTCGAAGAGCTGGAACACCGAGAGGCGCTCGCCGAGCACGTCGTAGGCCAGGACGGCCCAGCCGGAGCCCTGCACGCCGAGCGCGACGGCGGTGAACTGCGCCTTGAACTGCTCGAGCGATCCGAACTGCGCGCCGATCGCCTCGAGCAGCTCGCCCGTGGGCTCGCCGGTCTCGGGGGTGAGGTTGGTCCAGAAGATCGAGTGGTTGACGTGGCCGCCGAGGTTGAAGGCCAGGTCCTTCTCGAGCTTGTTGACGTTCGCGGCGCCCGACGCGGCGGCCTCCTGCAGCTGCTCCTGCGCGGCCTTCGCGCCGGCGACGTAGGTGGCGTGGTGCTTCGAGTGGTGGAGCTCCATGATGCGCGCGCTGATGTGCGGCGCGAGGGCGGAGTAGTCGTAGGGCAGATCGGGCAGCGTGTAGTCGGCCATGGGTTCTCCTTGCGTTGGCGGCCCTCGGCGCGGCACCGCAGGGCGCCGAGCGAGGGATGTTCCTATCTCATCACGTCAACGGCATGGCGTGCAGGATGCTTCCCGCGGTTACCCAGAAAAGCAGAGTCAGAGCTCCAGCTCGGGCGGCACGCTCGCCTCGGTGTCCGGCTCGCCGCGCTCCTCGGCGGTCTTGTCGGCGAGGGCCAGCAGGCGGCGGATCCGGCCGGCGACCGCATCCTTCGTCATGGGCGGATCGGCGTGGTGGCCGAGCTCGTCGAGGCTGGCGTCGCGGTGGGCGAGACGCAGCTCACCGGCGTAGCGCAGGTGCTTCGGCACGTCGTCGCCGAGGATCTCGAGCGCCCGCTCCACCCGCGCGCAGGCGGCGACCGCGGCCTGCGCCGAGCGGCGCAGGTTGGCGTCGTCGAAGTTGACCAGGCGGTTCGCCGTGGCGCGCACCTCGCGGCGCTGGCGCAGCTCCTCCCAGGTGGCGACGGTCTGCGAGGCGCCCATGCGGGCGAGCATGGCGCTGATGGCCTCGCCGTCGCGGATGACGACGCGGTGCACCCCGCGCACCTCGCGGGCCTTCGCGGCCACGCCGAGGCGGGAGGCGGCGCCGACGAGCGCCATGGCCGACTCGTTGCCGGGGCAGGTGATCTCGAGCGACGCAGAACGGCCCGGGTCGGTGAGCGAGCCGTGGGCGAGGAAGGCGCCGCGCCAGACGGCGGCGATCTCCTCGACGGTGCCGGTGGTCAGGCGGTTCGGCAGGCCGCGCACCGGGCGGCGTCGCGCGTCGAGCAGGCCGGTCTGACGGGCGAGCTGCTCGCCGCCCTCGGTGACCCGCACCAGGTAGTAGGCGCCGCGGCGCAGGCCGTTGCCGGAGATCTGGGCGACGTCGCTGCGCACGCCGTAGAGCTCGGCGAGGTCGCGGCGGACGCGCCGCGCGATCGGCACGGTGTCGATCTCGGCCTCGACCGCGATGCGGCCGGAGATGAGGTGCAGACCGCCGGCGAAGCGCAGGATCGTGGCCAGCTCGGCCGCTCGGACCGTGGCCTTCTGGACCTCGACTCGGGCCAGTTCGTCCTTGACGTCGGCGGTCAATGCCACGGTAAATCCTCGTTCCTGCTCGCTTCGCCCGGCGGGGCGACGTTCGATACTACAGGTCGTGGAACGGCTGCCGATCCGTGCGGGTCGGGCGCAGGATCGAGCGTGGTCGGCCCCGGGCCGTGCGCTCCCGGCGGCCCGGGTCGCGGGCTATTCGCGGCCGAGGTCGCGGTGGCGCACCGAGACCGCGACGCCCTCGTAGCCGCGCAGCAGCTCCGCCAGCGCCACAGCCATGGCGACCGAGCGGTGCTTGCCGCCCGTGCATCCGATGGCGATCGTGGCATGCCGCTTGTTCTCCTGCTGGTAGCCGTGCAGCACCGGCTCGAGGCTCGCCGCGTAGCGCTCCAGGAACGGGCGCGCACCGTCGAGACCCAGCACGTAGTCGCTCACCTGCGGGTCGAGGCCGGTGTGCGGACGCAGTTCGGGCACCCAGAACGGATTGGGCAGGAAGCGGGCGTCGGCGACCAGGTCGACGTCGGACGGGAGCCCGTACTTGAAGCCGAAGCTCTGCACGGTGAGGTGCAGGCCGGGCTGGTCCTCGAGCCCGAACATCTCCTGGATCTTGGTGGAGAGCTGGTGGATGTTGAGATCGCTGGTGTCGATGATCAGCGCGCTGAAGGCTCGCAGCTCGCGCGTGCGAGCGCGCTCCTCGAGGATGCCGTCGAGGATCGTGCCGTCGCCCTGCAGCGGATGCGGTCGGCGCACCTGCTCGAAGCGGCGCACGAGCGCGCTGTCGGTCGCCTCGAGGAAGAGCACGCGGGCGCCGACGCTCTCGTCGAGGCCCTCGAGCACCTCCTGCAGATCGCTGAAGAGCTTGCCGCCGCGCACGTCCATGACCGCGGCGACCCGCGGCAGGCTGTCGCCGGCGCGCTCGGCGAGCTCGATCATCGGCCGCAGCATCTGCGGCGGCAGGTTGTCGACGACGTACCAGCCCAGGTCCTCGAGCGCGTTCGCGACCGTCGAGCGCCCGGCGCCGGACATGCCGGTGACGATCAGGACTTCCTGGCGGTGGCTCTGCTGCTCGTTCATGGTGCCCCTCGGCGTCGTTCGCGCTTCCAGCCTAGACGTTCCCGGTCGGGTGTCGCGGAAGCGTACCTCCGCTCAGGCGCGCAGGGCCCGACCGATCGCATCCGCCAGCGTCGCGCCGATGCCGCGCACCTCGGCGATCTCCTCGGGGCTCGCCTGCTTGAGGCGGGCGACGGAGCCGAAGTGCCCGAGCAGCGCCTTGACCCGGGCCTCCCCCAGTCCCGGCACCTCGCCGAGCACCGAGCGGATGTCCTTGCTGCGCTTCTGCCGCTGGTACGTGATCGCGAAGCGGTGCGCCTCGTCGCGCACGCGCTGGATGAGGAAGAGCGCCTCGCTCTGCCGCGGCAGGATCACCGGGTACTCGTCGTCGGGCAGCCAGAGCTCCTCGAGGCGCTTCGCGATGCCGGCGATGCGGATGCCCTGCACGCCGGAGTCCGCCAGCGCCCGGGCCGCCGCCTTCACCTGCGGCTCGCCGCCGTCGACGATGAGCAGCTGCGGCGGGTACGCGAACTTCTTCTTGACCTGATCCCCCTCCGCCTGCTCGCTGCCCTCCACCAGGTAGGCGAGCCGTCGGCGCAGCACCCGGTAGATCGAGTCGGTGTCGTCGGTCGTCTCGGGGATGCTGAAGCGGCGGTACTCGCTCTTGCGGGCCAGGCCGTCCTCGAAGACGACCATCGACGCGACGACGTTGGTGCCCTGCAGGTGCGAGGCGTCGTAGCACTCGATGCGCAGCGGCGCCTCGCTCATGCCGAGCGCCTCCTGCAGGTCGGTGAGCGCCGCCGTGCGCGCGAGGTAATCGGCGCTGCGCCGCGTCTTGTAGAGCTGCAGCGCCTGCTTGGCGTTGATGGTGGCGGTATGCAGCACGGCAGCCTTGTCGCCGCGCTGCGCCGTCCGCAGCGCGACCGGCCGCCCGCGCTGGCCGCGCAGCCAGACCTCGAGCTCGGCCGCGTCGTCCGGCAGCACCGGCACCACGACCTCCTTGGGCGGCGGGTTGGCCTCGTCGTAGGCGCTGCGCATGATCGAGTCGATCAGCTCGCCGAGCCCGTGGTCGAGCTCCTTGTCGACCACCCAGTTGCGCACACCGCGCAGGCGGCCGCCGCGCACGATGAACTGCTGCACGGCAGCGGCGAGCTCGTCGTGCTCGATGCCGAAGACGTCGGCATCGACGCCGTCGGGCAGCACGATCGCGCTCTTCTCCATGACCTGCTCGAGCGCTGCGATCCGGTCGCGGGCCTTCGCCGCACGCTCGTACTCCAGGCGGCCGGCGGCCTCGGCCATCTCGGCCCGGGCCTCGGTGATGAAGCGCCGGTCGTTGCCCGCGAGGAAGGCCACGAACTCGTCGACCCTGAGCCGGTGCTCCTCGATCGAGACCTTCTGCGAGCACGGACCCCCGCAGGCGCCGATCTGGCCCGCGAAGCACGGCCTGCCGGTGCGCATGGCCCGCTCGTAGTCGCTGTCCTTGCAGGTGCGGATCGGGAAGGCCTTCGTCATCAGCTCCATGGTCTCCCGCACGGCCCAGACCTTCGGGTAGGGACCGAAGTAGCGGGCACCGCGGATGCCGTGGCGCCGGCTGATCATGACGCGCGGGCTCTCCTCCCCCAGCGTCACGACGAGGTAGGGGTAGCTCTTGTCGTCGCGGAAGACGACGTTGAACGGCGGCTCGAACTCCTTGATCCAGGTGAACTCGAGCTGCAGCGCCTCGAACTCGCTGCCGACGACCGTCCACTCGACCTTCGAGGCCGTGGTGACCATGCGAGCCGTGCGCTCGTGCAGCGTGTGCAGCGGCGCGAAGTAGTTGCTGAGCCGCTGGCGGAGGTTCTTCGCCTTGCCGACGTAGAGGATGCGGCCGCGCGGATCCGAGAAGCGGTAGACGCCCGGCTGGGTGGGGATCTCCCCCGCCGCCGGACGGTACGGCACGGTGTCGGCGCGCCGGGGCCGGCCCGGTGCGCGCGTCTCGGCGCTGCTCGTCACTCGCTCAGTCTCATCCGCTCGGCCCGGTCCGCTCAGCCCAGGATGTCCTTGAGGAAGAAGCCAGTGTGGCTCTCCTCGACCTGCGCGAGCTGCTCGGGGGTGCCGATCGAGACGATCGTGCCGCCGCCGGCACCGCCCTCGGGACCCAGGTCGATGAGCCAGTCGGCGCTCTTGATGACGTCGAGGTTGTGCTCGATCGTGATGACCGTGTTGCCCTTGTCGACGAGCCCGTTCAGCACGAGCAGCAGCTTGCGCACGTCCTCGAAGTGCAGACCGGTGGTCGGCTCGTCGAGCACGTAGACGCTGCGGCCGTTGGAGCGCTTCTGCAGCTCGGTCGCCAGCTTGACGCGCTGCGCCTCGCCGCCCGAGAGCGTCGTGGCGCTCTGACCGAGGCGCACGTAGCCCAGGCCGACGTCGACGAGGGTCTTGAGGAAGCGGTGGATCGAGGTGATCGCCTCGAAGAAGTCCGCCGCCTCGGCGATGGGCATGTCGAGCACCTCGGCGATGGTCTTGCCCTTGTAGTGCACCTGCAGCGTCTCGCGGTTGTACCGCGCGCCGCCGCAGACCTCGCACGCGACGTAGACGTCGGGCAGGAAGTTCATCTCGATCTTGATGGTGCCGTCGCCCTGGCAGTGCTCGCAGCGGCCGCCCTTGACGTTGAAGCTGAACCGGCCGGGCAGGTAGCCGCGCACCTTCGACTCCGCCGTGTCGGCGAAGAGGGTGCGGATGCGGTCGAAGACGCCGGTGTAGGTCGCCGGGTTCGAGCGCGGCGTGCGGCCGATCGGCGCCTGGTCGACGTGCACGACCTTGTCGAGCTGGTCGAGGCCGGTGACGCGGGTGTGCTTGCCCGGCAGCTGCTTGGCGCCGTTGAGCTTGTTGGCGAGCACCTTGTAGAGGATGTCGTTGACCAGGGTCGACTTGCCGGAGCCGCTGACGCCGGTAACGGCGGTGAACACGCCGAGCGGGAAGTCGGCGCTCACGTTCTTGAGGTTGTTCGCCTTGGCGCCCTCGACGCGCAGCACCCGCTTGCGGTCGACCGGACGGCGCTTCGCCGGGGTCTCGATCGAGCGGCGGCCCGCGAGGTAGTCGCCCGTGACCGACTCCTCGTTCGCGATGAGCTCCTCGTAGCTGCCGGAGTGCACGACCCGGCCGCCGTTGACCCCGGCGCCGGGGCCGATGTCGACCAGATGGTCGGCGATGCGGATCGTGTCCTCGTCGTGCTCGACGACGATGAGCGTGTTGCCGAGGTTCTTGAGCTTGACGAGGGTGTCGATGAGCCGGCGGTTGTCGCGCTGGTGCAGACCGATCGAGGGCTCGTCGAGCACGTAGAGCACGCCCGTGAGGCCTGAGCCGATCTGCGTGGCCAGGCGGATGCGCTGCGCCTCACCGCCCGAGAGCGAACCGGCGTTGCGCGCGAGGGTCAGGTAGGTCAGGCCTACCTCGAGCAGGAACTCGAGCCGCGCCCGGATCTCGCGCAGCACCTGCGCCGCGATGCGGGCGTCGCGCTCGCTGAGCACGAGCTCCTGCATGAAGGCGTGCGCCTCGGCGAGGCTGAGCTCGGTGACGTCGGCGATCGAGTGGCCCTCGACCGTGACGGCGAGCACCTCGGGCTTGAGCCGCTTGCCGCGGCAGACCGCGCACGGGATCTCGCGCAGGTAGTCCCCGTGGCGCTGGCGCTGGGAGTCGGTCTCGGCCTCCGCGTACTTGCGCTCGATGTAGGGGATCACGCCCTCGAAGCCGGTCGAGTACTTCATCTCGCGGCCGTAGCGGTTGCGCCACTTGACGACGACCTCGAAGTCGTTGCCGTGCAGGATCGCGGTCTGCACGTTCTCGGGCAGCTGCTCCCACGGCGTGTCGAGCGAGAAGTCGAGGTCCTGCGCGAGGCCGCCGAGCAGCTTCTCGAAGTAGCTGTAGACGCCCTTGCCCTGGTTGGTCCAGGGCAGGATGACGCCCTCGGTGATCGCGAGCGCGGGGTCGCCGAGCAGCAGCTCGGGGTCGACCGACATGCGGGTGCCGATGCCGGAGCACTCGGGGCAGGCGCCGAAGGGCGCGTTGAACGAGAAGGTGCGCGGCTCGATCTCGGTGAGGCTCACCGGGTGCTGGTTGGGGCACGAGAGCTTCTCGCTGAAGGTGCGGAAGGCCGCCTCGCCCTGCAGGTCGACGAAGTTGATCTGCACGATGCCGTCGGCGAGCCGCAGCGCGGTCTCGAGGGAGTCGGTGAGCCGGTTGAGCACGTCGTCGCGCGCGACGAGCCGGTCGACGACCACCGCGATGTCGTGCTTGATCTGCTTCTTGAGCTTGGGCGGCTCCGCGAGCTGGATCGTCTCGCCGTCGACGATGGCGCGCGAGTACCCGCCCGCCGAAAGCTCTTTGAAGAGGTCGACGAACTCGCCCTTCTTCTGCGAGACCACCGGTGCGACCACCTGGTAGCGGGTGCCCTCCTCCAGCGTCATCAGCTGGTCGGCGATCTGCTGCACAGTCTGCTTCTCGATGCGCTCACCGCAGATGTGGCAGTGCGGCACGCCGATGCGCGCCCAGAGCAGGCGCATGTAGTCGAAGATCTCGGTGATCGTGCCGACCGTCGAGCGCGGATTGCGGTTCGTCGACTTCTGGTCGATCGACACCGCGGGGCTGAGCCCCTCGATGAAGTCGACGTCGGGCCGGTCGACCTGGCCGAGGAACTGGCGCGCGTACGCGCTCAACGACTCGACGTAGCGGCGCTGGCCCTCGGCGAAGATCGTGTCGAACGCCAGGCTCGACTTGCCGGAGCCGGAGAGGCCGGTGAAGACGACGAGCGAATCCCTGGGGATCTCCACATCGACGTTCTGGAGGTTGTGGACCCGGGCCCCCCGGACGCTGAGCGTGGAGGAGGACGGCAAGGAGGTAGGCACCGAACAAGTGTACGAGTCGCCACCGACATCGACGGCCGTGCTCGCCCTCCGCGAACCCCTCTTGCGCTCGCGTCCAGGTACCCGCCCGTGCGGATGCGACGGCTCGTCAGCCGAGGAGGCCGACTCCCGTGAACTGCTCGGAGGCTTCCCACAGCCGCCCCGCGACCTCCCGATCGCGGGCGTGCGGCTCGGCGGCGACCCTGGTCGGCGACCCCTTGAGCTGGAACCACTGCCGCGGCCCCCAGTACCCGCCGCCACCCGCATCCGGCGCTGTGAGCGCGTGCACGAGGGGCAGCGCCCCGGAGTCCTTGCCTTGGCTGATGGCGCGCGCCGAGCTGCGGAGCGCGCCACCGAGCGGACGTGCCCAACCCGGGTCGTCGGCGTCGAGCTCATCCCAGGAGAAGCCGGGGTGCGCGACGAGGCTGGTGACCGACGAGCCCGCCTCGCGCAGGCGCAGCTCGAGCTCGAAGCCGAAGAGCATGACGGCGAGCTTCGACCGCGCGTACGCCGCCGCTCCGTCGTAGCGGCGCTCGGAGTGGAGGTCGTCGAGCCGCAGCCGGAACCAGCGGTGGCTGATGCTGCCGAGATGCACGACGCGCGCGGAACCCGACTCGAGCCAGGGCATCAGCTGCGCGATCAGGGCGAAGTGCCCCAGGTGGTTCGTGCCGAACTGCAGCTCGAAGCCGTCGGCGGTGACCCGGCGGTGGCGTGCGCCGACGACACCGGCGTTCGCGAGCAGGCCGTCGATCGGCGCGCTCGCAGCGAGGCGCTCGGCGGCCGCTCCGATGGATCGCAGATCGGCGAGGTCGAGCTGCTGGAACCCCACGACGGCGCCGGGCGTGCGCCGACGCAGCTCGGCGAGCACCCCCTCCGCCTTCTCGGGGTTGCGCGCCGCGAGCACGACCTCGGCGCCGCGCTGGAGGAGCAGCCGGCAGGCGTGCAGTCCGAGCCCGGCCGTACCGCCGGTCACGAGATAGCGCCGTCCTCGGAGATCTCCGTCGCGGCTCACAGGTGCCCCGCCGCGGCCATGGCGCGGAGCTCCTTCTTGAGGTCGGAGACCTCGTCGCGCAGGCGAGCCGCGAGCTCGAACTTGAGCTCGCCGGCGGCGATGAGCATCTGGGCGTTGAGATCCTCGACGATCGCCTCGAGCTCGGCGCCGCCCTTCGCACCGGTGGCGCCGCTGCCGAGGGACGGTGTCGGCGCGCGCCCGCGACGCTCCTTCTTGGCCAGCAGCTCCGCCGTGTCGGCGCCCTCGCGCAGCAGCGACTCGGTGATGTCGGCGATCCGCTTGCGCAGCGGCTGCGGGTCGATGCCGTGCAGCGTGTTGTACGCGACCTGCTTCTCGCGGCGCCGATTGGTCTCGTCGATCGCCAGCTGCATCGAGTCGGTCATCTTGTCGCCGTACATGTGCACCTCGCCGGCGACGTTGCGCGCCGCGCGGCCGATGGTCTGGATGAGCGACGTCGAGGAGCGCAGGAAGCCCTCCTTGTCGGCATCGAGGATCGCGACGAGCGACACCTCGGGCAGGTCGAGGCCCTCGCGCAGCAGGTTGATGCCGATGAGCACGTCGTAGACGCCCTGGCGCAGCTCGGTGAGCAGCTCGACGCGGCGGAGCGTGTCGACGTCGGAGTGCAGGTAGCGCACCCGCACACCGGCCTCGCCGAGGAAGGCCGTCAGCTCCTCCGCCATCTTCTTCGTCAGCGTCGTGACGAGCACGCGCTCGTCGCGCTCGACCCGGATCCGGATCTCCTCGAGCAGGTCGTCGATCTGCCCCTTGCTCGGCTTGAGCACGATCTCGGGGTCCACCAGGCCGGTCGGGCGGATGATCTGCTCCACCACGCTGTCGGCCACGCCCATCTCGTACTTGCCGGGCGTCGCGGAGAGGTAGACCTTCTGGCCGACCCGGTTCAGGAACTCGGGCCAGCGCAACGGCCGGTTGTCCATGGCGCTCGGCAGCCGGAAGCCGTGCTCGACGAGCGTGCGCTTTCGGGAGGCGTCGCCCTCGTACATCGCGCCGATCTGCGGCACCGTCACGTGCGACTCGTCGATGACCACCATGAAGTCGTCCGGGAAGTAGTCGAGCAGCGTGCTCGGCGGCTGGCCGGGTCCGCGGCCGTCCATGTGCCGCGAGTAGTTCTCGATGCCCGAGCAGAAGCCGATCTGCTCCATCATCTCGAGATCGAAGGTGGTGCGCATGCGCAGCCGCTGCGCCTCGAGCAGCTTGCCCTGGCGCTCCATCTCCTCGAGCGTTGTGGCCAACTCCTCCTTGATGGTGCCGATCGCCTTGTGCATCGTCGCGGGGCTCGCGGCGTAGTGCGTCGCCGGGAACACGCTCGTCGCATCGACCTTCTCGATGACGTCGCCCGTGAGCGGATGCAGCATGTACAGCGCCTCGATCTCGTCGCCGAACATCTCGATGCGCAGCGCGTGCTCCTCGTAGACCGGGATGATCTCGATCGTGTCGCCGCGCACGCGGAACTTGCCGCGCGAGAAGTCGACGTCGTTGCGGTCGTACTGCATGTTGACGAAGCGGCGGATGAGCTGCTCGCGCGAGATGCGGTCGCCGACCTGCAGCGCGACCATCGCCTCGAGGTACTCCTCGGCGGCACCGAGGCCGTAGATGCACGAGACCGTGGAGACGACGATGACGTCGCGGCGGCTGAGCAGCGAGTTCGTCGTGGAGTGCCGCAGCCGCTCGACCTCGGCGTTGACCGAGCTGTCCTTCTCGATGAAGGTGTCGGTCTGCGGCACGTAGGCCTCGGGCTGGTAGTAGTCGTAGTACGAGACGAAGTACTCGACCGCGTTGTTGGGCAGCAGGTCGCGGAACTCGTTCGCGAGCTGCGCCGCGAGCGTCTTGTTGTGGGCGAGCACCAGGGTGGGCCGCTGCACGGCCTCGATCAGCCAGGCGGTCGTCGCCGACTTGCCGGTGCCGGTCGCGCCGAGCAGCACGACGTCGGTCTCGCCGGCGTTGATGCGGGCCGTCAGCTCCGCGATCGCCTGCGGCTGGTCGCCGCTGGGCTGGTACTCGCTGATCACCTCGAAGGGCCTGACCGAGCGTGTGGGTTCCATGCCCACGAGTCTAGGAGCGACCTCCGACACGCTCCCACAGACGGTCGACCTGCTCCAGGGTCGCGTCCAGGGTGCCATCCGTGTCGATGACGACGTCGGCGATCGCGAGGCGCTCGGCGTCGCTCGCCTGGGCGCCGACCCGCCGCTCCGCTTCCGCGCGGTCCATGCCGCGCAGGGCGACCATCCGCTCGATCCGCACCGCTGCCGGCGCGTGCGCGACGACGACGAGCTCGAAGCCGTGGTCGGGGCCTGACTCGACCAGCAGCGGCACGTCGTAGACGACCACCGCGTTCGGATCGGCCGACTCGGCCGCGCTCATCCGCTCGGCGGCGAGCCGGCGGACGACCGGATGCGTGATGTCCTCGAGCTCGCGGCGGCGCTCCGGGTCCGCGAAGACGATCGCACCGAGCGCAGCCCGGTCGAGTGAGCCGTCCTCGGCGAGGACCGCCGGGCCGAAGGACTCCGCGATGCGGGCGAGCCCCTCCGAGCCCGGCGCCACGGCTTCGCGGGCGAGGGCGTCGGCGTCGACGACGGCCGCACCGAGCTCGGCGAGCCTCGCGCCCACGGTCGACTTGCCCGCGGCGATGCCCCCGGTGAGCGCGATCCGCACGCTACTCCCCCGCAGCGGAGGCGGGCTCGGCGGCACCGCTGCTCAGGAACACGTACTGCAGCACGAGATCGTCGCTCTGCGCGCCGTCCTCCTCGAGGCGCACCCCGGCCTGCGCGCCGACGACCCAGTCGCCGCCGCCCCAGTAGCCGGTGGCGAGCGGACCGGGTTCGGCCGGCACCTGGCTGCCGTCCGGCAACGCGGTCACGGGGGCGAGACCGGTCGCCTCGAGCGCCGCGGCGGCCTCGCCGATCAGGGTCTCGCCGTCCGCGGAGCGCCCGGCGAAGAGCGTCTCGGCGTGGTAGCCGGCACCCTCGTCGACGCCGCTGAGCGCGCTCGGCTCCAACGCCTCCTCGCCGCCCGGCAGCACGAAGGCGGTGAGCTCCGCGCGCAGCGCGTCGGCCTGCGCCTGCGCCTGCGCGGCGGCCTCCTCGGCTGCGGAGTCGTCCTCCCCCGCCGAGCAGCCCGTCAGAGCGAGACCGACGGTGAGCACGAAGGCGGCGGCGAGGCGCCGCGGACGGTACTGCGAAGGCATGCACCCAGCCTAGGCCCGAGGGATGCGCGCCCGGGAACGCCGACGGCGGCCGGCCCATGAAGGGCCGACCGCCGTCGGGATCACGCGGATGCGTGGATCAGGAGTTGCCACCCGAGAGGCGCTCGCGGAGCGCTGCCAGCGACGCGTCGTCGGCGAGGGTGCCGGCCGAGGCCGAATCGCTCGAGAACGACTGACCGGCGGACGAGGACGAAGCGGCGGCAGCCGGCTCGTTCTCGGCCTCGATCGCCGCGGCGACCTGCTTCTTGTGAGCCTCCCAGCGGGCCTGAGCGGCGGCGTACTCGCCCTCCCAGGCGGTGCGCTGCTCGTCGAAGCCGTCCTTCCACTCGTTGGTCTCCGGGTCGAAGCCCTCCGGGTACTTGTAGTTCCCGGCCTCGTCGTACTCGGTGTGCATGCCGTAGAGCGCGGGGTCGAAGTCCGCACCCTCGGGGTCGACGCCCTCATTGGCCTGCTTGAGGCTCAGCGAGATGCGACGGCGCTCGAGGTCGATGTCGATGACCTTGACGAAGACCTCGTCGCCGACCGAGACGACCTGCTCGGCGAGCTCGACGTGCTTCGAGGAGAGCTCCGAGATGTGAACGAGGCCCTCGATGCCGTCCGCCACGCGCACGAAGGCGCCGAACGGGACGAGCTTGGTGACCTTACCCGGGGCGACCTGGCCGATCGCGTGGGTGCGGGCGAAGACCTGCCACGGGTCCTCCTGAGTGGCCTTGAGCGAGAGCGACACGCGCTCGCGGTCCATGTCCACCTCGAGGATCTCGACGGTGACCTCCTGGCCGACCTCGACGACCTCGCTGGCGTGCTCGATGTGCTTCCAGCTGAGCTCGGAGACGTGCACAAGGCCGTCCACGCCGCCCAGGTCGACGAAGGCGCCGAAGTTGACGATCGAGGAGACGACGCCCTTGCGGACCTGGCCCTTGTGCAGCGCGTTGAGGAACGAGCTGCGGCTCTCGCTCTGCGTCTGCTCGAGGAGCGCGCGACGCGAGAGGACCACGTTGTTGCGGTTCTTGTCGAGCTCGAGGATCTTCGCCTCGAGCTCCTGGCCCAGGTAAGGGGTGAGGTCGCGCACGCGGCGCAGCTCGATGAGCGAGGCGGGGAGGAAGCCGCGCAGGCCGATGTCGACGATGAGGCCGCCCTTGACGACCTCGATCACGGTGCCGGTGACGACGCCATCGGCCTCCTTGATCTTCTCCACATCGCCCCACGCGCGCTCGTACTGCGCACGCTTCTTGGACAGGATCAGACGGCCTTCCTTGTCCTCCTTCTGGAGGACGAGGGCCTCGACGGTGTCGCCGACGGCGACGACCTCGGTCGGGTCGACGTCGTGCTTGATGGAGAGCTCGCGCGAGGGGATGACGCCCTCGGTCTTGTAGCCGACGTCGAGGAGGACCTCGTCGCGGTCGATCTTCACGACGGTGCCCTCGATGAGGTCTCCGTCGTTGAAGAACTTCAGCGTCTTCTCGACCGCTGCAAGGAAGTCCTCGGCAGATCCGATGTCGTCGATCGCGACCTGCTTGGTCACCTTGTCGGTCGTTGCGGTAGTCATGTAGTTGTTGCTCCAGGCGGACAATTACTCGGGCCACGGCGGCGCAGCATCCTCGAGCCGGTTCCGGCCTGCGGGGTGATGCGGTTCATCCGACGTGGCGGATGGATGGGATGCGCACAGAAATGCGACTCATCATCCTAACCCGCGGGCACTGCTGCGGCAAGGCGCGGCCCGGCGCGCCGGAGGCGCCCCCCCCCCCGGCCGGGGGGGCGCAGCGGGTTTAGCAGAAAAAACCCGCGCCCGGACCC
>JASCOA010000071.1 GCA_029959365.1 Microbacteriaceae bacterium PS02343 | reverse complement strand
CCGCCACGGGCATCGCCCGCGGCGGCGCACGGCATCACCGCAGCCAGGCGTCGATGCGCTCGCGAGCGGCGGCCTTGACCGCGTCCGGGGCCAGGGTCGTCTCGATCGAGGTCCAGGCGCAGGCGGCAAGCTGCTCGTCGCCGAGCCCCAGCACGCTGCGGCACACCTCGTACTCGGCCAGGATGTCGGGCCCGAACAGCAGCGGGTCGTCGGCGTTGATCGAGCAGCGCACACCAGCCTCCAGCAGCAGCGGCAGCGGATGCGCGCCGAGCTCGGGCACGACGCTGAGCAGCACGTTCGAGGTCGGGCACACGTCGAGCGGCACACCGCGCTCGGCGAGCTCGGCGACGAGCGCGGGCTCCTCCACCGCGCGCACGCCGTGCAGCACCCGGTCGGCCTTCAGGTCGTCGAGCGCCTCGCGCACCGACTCGGGGCCGACGAGCTCGCCGGCGTGCGGTGCGGCCTGGAGGCCGGCCGCCTTCGCGATCGCGAAGGCCTCGGCGAAGTCGCGGCAGGGGTAGCCGCGCTCGTCGCTGGCCAGGCCGAGCGAGACGACACCGCGACCGGCGAACTCGACGGCGACGCGCGCGACCTCGATCGACTCCTCGATGCTCGCCATCCGGTCGACGGTCGGCATCAGCCCGAACGCGATGCCGTGCGCCGCCGACGCCGCCTCGGCCAGGGCGATCAGCCGGGCGAGCGCGGCGCTCAGCGACCCGTAGACCTCGCGGTAGAAGGTCGGGCTCACGCTGAGCTCGACGTAGACCACCCCCTGCGCGGCCTGGTCCTCGAAGACCTCGTCGACCAGCCGGTCGAGGTTCGACGGCTCGCGCAGCACGGTGAGCAGGGCGAGGTAGCAGGCGCCGAACTCGGAGAAGTCGACGAAGCCGCTCGTCGGCGGCACGTCGACGCCGAGCTGCTCGCACATCTCGAACAGCGTCGCCGGCCGCATGGCGGCCTCGAGGTGCAGGTGCAGGTGCCCCTTCGGCAGCTCGCGCAGATCGCGGGCCCCGATCTCCGTGAGCGGTCGCGTCGTCTCGACAGTGGTCATCTCGTTCTTCCTCCGTGCTCAGCAGTGCGGGATGGGCCGGGGGGGGGGGGGGGGGGGGGGGGCCCCCCCCCCCCCCCGCCAGGGGTCAGTCCTCGAGGCTCGCGAGCGCGGCTTCGAGGTAGGACATGTCGACGTAGTCCTCCGGCGCCGGCAGATCGGTGTAGCCGGCCGCCTCCAGGCCCGGGTACATGACCTCCTGCATCAGCTCGACGTCCATCCAGAAGAGCGGGTCGCCGTAACCGCCGACGACGAGCGGCTGCTGCAGCTCGTTCTCGCGCGTCTGCTGCTCCAGGTCGAGCCCGAGGTCCGCGCCGTAGACGTCGAGGGTCAGCTGGGCGCCCACGCTCGGGTCCTCCCCGTTCTCCTCCCAGCCGCGCAGCGATGCGCGCAAGAAGCCCTCCATGAGGTCGCCGTTCTCCTCGATGTAGGCGGAGTCGCCGTAGACGACGTTGCCGTAGAGCGGCAGACCGAGGTCGGAGTACATCGTCACGACGAAGTCGTCCGCCGCCATGCCGTACGTGGTCTCGAGCATGATCGGCTGGTTGGTGGAGTAGGCGGTGTAGGCGACGCCCTGCTCCTCCACGAGCGGAGCGATGTCGAAGCCGACCGGGATGAACTCGTAGTCGGGTTCGAGCCCCGAGAGCGCGAAGATCGCGTCGTAGTCGATCTGGGCGCCCTCCTGGCCGAGCACGGTCCTGCCCACCAGGTCCTCGGCGGAGCGCACCGGGTCGCTGGCGAGCGAGACGAGCGAGGCGGGGCTGTCCTGGAAGAGCGATCCGATCGCGGTCCAGTCGTTGCCGTCGGCGAAGGACTGGAGCCACATCTGCGCGCCCGGCTGGATGCCCAGGTCGGCGTCGCCCGCGGCCACGCTGGCCATGGTCGTCGGCGCGTTCGGGCCGCCGCCGATCCACTCGACGTCGATGCCCTCCTCCGCGAAGTAGCCGTTCTGGTCGGCGATCCAGAAGCCGGCCCACTCGACGTTGGTGATCCATCCGAGCGAGACGCGGATCGTCGTGAGGTCCTCGTCGGAGCCGGTCGCATCCGACGGACCGGCGCAGCCGGCGAGCGTGAGGGCGAAGGCGACCGCCGCGCCGGAGGCGGCGACGAGGCGGGAGCGTCGTGCGGTGATACGGGACATGGTTCTCCTGAGCTGGTCGGGTGGGGCGGGGTGATCGATCGGCGGAGCGCGCCGGAGCGCGCTCGGTGGAGCGGGTCGGGGGTGGCGAGCGGAGGCGGGGCCGTGCGAGCGAGGTCAGCTCACGCGGTCGGCGACCCTGCGCTCGAGCAGTCGGGCGAGGATGAAGACGACGACGGAGACGACGGTCGCCACGAGCGCCGTGCCCCAGGCCCGCTCCATGTCCATGTAGCTGCGAGCCCTGGAGAAGAGGGCACCGAGGCCGTTCGCGCCCATCAGGAACTCCGCGAGCATGGCGCTCAGCACGGCGGTCGGAGCGGTGATGCGCACGGAGACCATCAGGCTCGGCAGCGCGTGGAGCACGCCGTAGCGGCCGAGCAGCTGGGCCCTGCCGGCTCCGAGCACCCGGAAGAGGTCGCGGCCCGAATCGGGGATCGCGGTGAGGGCCGACAGCGTGAAGACGAAGGCTGGGAAGAAGCAGATCAGCACGGTCGAGGCCAGGACGGCGGGGTCGCCGTAGCCGACGACGCGGGCGATGATCGGGATCATCGCGGTGATGGGCACGGAGCGGATGACGAGCGCCGCCGGGGTGACGACACCGGACAGGGCCGCCGACCACCACACCAGCACCGCGCCGACGAAGCCGACGATCGTGCCGCCGACGAGGCCGCCGAGCGACATGCCGAGCGTGTAGGCCGTGTACGGCAGGTAGTCGCCGAAGCCGTCGACCACGTCCGCGATCACGTCCCAGGGGCGCGGGGCGACCGTGGCCGTGTAGCCGTTCAGGACCACCCAGAGGTCCCAGAGGACGAGCACCAGCGCCACCGGCCAGAGGTGCAGGGCGCCGGCGCCGACCGCGCGCAGCCGGCTCATGAGAATCTCCGAACGGCGACCCGCTGCATCTGGACGAGCAGCAGGTACGCGACGAGCGAGGCGAGGGTGGCCGCCAGGGCCGCAGCCCACAGCAGCGCCATCTGGTAGTTCTGCATCGCGCTCACGAGCAGCAGGCCGATGCCCTGCGGGGCGCCGAACCACTCTCCGATCGTGGCGCCGAGGATGGCAGCGGGCGCGGCGAGCGTGAGCCCGTCGACGAACGCCGGCACCGAGCGGGGCAGCTCGAGCAAGGCGAGCCGCCGCCGTCTGCTCGCACCGAAGACGGTGAGCAGGTCCTGCTGCGGGGCGCTGGTGGCCGCGAAGCCGGAGGTCGTCGCCACGAACATCACGAAGCCCACGCTGAGGGCCGCGATCACCGCGGGTGTGCCCTCGCGGCCGGCGGTGGTGATCAGCAGCGGTGCCAGCGCGATGGTGGGCACCGCGTTGAGGATCGCCGCGAAGCGGTCGAGACCGGGTCTCAGGATCGGCACGAGCAGCGCCGCCGTGGCTCCCAGCAACGCGACCGCCGAACCGATGACGAAGCCCTGCCCCGCGGCGCCCAGCGTCACGAGCAGGTTGCGCTGAATGAGGCTCGAGCCGCTCGGCGTGGCGACGTAGGCGAGCACGTCGGTGAGCGGCGGCCACGCCTTGCCGGCGAGCTCGAACTGCCCGATCAGCTGCGCACCGACCACGAGCAGCAGCGCTCCGGCCGCCGCGTAGGCGATCCGCGTGGTCGTTCGCGCCCCGGTGATCACATCGGCTCCGGGGCGTCGAGCAGCGCAGTGAGCCGGTCGACCAGCGCGTGGAACTCGGGGCTCCTCGTGGTCTCCGGACCGCGCGGGCGGGGGAAGTCGACGTCGACGACGGTGCGGACGTGACCCGGGCGGCCCGACATCACGACCACGCGGTCGGCGAGGATGAGCGCCTCGTCGACGTCGTGGGTCACGAGGATCGTCGTGATGCGCTCCTCCGCCCAGATGCGAGCCAGCTCGGCGTTCATCTTGCGCCGGGTCACCGCGTCCAGCGCGCCGAAGGGCTCGTCGAGCAGCAGCAGATCGGGGCTGAGCACGAGCGCCCTGGCGATCGACACGCGCTGCCGCATACCGCCCGAGAGCTGCTTCGGCCGAGCCTTCTCGAAGCCACCGAGCCCGACGAGCTCGATCAGCTCGTCGACCCTCGCGTCGTCGACCCTGCGCCCGGCAACCCGGTACGGCAGCGCGATGTTCTCGCGAACCGAGGCCCAGGGCAGTAGGGCGTGCTCCTGGAAGGCGACGCCGAGCCGGTGCTGGGCGGCGAGGGTGCGCGGGGCGGCGCCGAAGATCTCGACGGTGCCGTTGGTCGGGGTATCGAGCCCTGCGGCCAACCGCAGCACCGTGGACTTGCCGCAGCCGGAAGGTCCGATGATGGCGACGAACTCGCCCTCGGTGATCTGCAGGTCGACCGCGTCGAGCGCCTGCAGCGTCCTGCCGCGCGACAGCGTGAAGACCTTGTCGGCACCGCTGATCGACACCGCCGACCGAGGCGGCGCTCCGGGTGCGACGGCCCGCTCGGGCGCCGGGCGGCTGAGCGTGGAGGGCATCGGGTCTCCGTTCGTTCCCGCGGCGGTTGGGGCTCCGCCACCGAGTGAATTGATTAGTTCACAACGTAAGGAGACTGTGTTTCGGTCGCGTGACGAGCCGGTACGAGTCGCGTTACTTTCCGTCCCGACCTCCGGGCGCAGCGCAGCGCCCCCGTCACGGATGGCGGGGGGCGGCGCGCGGCGGCTCAGACCGAGGGCACCTCGGCGAGCGCGATCTGGCCGCCCTCGAGCGAGCGGATCGCCACGGCCGCGACGTCCTCGCGCAGCACGGCGGCGTTGAGCCGGCAGTCGATGGGCACGGCCGAGCCCAGGAAGGCGCCCGACTCGTACTCGGCGCCGTCCTCGCCGACCACCACGACCGTGAAGGCCGCGCCCTGGGCGAGCCCGTCGACCGTCAGTACGGTCTCGGTGCCCCAGGTGTGCGCGACGAGGGCCCCGTCGATGTCGACCGAGGCGGGTGCTCCGGTGAAGTCGACCTCCTCGATCGCGCCCAGCGTGCCGGGCGGGCCCTCGACCGCGCCGCGCGGTGCGGTGAGCAGCGCGCCGCCGCCCAGGCCGACGGCCACGCAGGCGGCCGCGCCGACGAGGAGCAGCAGCGGGCGCAGCCCGCGGCGGGACGAGCGGATGGGGGTGACGGGCGCGGCGGGCGGGGACTGCGCATCCGCTCGGTCATCAGGCGCCGGTGCGGGTTCGGGAACCGTGGCGAGACCGGGTGCCGCTGCTGGCGCCGGCGCGTCCGCGTCATCCGCAGCGATCGCGGCGATGCGCGCGGCGAGCGCCGCGCTCGGCGCGACGTCGTCCCAGCGCTCCACCGCGGGCAGCCCGCCGACGAGCGCCGAGAGCTCGGCGAACTCGGCGTCGACGGAAGGGTCCGCGACGCGCAGCGCATCGAGCTCGGCGCCCTCCTCGGGCGTGAGCTCTCCGGAGAGGGCGGCGGCGATCAGCTCCGCCCGGCGGTCGGGTTCGAGGTCGTTCATGGGGTGGGGTCCACTTCGTCGAGAGCGGTGCGCAGGGCCCGCAGCGCGTAGAAGACGCGCGTACGGAGGGTCGCCACGGGCACGCCGGTCAGCTGCGAGTACTCCTGGTAGCTGAGGCCGGACACATGGATGGCGACGACCGCATCGCGGTGCGGCGCGCTGAGCTGGGCGAGACCGTCGACGATGCCGATCCGCTCGAGCGGATCGGTCGACGTCACGGGCTCGGGGGCGTCGTGCTGGGGCACGAGCTGCGGGGTGCGGTCGCGGGCGCGGTACGCGTCGAGCACGACCCGGCGGATGATCGCGAAGAGCCAGGTGCGCACGCTGCCGCGCTCGCCGTCGAAGCTCTCGCGGGCCCGCCACGCGCGCAGGAAGGCCTCCTGCACGCAGTCCTCGGCGAGCGGACGGTCGCGCAGGGCGTTGACCGCGAAGCCGAGCAGCGAGGGGCCGTGCTCGTCGAACGCCGCGCGCAGGTCGAAGGCGGGCGGGGGCTCGCTCATCGGGCTCCATCCTGCCGCTCGGGGGATCGCGACGATCGTCATCGTTCGACCTCCAGACTATTGCGCGGTTCCCGCTCTCCACCGGGGTCTACGCCTCAGGACCGCGCCGCGTTCATCGGAACTTTCTCGGGAACCGGATGAACGCATCCGCTCCCCCGCGCGTACGCCCTGTCGAGCAGCCCCATCCGGGGGAGGCCCGTCGAGAGGTCCAGCCAGCATGTCGAAGCAGCGAACCATCCGAAACCTGACCATCGGCGGCGCCGCGGCCGCCGCCCTCGCGCTGGGGGCGACGACGCCCGCGGCCGCGGAGACCGCCGTGCCCGAGCCCGACAGCTTCACGAGCGCCTTCATCGTGAACGCGACGCCGGACCAGGTGATCGGCACCGACAACGTCACCCCGGCACCCGGCGAGACCGGCGCGACCGGCACCTTCGAGTTCCGCATCAACTCCGACCTCGAGATCATCTGCTACGACATCACGCTCACCGGCGTGACCGGCGACTACCAGAGCATGGCGAAGACGGCCACGCACATCCACGAGGCCGTGCGCGGCGCCGGAGGCCCGCCCCGCATCGCGTTCCCGAACCCGGTTCCGGTCGACGGCGACGAGGCGCTGCGCAACTCCAGCGGTTGCCTGCAGGGGCCGTTCACCACCGGCATCGTGAACAACGGCGTCGATACCGGCACCGGCTTCACCCTCGCGCAGATCGAGGCGAACCCGGCCGGCTTCACCGGCGACTCGCACACCGCGAACTTCGTGCCCGGCGTCGTGCGCGGCCAGCTCCAGGCCGTAGCGCTGCCCGGCGGCGAGACCCCGCAGCCGAGCCCGGAGCCCAGCGCGCCGGCCCCTGCCCCGTCGCCCTCGACCGAGGCCCCCGCGCCCAACCCGGGCGCCGGCAACGGCACCGGCACCGACCGCCTCGCCGAGACGGGCGTCGAGCCCGGCGAGATCGCCGGCTTCGTGTTCGGCGGCCTCGCCATCGCGGCCGGCGCCGGACTCGTGATCGCCCGCCGCCGCGCCGAGCGCGCCTGATCCACGGCTCACCCGCTCGTACGTCCGCCGGATGATCCTGCGCTTCGCGGTGCGAACCGTCCAGCGGCGCCTCGTAGAGTGAGGGGCACGCTGCACGGAGGGGGTTCCATGAGCGAGCAGGAGGGCGCCGCCCGGCGCCGACGGGTCTTCGTGAACCCGTGGGTGCTCGCCCTGCACGCCGGTGGCGCCGCTCTGATCGTGCTCGGCATCGTGCTGCACGTGCAGTACTGGCAGACCCCGCTCCTCACCATGTACGGCGGCATGTACGGCGGTCTCGACCCGATGGTCGACGAGCAGGCCTACCTGCGCGGACTCGCCACCGGCCAGCTCGCCGTCGAGCTCGTGCCCGTCACCATCGGCGCCGGCATCGCCGCCGTGCTCGGTGGACTCGCCCTGCAGGCCGTCACCTGGGAGCAGCGGATGCGGATGCGGGCTGCTGCGTGAGCGATCCGCGTTACCCGTCCGCGTTCCAGCGGCCCGGCTCGGCGACGCCGGACGGCACCGGCAATCCGCATCCGAAGCCGGCCCCGACGCGCTCGACCCCACCGGAGTCGGCAGACCCGGCCTCGGCGACGACCGCGCACCCGGGCGTCGCGGAACCCGTACCGCAGCGCCGACCGCGCGCCTCCGCTCGTCCGACCGCCGCGCAGGGCCCGGCGCCCGGGGGCAACCGGATCGTGCTGCTCGGCGGGGACGTCGACGACCTCGCGGCGGAGGCGCCCGCCTCCCGTCGCAACCGCGCGGTCGGCGGTCTCTACGCCCTCGCCGCGGTGCTGCTCGCCCTCGCGCTGCTCGGCGGCCTGTGGTCGCAGGGGCTGCTGCGCAGCCTCTCCGAGTACGGCACCACGCTGAACCCGGACGGGCTGCAGGAGCTGTACTTCGACGGCACCGAGACCGGCACCGTCGGCTTCGCTCGGCTGCTCGTGCAGCTCGCCCCCACGACCCTCGCCCTCGGCGTGCTCGCGCTCCTCGTCGCGATCGCGCTGCCCGTCCTGACCAGGAGGCCCCGATGAACATCCCCGAAGCCCAGCAGCTGGCAGGCCGCATCCTCGACGAGGTGCGCAAGGTCATCGACGGCAAGCCCGAGGCCACCCGCACTGCGCTCACCGTCATGCTCGCCGAGGGCCACCTGCTGCTCGAGGACGTGCCCGGCGTCGGCAAGACGATGCTCGCCAAGGCGCTCTCGCGCTCGGTGGGCGGCACGATCAGCCGCATCCAGTTCACCCCCGACCTGCTGCCCAGCGATGTGACGGGCGTGTCGATCTACGACCAGCGCCAGGGGTCCTTCGTCTTCCAGCGCGGCGCCGTCTTCGCGAACGTCGTGATCGGCGACGAGATCAACCGCGCCTCGCCCAAGACGCAGTCCGCGCTGCTCGAGGCCATGGCCGAGCGCCAGGTGACCGTCGACGGCGTCACCCACGAGCTGCCGAACCCGTTCCTGGTCGTGGCGACGCAGAACCCCGTCGAGATGGACGGCACCTACGCGCTGCCCGAGGCGCAGCGCGACCGCTTCCTCGCCCGCATCTCGCTCGGCTACCCCGACACCGCGGCCGAGCTCGAGATGCTGCGCCACCGCGGCACGAGCGACCCGCTCGACCAGGTGCGCCCGGTGGTCTCGGTGGCGCAGCTGCAGGCCATGATCGCGGCGGCGCGCGACGTCTTCATCGCGCCGCCGGTCGAGCAGTACCTCGTCGACCTCGTGCACGCCACCCGCGACCACCCCGACCTGCGCCTCGGCGCCAGCCCCCGCGCGACCCTGCACCTCGTGCGCGCCGTCAAGGCCAAGGCGCTGCTCGACGGCCGCGACTTCGTGCTGCCCGACGACGTCGCCGCGCTCGCGGTGCCCGTGCTGGCGCACCGCATGCTGCCGATCCGCCAGTCGCTCTCGCTGAGCGGCCTGGGCGAGATGGACTTCCTCGAGGTGGTCGTGCAGGGCCTGCTCAACCGCGTCCCCGTGCCGACGGCCTGAGCCGCGTGCCCCGTCCCTCGAAGGTGCCGCAGCCCGCGGGCACCCCGCGCAGCCGCCGTTCGGCGGAGCGCCGTCGCGCGCGCGTGCGCGGGATCGCGGGCTCCGCATCCGCTCGCCGTCGTCGTCGGCTGCCGCACTGGGCGGTGCGCCCGACGCTGCGCGGCGCCGCGGTGGCGCTCGCGGGCGTCGCCCTGCTCACCGGCGGCACGCTGCAGAGCTCGACCGTGCTCGGGTACGCGGGCGCGCTGCTCATCGCCGCCGCGGCCCTCTCGGTGCTGACCGCGGCCGTGCTGCGGCCCCGCCTCGAGGTGGAGCGACGACTCGATCGCGGCCTCGTGCCGGCGGGCGGTGCGGTGGAGGTGCGCCTCGAGCTGCGCAACCCGAGGCTGCTGACGACGCCGGCGGCGGACTGGACCGACCGCTTCGACGATCCCTTCACCCACGATGCGACCGGGCGCACGCCGAGCATCCCGGGCCGCGGCGCCGGCACCGCCGAGATCGCGTACCGCATCGAGACGAGCGAGCGCGGCGACTACACGGTCGGGCCGTTCCGCGTCGTGGTGACCGATCCGCTCGGACTGGCCCGCGCCGAGCGCAGCGCGCCGGGCGAGGCCTCCCTCGTCGTGACGCCGCGCATCACCCCGCTGCTCGACGTCGCCTACGCGGCTCAGCTCGACCAGGGCGTCAGCGCCCGCCGGCAGCTGCGCAGCGACCGCACCGTGCGCGACGTGACGGCCCGCGAGTACCGCCCGGGCGACCCGCTGCGGCACATGCACTGGCGAGCCACCGCGCACCACGGCGAGCTCATGGTGCGGCAGGAGGAGCACCAGGAGCGCTCGCGCGCGCTGCTGCTGCTCGACACCCGCGCCGAGAGCTACCTCACCGCCACCGAGCGCGGGCTCGCCGCGGACCCGCGCATCGACCGCAACCGCCGCGAGCTGCTCGGCCTCACCGCGCTCTCGCGCTTCGAGTGGGCCGTCGAGGCGCTCGCCTCGCTCGCCGCGTTCCTCGACGACCAGGGCGTGCGGGTGCAGCTGCTCGACGGCGGCAGCCGCGACGCCGCGGACGCCGACGGTCTCGAGGAGGTGCTGCTGCGCCTGGCCAGGGTCGACCTCTCCGACGATCGAGCGGATGCGCACGAGGCGCTGCTGCGCTCGGTCGCCGCCGAGCTCGCCCAGGGCCCGCAGCCCGTCTTCGGCGTCACCGGCGCGCACGGCGAGGAGGAGCTGGGCGCGCTCGGCGCGCTGCGCTCGCGCGCCGGCGCCGGCACCCTGCTGCTCATGGACGAGGCGCAGGAGGTCGCCGAGGAGCTGCGCGACCTCGGCTGGCGGGTCAACGTGATGGACCTGCGCAGCCAGGTCGCCTTCGCGTGGTCGGACGACCCGACCCGCGAGGCCCCCGACTTCTTCGACGACCTCGTCGCCGCCCAGGTGCGCGGAGCGGAGGCCCCCCGTGGCTGAGCGGATGCGCGGAGCGGCCCGCCTGCGCGCCCGCAGCCTGCGGACGCTGCCGCTGACGGTCGCATCGTTCGTCGCGACGGGCGCCGCCGCATCCGGTCTGGGCATGCTCTTCCTCGGCGAGGCGTGGTGGGTCGCAGGCATGGGCGTCGCGGCCCTCGCGCTGACCGCCACGAGCCTGCTGCGCCGCGTGCCGGTGCCGCGGGCGGGCGCGCTGCCGTGGTTCGCGCCCTCCTTGGGCGGCCTGCTCGCGATCCTGATCGCCACGACGGCGCTGCACTTCGGGCACCTGGCCACCGCCGGGCTGCTGCCCAACACCGACACGTTCACGGCGCTGCGCGGCGGCCTGGTCGAGGCCACGGCCGAGCTGGCCGTGCGCTCGGCGCCGCTCGAGGTGCCGAACGGCCTCGCGCCCGTCGTGACCTTCGGCATCGCCCTGCTCGCGCTGCTCGTCGAGCTCATCGCCGTCACGCTGCGCCAGCCCGCG
Source organism: Microbacteriaceae bacterium PS02343 (assembly GCA_029959365.1). Taxonomy (GTDB): domain Bacteria; phylum Actinomycetota; class Actinomycetes; order Actinomycetales; family Microbacteriaceae; genus Arenivirga. The sequence goes on along the minus strand of JASCOA010000071.1, from coordinate 6,572 downwards.
CTCGCAGGCCTCCCGCTGCTCGGCGTGCTCGTCGTGCCGCCGTCGATCACCCGCTGGGAGGTCGACGCACCGGTGCTCGTCGCCACCGGCGCCGCCTTCCTGCTGCTGCTCTGGCTCGACCGGCTGCGGCGCACCGGCGCGGGCATGCTGCTGCCGGGCGTCGCGGTGGTGGCCGTGGCCGCGATCGCCGGCCTGCTCGCGCCGGCGCTCGGCCCGCACCAGAGCGAGCTGGCGCTGCCCGGCCTGCCGGGTCGGGCGTCGCCGCTGCTCAACCTCAGCGCGGACCTGCGCGGCGCCGGGTCGCAGACCGTGCTCAGCTACAGCTCGACCGGCGGCCCGCAGTACCTCGCGATCAGCCACATCACCGACTTCGAGGGCGATGTCTGGGGGCCCGCCGAGCGCGGTGACCGCCAGGACGGCCCGCCCGAGTTCGGCCCCGTGGCCGGCCTCGACGACACGGTGGACCGCGCCGAGGTGCGCACCGACATCACGATCGAGGCGCTGCGCGGCGACCTGCTGCCCCTGCCCGTGCGGCCCACCGCCGCCGAGGGGCTCGACGACGGCTGGCGCCTCTCGCCCGAGGGCCCGAACGTCTCGGGCGCCCAGCTGCGCGGCGGCGAGACGTACTCGGTGACGAGCCTGGCGCTGAACCCCGACGCCGAGCAGGCCGACGCCGAGGCCGGCGACCCCGCCGGCTCCGCCCGCTACCTGCGGCTGCCCGAGGCGACCCCGGCGATCGTCGGCGCGACGGCGCAGCAGGTCGTGCAGGGCGCCACGACCGCGGCCCAGCAGGGCGCGGCGCTCGAGTCGTTCTTCCGCGAGGGCGACTTCGTCTACGACGAGGCCTCCCCCGCCCCGGGTGTGCGCGACGACCAGATCGAGGTGCTCGAGGACTTCCTCGAGGTGCGCCGCGGCTTCTGCGTGCACTTCTCCTCGGCGATGGCGGTCATGGCGCGCGAGCTGGGCATCCCCTCCCGCATCGCGGTCGGCTACCTGCCCGGCCTGCCCTCGCTCGACGGCGACGGCAGCTTCGACGTGCCGGCGAACGCGCTGCACGCCTGGCCCGAGCTCTACCTCGAGGGCCTCGGCTGGACCGCCTTCGAGCCCACCCCCGGTCGCGAGGACGTGACGGCCGAGCCCTCGGCGACGCCCAGCGAGGTGCCGAGCTTCACCCCCGAGCCCTCCGACGCGGCCTCGCCGCCGCCTCCCGCCTCGACCGCGCCGAGCCCGGCACCGAGCAGCTCCGCCGGCGCGGCACCCGCCCCGTCCGAGGGGGTGAGCCTCGCCACCGGCGTGATCTCGGCGGTGCTGCTGCTCGTGCTCGCACTGGTGCTCGGCCCGATGCTCGTGCGCATCGGGCTTCGCTCCTCCCGCCTCGACTCGCGCGGCTCCGGCACCGAGTCCGCCTGGCGCGAGGTGCTCGCCACGGCGCGCGACCTCGGCTCGGTGCCCGACGGCGAGGAGTCGCCGCAGGGCAGCGCCGAGCGCCTGCTGGGCCTCCTGCGGCCCGGAGACGATCGCGCCCGTTGGGCCGTCGCCGAACTGCTGCGCCGGATCGAGCGGATGCGCTTCGCCGAGTACCCGGGCACGGAGCCCGGCGAGGTGTCCGGCGACCTCGGCGCGCTCGTCGTGCGCGGGTTGCGCCGCGCCGCGACCCCGCGCGACCGTCTGCGGGCGACCTGGGCGCCGGCGTCGTTCGCCGGCCTGCCGCGCACGGCGGCGGCGCGGGCTCGACGGCGCGATCGCTCGCGTCGCACCGGTCGCGGACGGCCGGGCGGCGGGGCGCGGCAGTCCTAGGCTGAGCGGATGGCGAAGAAGGCCTCCGCAGGCACCCCCGCGACGGTCGCGCTCACGAAGGCGGGCATCCCCTTCACCGTGCGCGGCTACGAGCACGACCCGGCCGTCACGGACTTCGGCCAGGAGGCCGCCGCGGCGCTGGGCCTGCCGCAGGAGCAGGTCTTCAAGACCCTGCTCGCCGACCTCGACGGCGAGCTCGTCGTCGGCGTCGTGCCGGTCAGCGGCCAGCTCGACCTCAAGGCCCTGGCCGCAGCGCTCGGCGGCAAGAAGGCCGTCATGGCGCAGCCCGCCGTGGCGGAGCGCCGCACCGGTTACGTGGTCGGCGGCATCAGCCCGATCGGCCAGAAGACCAGGCTGCGCACCGTGATCGACGCCTCGGCGCGGGCGCTGCCGAGCGTGCTCGTCTCGGGCGGCCGCCGCGGCCTCGACCTCGAGCTGGCGCCCGACGATCTGCAGCGCGCCACGGGTGCGCTCTGGGCGGTGATCGGACGCTGAGGCGAACGTCGCATGGACGCGACGTGAGAGCCCTCCCCTCCGCATCGCCCAGCCGATAGTTTGAGCCCATGGCAGAGACCTCGGCGCCGCGGATCGGGCGCATCCCCATCCGTCACCTCACTCCCGCTTCACCCGAGGGCCTCTGGGCGCCGAAGGCCTACGCCGGGGAGGTCGTGCCCTTCGGGGCGACGGTCTTCCGCGAGGGCCACGACGTGCTCGGCGTGCGCTTGCTGCTGACCGGGCCGGACGGTGCGCAGCGCACGATCCCGATGCTCCCGGTCGGCAAGGGCAAGGACCGCTGGGAGGCGCTCGTGCGCCTCGACGACGTGGGCGACTGGCGCTGGAGCGTGCGCGGTTACGGCGACGACTGGGCCACCTGGCTGCACACCGCCGAGATCAAGCTCGCCGCCGACCTCGACGTCGACCTCGTGCTGCTGATGGGCGAGGAGCTGCTGGGCCGGCGCAAGGGCAAGGCGTTCAAGGACGCGCTCAAGACGCTGCGCGACGTCGCGCTGCCGCCGCTCGAGCGCCTGGAGCGCGTGCGCAGCGGAGCCGCGGCGCAGGCCATCGAGGCCGAGCCGCTCGCCAGCCTGGTCACCGACAGCGCCGAGCGGACGCTGCGGGTCGAGCGCGACCGCGCCGGCCTCGGCAGCTGGTACGAGTTCTTCCCCCGCTCCGAGGGCGCGCGCCGCCAGCGCGACGGCTCCTGGAAGTCGGGCACGTTCCGCACCGCCGCCAAGCGGCTGCCCGCCGTCGCGGCCATGGGCTTCGACGTGCTCTACCTGCCGCCGATCCACCCGATCGGCACGAGCCACCGCAAGGGCCCCAACAACACGCTCACCCCGGCCGCCGGCGATCCCGGCTCGCCGTGGGCGATCGGTGCGCCCGAGGGCGGGCACGACGCCGTGCATCCGGATCTGGGCGATCTCAAGGATTTCCGCTTCTTCGTGAAGCAGGCCGCTGCCAACGGCCTCGAGGTCGCCCTCGACCTTGCGCTGCAGGCCTCGCCCGACCACCCCTGGGTCAAGGAGCACCCGGAGTGGTTCACGAGCCGTCCCGATGGCTCGATCGCCTACGCCGAGAACCCGCCGAAGAAGTACCAGGACATCTACCCGGTCAACTTCGACAACGACCCGGAGGGCATCCGCGTCGAGGTGCTGCGCATCGTCGAGCACTGGATCGCGCAGGGCGTGCGCATCTTCCGCGTCGACAACCCGCACACCAAGCCGCTCGACTTCTGGGAGTGGCTGCTCGGCGTCGTGCACGAGCGCCACCCCGACGTCGTCTTCCTCGCGGAGGCCTTCACCCGCCCGCCGATGCTGCACTCGCTCGCGCAGGCCGGCTTCCAGCAGAGCTACACGTACTTCACCTGGCGCAACACCAAGGAGGAGCTCGAGGAGTACTTCACCGAGCTCTCCCGCGAGTCGAGCGACTTCCTGCGCCCGAACCTCTTCGTCAACACCCCCGACATCCTCACCGAGTACCTGCAGTTCGGCGGGCCGGCGGCGTACCGCATCCGCGCCGCGCTCGCTGCGACCGGCAGCCCGACCTGGGGCGTCTACGCGGGGTACGAGCTCGTCGAGAACGTGGCCCGGCCGGGCAGCGAGGAGAACATCGACAACGAGAAGTACGAGTACAAGCAGCGCGATTGGGCCGGTGCCGAAGCGGCCGGCACCTCGCTCGCGCCGTACCTCGCACAGCTCAACGCGATCCGTCGCGAGCACCCGGCGCTGCAGCAGCTGCGCAACCTGACGGTGCACTGGAGCGACGACGATGCGGTGCTCGTCTACTCGAAGCACCTCGCCGCCGAGCACTCCTCCACCGGTACCGCCGACACGATCATCGTCGTCGCCAACGTCGACCCGCACTCGGTGCGCGAGACGGAGGTGCACCTCGACCTCGAGGCGCTGGGCCTGCCGGAGCGCTTCACGGTCACCGACCTGCTGACCGGCGACGCCTGGACCTGGGGCGAGCACAACTACGTGCGCCTCGACGCCTTCCACAACCCGGTGCACCTGCTGTCGGTGTCCGCCCTCACGGAGGATGAGTCATGAGCCCCCGCACCGCACCGCCCGCTCTGGCCGACGACCTCGTCGGCCGCATCGGCGGCGGGGCCGAGCCCCGACCGCACGACTGGCTGGGGCGCCATCCGCTGGCCACCGGCCCCGACGGCGTCGAGCGCTGGGTGCTGCGCGTCGTCCGCCCGCTGGCGGACCGCGTGACCGCCGTCTTCACCGACGGCTCCCGCGCCGACTACGACCACACGAAGGACGGGCTCTGGCAGCTCGTCACGACCGTCGACGGCGACTACCGCGTGGACGCCGCCTACGGCGACGCCCCGGTGTGGCAGGCCGAGGACCCGTACCGCTTCGCGCCCACCGTCGGCGAGCTCGATCTGCACCTGTGGGGCGAGGGGCGCCACGAGGAGATCTGGAAGGTCTTCGGCGCGCAGCAGCGCGAGCACGAGGGCGTCACCGGCACCGGCTTCTCGGTCTGGGCCCCGCACGCGCAGGCCGTTCGCGTCGTCGGCGCCTTCAACGAGTGGAACGGTGCGCTGCACCCGATGCGCCGTCTCGACGGCGTGGGCGTCTGGGAGCTCTTCATCCCCGGCGTCGGCGCCGGCACCACCTACAAGTGGGAGATCCTGACGCAGGACGGCCGCTGGGTGACCCGCGCCGATCCGATGGCCCGCTACACCGAGACGCCGCCGCGCACCGCGAGCGTCGTCGGCACCAGCTCCTACGACTGGCAGGACGGCGACTGGCTGCGCGAGCGCGCCGAGCGCGACCCGCACACCGGCCCGGCGAGCGTCTACGAGGTGCACCTGGGCTCGTGGCGTCCCGGCCTCAGCTACCGCGAGATGGCCGACCACCTCATCGAGTACGTCTCGGAGCTCGGCTTCACCCACGTGGAGCTCATGCCCGTCGCCGAGCACCCCTACGCGCCCAGCTGGGGCTACCAGGTGACCGGCTACTACGCGCCGACGAGCCGTTTCGGCCACCCGGACGACTTCCGCTACCTGGTCGACCGGCTGCACCAGGCCGGCATCGGCGTGATCATGGACTGGGTGCCCGGCCACTTCCCGAAGGACGAGTGGGCGCTCGCCGACTTCGACGGCCAGGCCCTCTACGAGCACAGCGACCCGCGCCGCGGCGAGCAGCTCGACTGGGGCACCAAGATCTTCAACTTCGGCGACTCGCAGGTGCGCAACTTCCTGGTCGCCAACGCCCTCTACTGGCTCGAGGAGTTCCACATCGACGGCCTGCGGGTCGACGCCGTGGCGAGCATGCTCTACCTCGACTACTCGCGCGAGGAGTGGCTGCCCAACCAGTACGGCGGCCGCGAGAACCTCGAGGCGATCGCGCTGCTGCAGGAGGTCAACGCCACCGCCTACAAGCGCAGCCCCGGCATCATGATGATCGCCGAGGAGTCGACGAGCTGGCCGGGCGTGACCCAGCCCACCGACCAGGGCGGGCTCGGCTTCGGGCTCAAATGGAACATGGGATGGATGAACGACACCCTGCGGTACATCGAGATCGACCCGATGTACCGCACGCATCACCGCAACGACCTCACCTTCGGCTTCGTCTACGCCTTCAGCGAGCAGTTCATGCTGCCGATCAGCCACGACGAGGTCGTGCACGGCAAGGGATCGCTGCTCTCGAAGATGCCCGGCGACCAGTGGCAGAAGCTCGCCAACGTGCGCGCCTACCTGGCCTTCATGTGGGCGCACCCGGGCAAGAAGCTGCTCTTCATGGGCCAGGAGTTCGGCCAGCCGAGCGAGTGGAGCGAGGGCCGCGGCCTCGACTGGTGGATCCTCGACCAGCCGGTGCACCGGGGGCTCTTCGACCTCGTGGCGCGGCTCAACGCGCTCTACCGCGAGACGCCGGCGCTCTGGCAGCTCGACCACTCGAGCGAGGGCTTCGAGATGCTCGGCGGCGAGGGCGAGGTGCTCGCCTTCCTCCGTCGCGACAGCGAGGGTCGCCCGCTCGTGGCGCTGTTCAACTTCTCCGGCAACCCGGTGCACGACCACCGGGTCGCGCTGCCGCACGCCGGCACCTGGCGCGAGGTGCTCAACACCGACGCCGAGGGTTACGGCGGCTCGGGCGTGGGCAACTTCGGCACGGTGCAGGCGACGGACGAGCCGCACGACGGGCGCCCCGCATCCGCCGTGCTGACGCTGCCGCCGCTCGGCGCGCTCTGGCTGACGCCCGGCGACTGACCCGGCACCGCGGCGCCCCCCGGGGGGGTGGGGCGGGGCGGGGGGCGGGCCGGGGGGG
>JASCOA010000070.1 GCA_029959365.1 Microbacteriaceae bacterium PS02343 | reverse complement strand
GGGGGGGGCGCCGCGGGCGGGCGCCCCCCCCCGCCCGCGCCCGGCGGGCGGGGGGGGGGGGGGGGGCCCCCCCCCCCCCCCCCGCACCGGGTGGAGCGTTCGGGCGTCAGTAGCGGTCGACGGCCGGGGGCTCGGGCGTGGGCAGGACCTTGCCGGCGGTCTCCTCGAAGAGCCGGGCCCAGGTGCCGTCCTCGAAGGCCTCCTCGAGCACGTCGTTGATCCAGTCGCGGAACACCGTGTCGTCCTTGGCGAGGCCGATGCCGTAGGGCTCCTGGGTGAAGGTCTCACCGTCGCCGGCGAGCTTGAACTCGCCGCCGCTCTGGTCGACGAAGCCCGAGAGGATCACGTTGTCGGTCGTGACGGCCTCGACCTGGCCGTTGCGCAGCGGGTCGAGGCAGTTGCTGTAGACGTCGGTCGCGAACAGGTCCGCGCCGTACTCGTCGACAATCGTCTTGGCCGGGGTCGAGCCCTCGACGGAGCAGACCGCGACGCCCTCGACGTCCTCGGGGCCGTTGATCTCGGTGTTGCCCTCGAGGGTCATGATCGCCTGACCGGCCTCGAAGTACGGGCCCGCGAAGCTGATGAGCTCCTTGCGCGCGTCGTTGATCGTGTAGGTGGCGATGACGAGGTCGGCCTCGCCGTTCTGGATCGCGGTCTCGCGGATCGCCGAGGGGGTCTCGGTGAAGTCGATCGAGTCGAAGGGGATGCCGAGCTCGGCGGCGACGAGCGCGCCGATCGCGACGTCGAAGCCGGCGGGCACATCGCCCGTGCCGAGGAGGCCGAACAGCGGCTGGTCGAACTTCGTGCCGATCGTGATCGTGCCGGCCTCGGCGAGCGCCGCCATCGTCGTACCGGCCTCGAACTCCGGGTTCTCCGCGAGCTCCAGGCTGTAGGGGCCGTCGCCGGTGGCCTCCTCGTCGGTGCCGGCTCCCGGGTCCGTTGCGCTGCCCGGGGCGCCGCAGGCCGTGAGGGCCACGAGCAGGCCGGCGGTGCCGGCCAGCGTGGTGAGGGTGCGCTTGCGCATGTTCTGTCTCCTAGGTTCCGTATCGCTGTGTCAGGTGGTGCGGTCGTACGAGGTCAGTGCGTGAGGATCTTGGCGAGGAAGTCCTTGGCGCGGTCCGTCTTCGGTGCGGTGAAGAAGGTCTCCGGTGCCGCCTCCTCGACGATCTGGCCGTCCGCCATGAAGAGCACGCGGTTCGCGGCCTTGCGGGCGAAGCCCATCTCGTGGGTGACGACGACCATCGTCATGCCCTCGTGCGCGAGCTCGACCATCACGTCGAGGACCTCGTTGATCATCTCGGGGTCGAGCGCGCTGGTCGGCTCGTCGAGCAGGATGAGCTTGGGGTCCATCGCGAGGCTTCGGGCGATCGCCACGCGCTGCTGCTGGCCGCCGGAGAGCTGCGCGGGCAGCTTCTGCGCCTGGTTGGCGACGCCGACGCGCTCGAGCAGCGCCATCGCCTTCTTCTCCGCCTCCTGCTTCGAGAGCCCGCGCACCTTGATCGGTCCGAGGGTCACGTTCTCGAGCACCGTCTTGTGCGCGAAGAGGTTGAACGACTGGAAGACCATGCCCACGTCTGCGCGCAGCTTCGCCAGGCCGGCGCCCTCCTCGGGCAGCCGCTTGCCGTCGATCGTGATCTCGCCCTCGTCGATCGTCTCGAGGCGGTTGATCGCGCGGCAGAGCGTCGACTTGCCCGAGCCTGAGGGGCCGATCACGACGACGACCTCGCCCCGGGCGACGGTCGTGCTGATGTCCTTCAGGACGTGCAGCGGGCCGTAGTGCTTGTTCACCCCGGTGATCGTGACCAGGGGTTCCGCTGCGTTCGTGGTGCTGTCGGGCATGCCATCACCCTGTCAGAGGACACCTTCCGGCACCAAGATGGGGGCCGAACTGTAACCCAGCCGACACATCGGTACCCCGGCCGGTGCCCCTGTCCCCCGACGGAGCTGAGCGGGGCTCAGGCCAGGCGCTGCGCGAAGGCGCTCTCGTAGAGGCAGACGCTGGCCGCCGTGGCGAGGTTCATCGATTCGGCGCGGCCGTAGATCGGCACCACCAGCGCACGGTCGGCGAGCTGCAGCAGGTCGTCGCGCAGGCCGCGCGCCTCGTTGCCGAAGAGCCACGCGGTCGGCGCATCGAGCGCTCCCGCCTGACGCGCCTCGAGCAGGTCGTCGCCCTTGACGTCGGCCGCGACGATCTGCAGGCCGGCGCCGCGCAGGGCGTCGAGCACCTCGGGGAGCTCGCCCCCGACCACCACCGGCAGGTGGAAGAGCGAGCCGGTCGTCGAACGGACGACCTTGGGGTTGTAGGGGTCGACGCTGTGCCCGGCGAGCACGACGCCGTCCGCGCCCGCGGCGTCGGCGGCCCGGATGATCGTGCCCGCGTTGCCCGGGTCCTGCACCTCCTCGAGCACCGCGACGAGCTTGGGCCCGCTGGCGAGCAGCTCCTCGAGCGGGGTGGAGAACTGCGCGAAGACGGCGATGACGCCCTGCGGCGTGACCGTGTCCGCCATCACCGCGAGCACCATCTCGCTGACCTCGTCGACGTCCATCCCGGCGCCGCGGGCCGCCTGCGCGAGGTCCTGGTGCCGCTCCAGGGCGGAGGGGGTCGCGAAGATGTCGATGACGCGCTCGGGCCGGTGCCGCAGCGCCTCGACGACCGCCTGCGGTCCCTCCACGAGGAACAGACCCGTCTCGGTGCGGGCCTTGCGCTTGGCGAGCTTGGCCACGGCGCGGACGCGGGGCGAGCGCGGGTTGTCGAGCATGGCGCCAGGATAGCGATCCCGGTGAACGACGGGGGTGCACGGCGCGAGCGGATGCGGGGATGCCGGCTCCCCGCATCCGCTCGCCGATCGCGGTCAGGCCTTGACGGAGCCCTCCGTGAGACCGCCGCGCCAGAACCGCTGCAGCACGATCATGGCGATCGCCAGCGGGATGATCGACAGCAGCACGCCGCCCACGGTGAGCTCGTAGAACTCGGGCAGCCGGTCGGTCTGCGCCCGCCAGTTGTTGAGCCCGAGGGTGATCGGGTAGAGCCGCTCGTCGGAGAGCATGACCAGGGGCAGGAAATAGTTGTTCCAGATGCCGACCAGCTGGAACAGGAACACCGTCACCAGAGCCGGGGTCATGATCCGGAGCCCCAGGGTATGGAAGATGCGCAGCTCCCCCGCCCCGTCGATGCGGCCCGCCTCGATGAGCGAGTCGTCGACCGTCGCCTGCGCGTAGATGCGGCAGAGGAAGAAGCCGAACGGCGAGACCAGCGAGGGCAGCAGCACGCTCCAGTAGGTGTTCGCGAGCCCGAGCTGGCTGAACAGCAGGAACAGCGGCAGCGCCGTCGCCGTGCCGGGTACGAGCACGCCGCCGAGGATGAGCCCGAAGATCGTGTTGTTGCCCTTGAAGCGGTACTTCGCCAGCGCGTAGCCGCCCGCCGCGGCGAAGTAGGTCGCCAGCAGCGCGCCGACCCCCGCGTAGAGCAGCGAGTTGAGCGCCCAGCGCAGGAAGATGCCGCCGTCGTAGGTGAGCACCGCCTGCAGGTTGGCGAGCAGGTTGTTCGTCTCGGCGAGCAGGAAGCCGTTCGTGCCGAACAGGTCGTCGGTGCTCTTCGTCGCGGCGACGATGACCCAGTACACCGGTACGAGGAAGTAGACGGCGACGATCGTGAGGATGCCGGTGACGAGGATCGTGGTGGCCGGCTTGCGGCCGGCCCCTCGGTTCGACGTGGAGGACGAGGCGCGCTGCTTGCGGGCAGGGGCCTTGCTCGGGGCGGGGGCCGTCGCGGTCACTTGGAGCTCCTGTTCGTCAGGCGCAGGAACACGAAGGACAGCGCGAACGCGACGAGCGCGATGAGCACCGACTGGGCTGCGGCCACGTTGTAGTCGTTGTAGGCGAAGGCCGTCGTGTAGGCGGAGAGGTTCGGGGTGTACTGCGAGTCGATCGCCGGGGCGACGACCTGCAGCAGCTGGGCCTCGGCGAAGAGCTGCAGGGTGCCGATGATCGAGAACACGGTCGTGAGCACGAGCGCCGGCCGGATCAGCGGCAGCTGGATGCTGCGGGCGATGCGCCAGGGACCGGCGCCGTCGACGCGGGCCGCCTCGTAGAGCTCCGTCGGGATGGCCTTGAGCTGGGCGATGATGATCATCATGTTGTAGCCGGTGTAGGTCCACGTGACGATGTTCGCGATCGACCAGAGCACGCTGCCCGCGCCGAGGAAGTCGAGCTGCAGCCCGAATGCGCTCGAGGCGATGTCGACGATCGGGCTGAGACCGGGCACGTAGAGGAACGACCACAGGATCGTCGCGATCACGCCGGGGATGCCGTAGGGCAGGAAGTACGCGGCGCGGAAGAGACCGGGCAGCTTCGCCGCCGCCGACTCGAGCAGCAGCGCCAGGATCGTGCAGAGCACGATCATGATCGGCACCTGCACCGCGCCGAAGAGGAACATGCGTCCGATGGAGGCGATGAAGTTGCCGTCCTCGAGCGCCTGCCGGTAGTTGTCGAACCAGGCGAACTGGCTGCTCACGCCCTGCTCGCCGAACAGCCCGGCGCGCGTCACGCTCGTGAAGCTCTGGCCGATGGCCACGAGGATCGGCAGCAGGAAGGTGAGCCCGAAGAGCGCCAGGAACGGCGCCAGCAGGATCCACGGAGCACGGGTGACCGCGCTCACCCGGGGCTTGCGCGGCTGCGGCGGGCCATCGGGTCGAGCGGATGCGCGGGGTGCGGTCGTGGTCATCGGCTCGCCTTCCGGATCGTGAGGCCCTTGTTGCGGAAGACCTCGATGACCTGCGCCTCGGTCTGCACGACCGCGTCGACGAGCGTGCCGCCGCTGGACTTGCGGCGGAAGCCGTCGGCCAGGATGTTGAAGCTCTGCTGCGTCACCGGCCACCAGGACCAGTCGGGGTTCTGCTGCTGCGTGGCGGGCTGGAACACCTCGGTGTTGTAGCGCTGGCCGCCGAAGAACTCGCCGCCGCCCTCGCGAACGGTGCCGATCGTGTCGCGCGCCGGCGACCATCCGATGCCGGAGTACTGGATCATCGCGTCGATGCCCTCCTGCGAGGTGGTCATCCAGATCGCGAACTCCATCGCCTCCTTCGGGTACCGGCTGGTGCTGAGCACCGCCGCCGTGGAACCGCCCTGGTACGTGGAGCCGAAGCCGGTGCTCCACACCGGCGCGGGGGCCACGCGCCACTTGCCCTCGGCGCCGCTGATGCCGGTCATCAGCGCGTCCCCCCAGCTCGCGCTCACCAGCGAGGCGACCTCGTCGCGCGCCGCGGCGGCGAACCAGGCCGGCGTGTAGGGGTTGTAGCTCGTGCCGACGATGCGCTCGTCGATCGCGCGGTCGAAGAACCGGGCGACCTCGAGCGTGGCCTCGTCGGCCATGTCGATGAGCCAACCGTCCTCATCCGCCTTGAACCAGGTGGCGCCGGCCTGGCCGGCGTAGCCCGCGAAGCCGGAGGTGTCCGAGATCGGGAAGACGTCGATGAGGGAGCTGCCCTGATCGCGGAAGACCTCGCCCGCGGCGAACCACTCCTCCCGCGTCGCCGGGATCTCGAGCCCGGCCGCCTCGAAGAGGTCGGGCCGGTAGTACATGCCGACCGGGCCGGAGTCCTGCGGGATCGCGTAGACGCCGCCGGTGAAGCTCACCTGGTTCCACAGCGTCTCGTCGTAGAGGTCTCGGTACTGCTCGACGCCGTAGCGCCCGAGGTCGGTGACGCCGTTGACGAGCATGAACTCCGGCAGGCTGCGCATCTCGATCTGGGCGAGATCGGGGCCGCTGCCGGCGGCCAGGGCCGAGTAGAGCTTCTGGTAGCCGCCCGCGTTGCCGCCCTGGATCCAGGAGACCTCGACCTGCACGTCGGGGTGCGTGGCGTTCCAGACGTCCGCGACCTTCTGCAGGTCCTTGAGCCAGGCCCAGTAGGTGATCGTGATCGGGCCGTCGGCCGGGGGCAGCGTCGGCTGCGTGTTCACCGAGGTCGTGCCGGGTGTGGAGCAGCCGGCGAGGATCGTCGCCGCGGTGGCGCCGACCCCGAGGGTCAGGAGTTGTCGTCTCGACAGAGCGTTCATCGGTCCTCACTTCGTCGTGCGGATCGCCGCGGACCTGACGGCTCCGGCCCGCGGCGCTGCGGTCCGGTCACGCTAACACCAAAGACGGTCGCTTGACCCGCATTCGGGGTACAGTGACGATCACGGCGCTGAGGCGACCGCGGGCACGACGAGGTGCCGGGGATCGGAGCGATGTGACGACGACGGATGCGGAGCCTGCGGCGACGCGCGGACCCCGCGGCCCCTACGCGAAGACCGCCGGACGACGGGATGCCATCCTCGAGGCGGCCACCGAGGTCTTCGCCGCCCACGGCTGGCGGGCCGCCACGCTGCGGCAGGTCGCCGAGGCTGCCGGCATCAGCCTCTCGACGCTGCAGCACCACTACCCGGCCAAGGTCGATCTGCTCCACGCGACCATGACCCGTCGCGACGAGCACCGATTCCACCACGACCCGCAGTCGCGGCCCTCGTTCCCGGCCGTGATCGTCGGGCAGGCGATCGCGAACGAGCGCGTGCCCCGGCTCATCCAGCTCTACAGCATCCTCACCGCGGAATCGGCGACGACCGAGCATCCGGCGCGCGACTACTTCGCGCGGCGCTTCGCGACCCTGCGCCGCGAGTACGAGGCGGAGTTCCTCGCGCTGCGCGCCGCAGGCGCCCTGCGCGAGGGGTTGCCGCCGGCGAGCGCTGCGGTGATGCTCATCGGGCTCTGGGACGGCCTGCAGCTGCAGTGGCTGCACGATGCGGGCGCCGTCGATCCGGCCGAGACGCTCGTGGCGTTCCTGCGACTCGTCATCGATGCGGAGGCCCTGGTGCCCTCGGCGGAGCAACGGGGGGGCGGGGGGGGGGCCGGCGCGGCCGCGGCGGGACCGCCGACGGGGGCCCCCGCTGGGGGGGGCGCCCCGTTCGGGAGCTGCACGGTCTCGCGACCGCGGTCGGCGTCAGGCCGCGGCGTCGGCCTTCGGAGCCGAGGTGTCGGCCGGGAGGGCCTTCTTCGCGGTCTCGACGAGCGCGGCGAAGGTCGCGGGCTCGTGCACGGCGAGCTCGGCCAGGATGCGACGGTCGACCTCGACGCCGGCCAGGGACAGGCCCTGGATGAGGCGGTTGTAGGTCAGGCCGTTGGCGCGGCTCGCCGCGTTGATGCGCTGGATCCACAGGCGACGGAACTCGCCCTTCTTCGCGTGACGGTCCCGGTACGCGTAGACGAGGGAGTGGGTGACCTGCTCCTTGGCCTTGCGGTAGAGGCGCGACCGCTGGCCGCGGTAGCCCTCGGCCCGCTCGAGGATGGTCCGGCGCTTCTTGTGTGCGTTTACTGCCCGCTTGACGCGTGCCATGTCGTTACTTCCTTACCGTTCGGGGTCGGTCAGTGACCGAGGAGCTTCTTGGCGACCTTGGCGTCGCCCGGGGCGAGGACCTGGTCCTGGTTGAGGCGGGCCTTGCGCTTCGAGGCCTTGACCTCGAGGTTGTGGCGCATGCCGGCCTGCTGCTTCATGACCTTGCCGCTGCCGGTGAGCTTGAAGCGCTTCTTGGCCCCGGAGTGGGTCTTCTGCTTGGGCATCGTTTCTCTTTCTCTTACTCTGCGGCGGCGGCGGGGGCCGGAGCCTCCGGCGCTGCCTTCGACTCCGCCTTGCTCGCCGCGCGCTGCGCGTTCTGCTCGGCCTTGGCCTCGGACTTGTTCTTGTGCGGTGCGATGACCATGGTCATGTTGCGGCCGTCGATCGTGGGGGTGGACTCCACCGAGCCGAACTCGGCGACGTCCTCCGCGAAGCGCTGGAGGAGGCGCACGCCCTGGTCGGGACGCGACTGCTCGCGACCCCGGAACAGGATCATGGCCTTGACCTTGTCGCCCTCCGCGAGGAAGCCCTCGGCGCGCTTGCGCTTGGTCTCGTAGTCGTGCTTGTCGATCTTGAGGCGGAAACGGACCTCCTTGAGGATCGTGTTCGCCTGGTTGCGTCGGGCCTCCTTGGCCTTCTGCGCCGCCTCGTACTTGAACTTGCCGTAGTCCATGATCTTGACCACGGGCGGGCGGGAGTTCGGGGCGACCTCCACCAGATCCAGGTCGGCTTCCTGAGCAAGGCGCAGTGCGTCCTCGATGCGGACGATGCCGACCTGCTCGCCGCCGGGGCCGACGAGGCGGACCTCGGGAACCCGGATGCGGTCATTGGTGCGCGGATCGCTGATGCGTGTCTCCTCTGTTCGATGACTGGGCCCTCCACCGACGAACGCCGGCGGGGCGGAGAGGAGTTCAACACGCGGGATGGCGCACGGCCATCCGAACGCCCCGCCGAAGCGGTGCGCCGCACCCTGCCTGCCCCTCGAGCGAACCCTCGGGGCGGAGTGCCAAGACCCGGTAACCTGTGACGGTATGCGCGGGTGGGAGAATCTCCTCTTCCTCTTCAGACAGCCTGACGGCGCTGAAGCCTGCATCAGAATAGCAGAGCGAGAGCCTGCAAGCGAGAGGCGAGCATGTCGGATCAGACTGCCGAGTCGAACATCGAGTCCCGGGACATCGCGGAGGTGCCGGCCGTCGAGGTCATCAACACCGTCGCGATCCACTTGCTGAGCGCGGCCGCGGTCAAGTGCGGCCTCGCCGACGATCCGGCGAACCAGACCGACCTCGATGAGGCGCGCAAGCTCATCAACGCGCTCGCTGGCCTCGTCACGGCCGCGGCACCGGAGATCAGCGACTCGCACGCGCGCCCGCTGCGCGACGGGCTGCGCTCGGTGCAGCTCGCGTTCCGTGAGGCCTCGAGCATCCCCGACGCGCCCGGCAAGGGCCCTGGCGAGAAGTTCACCGGCTCGGTGATCTGAGCTCACCGCTGCGCCGCCGCCCCTGCGGCGCAGCAGCGGTCAGTCGGCGGACTCGAGCTTGAGGCTCATCGAGTCGACGCGCTCCGCGATCACCGCGGAGGAGGCGATGCGCTGCTGCACGCGCTCGAGCAGCTGCTGCAGCGCTGCCCGGTCGAGACCGGGGCGCAGGCGCAGGCGCAGCACGATCTCGGGGCCCTGCATCCGGGCACCCGGGTCGCCGGCCTGCACGAGCGCTTCGGCGACCGCGGGCTCCGGCTCGATGACCGCCGCGAAGGCGGCGAGCACCTCCGGGTCCTCACCGCTCGGCAGCCACGGCACGCCCTGCGCCATCGCCCAGACCGCGGGCCGGCGCACGGCGAACTCGGTCTCGGAGGCGGGGTCGAGCACCACCAGGTCGGTGCGCTCGCTCGCCGCGGCCAGAGCCACCCGCACTCCGTCGGCCGGGACGGGTCGCGCCTTCGGATTCCACGCCGACATCGCCGTGACCGAGGAGAAGACGGGCAGCACGTCGCGCCCGTCCGGACCGGCGACGGTCACGATCGCGAGCTCGGCGCTCTTGTCGACGGTGCGGCCGTGCGCGCCCTCCCCCGCCTCGCCGAGCTTGGCGACCAGCGGGATGAGCAGTCGTGCTCCGCGCAGCGCATCCACCACCGCAGCGGGCCCGGTCTCACCGGCGCGGAACGCCGCCACCGCGGAGAGCAGCGCCGGCGGGGCCGTGCCGTCGTCCGCGGCGCTGCGGTTCTCCTCGAACTGGCGACCGGCCCACGGCCGGCCCGCCGAGTCCTTCAGGGGATCGTGGTCGTGCTCCGGCATCAGAAGCCGGCGACGTCCATCGCCTCGGGCAGCGTGAAGGCGCCCGCGTAGAGCGCCTTGCCGACGATCGCGCCCTCGAGGCCCGCGGGCACGAGCTCGCGCAGCTCGGCGATGTCGTCGAGGCTCGAGATGCCGCCGGAGGCGACCACCGGCTTGTCGGTGCGCTCCATCACCTGGCGCAGCAGCTCGATGTTCGGGCCCTTGAGCGTGCCGTCCTTCGTCACGTCGGTGACGACGTAGCGCGAGCAGCCGGCCTCCTCGAGGCGGTCGAGCACGGCCCAGAGGTCTCCGCCGTCCTGCGTCCAGCCGCGCGCCGCGAGCGTCGTCCCGCGCACGTCCAGCCCGACGGCGATCGCCTCGCCGTAGGTCGCGATGACGCTCGCGGCCCACTCGGGGTTCTCGAGCGCCGCGGTGCCCAGGTTGATGCGCGTCACGCCGGTCGCGAGCGCGGCCTCGAGGGTCGCGTCGTCGCGGATGCCGCCCGAGAGCTCGAAGTTGACGTCGCCGCGCAACGACTTGATGACCTTCTTGATGACGGCGCGGTTGTCGCCGCGACCGAAGGCGGCATCGAGGTCGACGAGGTGGATCCACTCCGCGCCGCCGTCGACCCACTGCTGGGCCGCTGCGAGCGGCTCGCCGTAGCTGGTCTCCGTGCCGGCCTCGCCCTGGGTGAGGCGGACGGCCTTGCCGTCGGCCACGTCGACCGCCGGGAGCAGGGTCAGTGCGGGGGTGCGGTTGAACTCGCTCATGCGTTCGGGCGGTGCTTTCTGTGGGGCGGGCGGATGGCCGTGGACGATCCTAGCCCCGGCCGGCGGAGATCCTTGAACCGCGGTGACGCCCCGGGTATTCCCCGGAGCGGCATCGCGCTCGGCGGCTCAGAGCGAGTCGATCCAGTTGCGCAGCAGTCGGATGCCCGCCTCGCCCGACTTCTCCGGGTGGAACTGCGTGGCCGAGAGCGGACCGTTCTCCACGGCGGCGATGAAGCGCCCCCCGTGCTCGGCCCAGGTGACGTGCGGCTGCGGGAACGGCGGGATCACGTCGAGGGTCCACTCCTGCGCGGCGTAGGAGTGCACGAAGTAGAACCGCTCGTCGTGCAGGCCGTCGAAGAGCACCGATCCCTCGGCGGCATCGACGGTGTTCCAGCCCATGTGCGGCAGGATCGGGCTCGGCAGCACCGAGACGGTGCCCGGCCACTCCCCCAGTCCCTCGGCCTCGACCCCGCGCTCGATGCCGCGCTCGAAGAAGACCTGCATGCCGACGCAGATGCCGAGCACGGGACGGCCGCCGGCGAGGCGCGACTCGACGATCGACCCGCCTCGCGCGGCGTTCAACGCGTCCATGACCGCGGGGAACGCGCCGACCCCGGGAACGAGCAGTCCATCGGCCTCGAGCGCGGCGCGGCGGTCACCGGTGAGCTCCACCTCGGCACCGGCGGCCTCGAGCGCCTTGACCGCGGAGTGGACGTTGCCGCTGCCGTAGTCGAGGACGGCGACCTTCGCCGCCATCAGAGCTTGCCCTTGGTCGACGGCACGCCGTCGACCTCGGCGTCCCAGGCCTTGGCCTGCCGGAAGGCGCGGGCGAAGGCCTTGAACTCCGCCTCGGCGATGTGGTGCGGGTCGCGGCCGGCGAGCACGTTCAGGTGCACCGTGAGCCCGGCGGCGAAGGTGATCGCCTCGAAGACGTGCCGGATCATCGAACCAGTGAAGTGGCCGCCGATGAGGTGCAGCTCGAAGCCGGCGGGCTCGCCGGCGTGCACGAGGTAGGGGCGGCCCGAGATGTCGACGACCGCCTGCGCGAGGGCATCGTCGAGCGGCACGAGCGCGTCGCCGAACCGCGCGATGCCGGACTTGTCGCCCAGGGCCTGGCGGATGGCGGTGCCGAGCACGATTCCCGTGTCCTCGACCGTGTGGTGGACGTCGATGTGGGTGTCGCCCGTGGCCCTGACGGTCAGGTCCGTGAGCGAGTGCTTCGCGAACGCCGTGAGCATGTGATCGAAGAACGGCACGCCGGTGTCGATCGACGAGGCACCCGTGCCGTCGAGGTCGAGGCGCAGCTCGATGCTCGACTCGCTGGTGGCGCGGCTGATCTCCGCGACGCGGGCGGGAGTGGCGATGGAGGGCCCAGAGGTCATGCGTCCACTCTACTGAGCGGCGCCCCGGGCCCTCCGCGCCGGATCGCTCAGCGGCCGGAGACCTCGGCGAGCGAGCGGAGGAAGTAGTCGGTCTCCTCCGCCGTGCCCGCCGTGACCCGCAGGTGGCCGGGGATGCCGACGTCTCGGATGAGGATGTCGCGGGCGAACAGCGCTTCGAAGACCGCGTTCGGGTCGTCGACGCCGCCGAAGAACACGAAGTTCGAATCGCTCGGGTACGGCTCGTAGCCGAGCGCCGGCAGCTCGGCGACGATGCGGTCGCGCTGCGCCGCGATGTCGCCGACCGTCGCGAGCATGACGGGGGCGTGCCGCAGCGCGGCCGTCGCCGCCGCCTGCGTGAGCGCCGAGAGGTGGTACGGCAGCCGCACGAGGCGCAGCGCATCGATCACCGCCGGGTCCGCGGCGAGGTAGCCGAGGCGCACACCGGCGAAGGCGAAGGCCTTGCTCATCGTGCGGGAGACGAGCAGGCGGGGTCGGCCGGGCAGCAGGTCGAGAGCGCTCCGGGTGCCCGGGCGCGCGAACTCCGCGTACGCCTCGTCGACGAGCACGATGCCCCGGCTGGCCGCGTAGGCCGCCTCGATCGTCTCGATCGGCAGCGGGGTGCCCGTCGGGTTGTTGGGTGCGCAGAGGAAGAGCACATCGGGGTCGTGCCTCTCGATCTCGCGGACGACGGTCTCGGGCGTGATGGCGTAGCCCGCGTCGCGCTGACCCGTCACCCACGTGCTGCCCGTGCCCGTCGTGATCATCGAGTGCATCGAGTACGTGGGTGGGAACCCGAGCACCGTGCGCCCCGGACCGCCGAACGCCTGCAGGACGTGCTGGATGACCTCGTTCGACCCGTTGGCGGCCCAGACCTGCTCGGGCGCGATGCCGTTGCCGAGATAGCCGGCGAGACCCTCGCGCAGCGCCGTGAACTCACGGTCCGGGTAGCGGTTCACCCCGCGGAGCGCCACCGCGATGTCGGCGAGCACCTCGTCGACGACCTCTTGCGGGACCGGATGCGTGTTCTCGTTGACGTTGAGCTGATAACGCACCGGCGCCTGGGGGGCGCCGTAGGGCGTGTGACCGCGGAGGTCGTCGCGGATGGGGAGGTCGTCGAGACTCGTCACCCGATCAGGCTACTGGCGTTCGAGCCACGGCGATCAGCCGGCGTACTGCTCCGGCACGACCAGCTGCTCACCAGCGCGGACTGCGAAGGTCTGCAGGTCGTTCGCCGCCACGAGACCCGCGACGACGTCGCGGGGATCTGCATCGGGCGCCACCTCGCTGGCGAGCGTCCAGAGCGAGCCGCCGGCGGGCACGGTGACGACCGTGGGCACGGCGTCGGCCGAGGCCGCGCCGCCGTTGAGTGCGGCCAGCACCACACCGACGAGCAACGGCAGCGCTGCGAGACCGGTGAGCACGATGCGCCCGCGGCGCGTGAGGCGCAGGCGGGTGCGCGGCTGCTGAAGGGCGGCGGTGCTCGTGGGGGCTGCGATGCTCATGTCGTCTGCTCCTCATGTCTCTCTGCGGTCGATGCCGGTCGGATGACCGGGCGGTTCGGGAAGGTCGTGCGACGCTCAACCGAAGCCGTGTTCCGAAGATATCTTCGAATGAGGTTCGAAGCAAGCTGTTTCCGGGCGGAATCGCGAGCTTTCTCGCGACACGCTTCGAACACAGCTTTGCCTCGACTCCGGAACTGGATACAGTTTCGAACGCCGGGATCAGGCAATCAGGGACCACCGACATCCGCCCCGGGACGCGGAACGGCGGACACCAGGAGGGTGGACGAGGATGGACGGCACGAACGGCGCACCGCGCGCGAAGAAGGCGCTGACGGCGAAGCAGCAGGCGATCCTCGAGGCGATCCAGCAGTCCGTCGCCGGTCGCGGCTACCCGCCGAGCATGCGCGAGATCGGCGACGCGGTCGGTCTCTCCTCCCTCTCGAGCGTCACCCATCAGCTCAACCAGCTCGAGCTCGCCGGCGCCATCCGCAGGGACCCGAACCGCCCGCGCGCGCTCGAGGTGCTGCTCGACGTGCCGACGCCGGACGTCGATGCGACGCCCGTGGGCGACGCCGCCATGGTGCCGCTCGTCGGCCGCATCGCCGCGGGCATCCCGATCACCGCCGAGCAGCAGGTCGACGAGATCTACTCGCTGCCGCGCCAGCTCGTCGGCAAAGGCGAGCTCTTCATGCTCAAGGTCGTCGGCGACTCGATGATCGACGCGGCCATCTGCGACGGCGACTGGGTCGTCGTGCGTACGCAGCAGACCGCCGAGAACGGCGAGATCGTCGCGGCGATGCTCGACGAGGAGGCGACCGTCAAGGTGTTCCGCGAACGCGACGGCCACCGCTGGCTGCTCCCCCGCAACAGCAGCTACGAGCCGATCCTGGGCGACCACGCCGACATCCTCGGCAAGGTCGTGGCGGTCCTGCGCGCGGTGTGACCGCATCCGCTCGGTTGGTACCAGGGTGCCACCGGCGCGCATCCGCTCGATCCGCTCGGATGACGCCCGACGGGGTCGACGCTCTCTAGCGTGGAGGTCGCGGGCAGAAGCCCGCCCACCGACTGGAGGGGTTCCATGATCGAGGCACGAGCGCTCACGAAGCGCTACGGCACCAAGACGGCGGTCGACGATGTCGACTTCACCGTGCAGCCCGGCAAGGTGACGGGCTTCCTCGGCCCGAACGGCGCCGGCAAGTCCACCACCATGCGCATGATCGTCGGGCTCGACAAGCCCACGAGCGGCAGCGTGACCGTGAACGGCAAGCGGTACGCGGAGCACCGCGCGCCGCTGCGCGAGGTCGGCGTGCTGCTCGACGCGAAGGCCGTGCACACCGGCCGCAGCGCCTACCACCACCTGCTCGCCATCGGCGCGACGCACGGCATCGGCAAGCAGCGGGTGCACGAGGTGATCGGCATCACGGGCCTGGAGCAGGTCGCCCGCAAGCGCGTCGGCGGCTTCTCGCTCGGCATGGGCCAGCGCCTCGGCATCGCCGCCGCGCTGCTCGGCGACCCGAGGACGCTCATCCTCGACGAGCCGGTCAACGGACTCGACCCCGAGGGCGTCACCTGGGTGCGCAAGCTCGTGCGCTCGCTCGCGGCCGAGGGTCGCACGGTGCTGCTCAGCTCGCACCTCATGAGCGAGATGGCGCTGACCGCCGACCACATCATCGTGCTGGGCCGCGGCCAGGTGCTCGCCGATGCGCCGGTGCAGGAGTTCATCTCCGGTTCCGGTCAGAGCTCGGTGCGGGTCCGCACGCCGCGGCCCGATCTCCTCGCCGCCGCGCTGCCGGCTGCGCCGGGCACGCAGCTGCCGGACGGGGCGATCAGCCTCAGCGGCGTCACCGCCGAGCAGATCGGCGAGGCGGCCGCGGCCGCCGGCGTCGTGCTGCACGAGCTGACCCCGGTCTCCAGCTCGCTCGAGGAGGCCTACATGAGCCTCACCCAGGACGAGGTCGAGTACCGCGCCGGCGGCGTGCCGGCCACGACGCAGGGAGGTGCGCGATGACCGCGACGGCCACCGCATCCGTTCGAGCGGATGCACGACTCGGCTTCGGCGGCGTGCTGCGCTCCGAGTGGATCAAGTTCACCAGCCTGCGCTCGACCTACTGGACGAGCGCGGTGATCCTGCTGCTCTGGGTCGGCCTGGCCGTGCTCATGTCCTCCACCGGCGGCTTCACGGCGCTGGGCCCCACCGGCGAGGCTCTGCCCATCACGCCGGAGCAGAGCCAGTACGTCGTGGTGCTCGTAGCCACGTCGGGCTCGGTCATGGCGGTGCTCGTCGCCGGCGTGCAGGGCGTGCTCTCGATCTCGGGCGAGTACTCGACGGGCATGATCCGATCGAGCGTGACCGCGGTCCCCGGCCGCCTCGCGGTGCTCGCGGGCAAGGCGGTCGTCACCTTCGTGTGGACCTTCCTCCTCGGCGCCGTGAGCATCGCCGCGGCCTACCTCGCAGCGCTGTCCTTCCTCGGGCGGGAGGGCTTCGACGCGACGCTCGACGGTCCGGTGCTGCTGGCGTTCCTCGGCGCAGCCGTCTACCTCGGCTTCGTGAGCCTCTTCGGGCTCGGCATCGGCACGCTCGTGCGCTCCGCGGCCGGCGGCATCGCGATCGTCGTCGGCGTGCTGCTGGTGCTCACCACCGTGCTCGGGCTGCTCAGCATGTCGATCGACTGGATCGGCGACCTCTCGCCGTACCTGCTCTCGAACGCGGGCGGCGCCATGTCGATGATTGAGGGCAACCCGCTGTTCGGCGAGCAGACCCTGGAACCGATCGGGGCGACGCTCGTGACCGCTGCGTGGCCGGCCGCCGCCCTCGTGATCGGCGCCGTGGCGCTCAAGGGTCGGGACGCCTGATCGAGATCGCAGCGCAGGGATCCCCGGCGTCGCCTCACGGCGATGCCGGGGATCTCGCGCTGCCCAAGCCGCCCGGCGGCTTCCGCAGCTGGCTGCGCCGGCACCCCCGCGTCGTCGACGCGGTCGTCATCTCCGCCTACGCGCTGCCGAGCGGCCTGCTGCTGCTCGGCGGCGCCGGCCTCGCCGCCCAGAACGGCACGACCGACCTCTGGGACCTGCCGCATCCGTTCTGGTGGCTCGGCCTCTCCGCGCTGCTCGCCGTCGGGCTCGGCGTGCTGCTGGGACTGCGCCGCCGCCTGCCGATCGCGGTGCTCGTGGCGAGCGCGATCGTCTCCGTCCTGCCGCTGCCGATGGCGCTCGGCACGGAACCGCTGCCCGTGCTCGTGGCGCTCTACACGGTCGGCGCCTTCCACTCGTCCCGCGCAGCCTGGATCGGCTTCGCCACGGTCGCCGGGGCCTCGGCCGGAGGCGTCATCCTGGGCGTCGCGGGGCCGCTGGGCCTGCTCCGCAGCGACGTGCCGCTCGACCTCGGCATGGGCCTCTCGGCGGTCTCGAGCGTGGTCATCTTCCTGCTCATCGCCACCCTCATGGGCACGAGCGTGGGCAACCGGCGCCGGTACACGCAGGCGCTCATCGACCGCGCCGGGCAGCTCGCCCGGGAGCGCGACGCACAGGCCCGCATCGCGAGCGCACAGGAGCGCAGCCGCATCGCCGGCGAGATGCACGACGTGATCGCGCACAGCGTCTCCGTCATGATCGCCCTCTCGGAGGGCGCCGCCGCGGCGTCGAGGACGAAGCCGGAGCAGGCCTCCGAGACGATGGCCCAGGTGGCCGAGACCGGGCGCGGCACCCTCGCCGAGGTGCGCCGCCTGCTCGGCGTGCTGAGCGAGGAGGGCGAGGCGGCCGAGCGCCGCCCGCAGCCCGGCGCGGCGGAGCTGGACGGACTCGTCGCCGGTTTCCGGGCGGCCGGTGTGCGGCTCGAGTACCGGACGTCCGGGGAGCCCACCGACGACCAGTCGCTCGGACTCGTGGTCTACCGCATCGTGCAGGAGTCGCTGACGAACGCGCTCCGCTACGCACCTGGAGCGACGGTGTCCGCCTCCGTCCACTGGTCCGGGTACGGCGTCGGCATCGAGGTCGTCGACGACGGACCCGGCGGCGAGCAGACCTCGCAGGGCGCCGGTCGCGGGCTGCTCGGCCTGCGCGAGCGCGCCGCGCTCTACGCGGGTACCGTGGACGCCGGCCCGCGCCCCGAGGGGGGATGGGCCGTGCACGTGTCGCTGCGCACCGGAGGTGCCCCATGAACGAGTCGATCCGCATCCTGCTCGTCGACGACCAGGTGCTCGTGCGCCGCGGCTTCGGCATGGTGCTCGAGGCCGAGGACGGCATCGAGGTCGTCGGCGAGGCCGGCGACGGCCAGGAGGCCATCGAGGTCGCCCGCGCGCACCGCCCGGACGTCGTGCTCATGGACGTGGGGGTGGCCGGGCTGGGCGGCCTCCGCGCCCCCGCGCCGGTGGCTTATTACCAAATCCGCG
>JASCOA010000006.1 GCA_029959365.1 Microbacteriaceae bacterium PS02343 | reverse complement strand
GGGGCGGGGGGGGCGGGCGCGCCCCGCGGCGCGCGGGGGGGGGGGGGGGGGGGGCCCCCCCGCCCCCCCCCCGCCGGGCACCCCCATCACTTCCGCGCAGAGGAGCACCCCGTGGCCGCCATCGACGGACTCGTGAGCGGTCTCAAGACCGCTGACCTCATCAACCAGTTGATGCAGCTCGAGGCCAACCCGCAGACCCTGCTGAAGCAGAAGCAGGCCAAGGTCGGCACGCTCGTCTCCGCGTACCAGACGCTCAACTCCACCGTCGCGAACCTCGCGGCCAACGCCGGCAAGCTCACGAGCGCCGCGAAGGTCGACGCGGCCTCCGCGACGAGCAGCAGCACCGGCGTGACGGCCACGCTCGGCGACGGTGCCGCGGCCGGCACGCTGAAGTTCACGGTCGACCGGCTCGCGCAGGGCCAGACCGCGGTCACGGCGACGAGCGCCGCGTGGGCGGACGCCTCGGGCGCCATCACGATCGAGATCGGCGGCGAGCGGCACGAGCTGACCGCATCCTCGAGCTCGATGAGCGACGTCGCCTCCGCCGTCAACCGATCCGGGCTCGGTATCACCGCCACCCGCGTCGCGGCCGGCACCGACGACGACGGCAACGCCCTCTACCGGCTGCAGTTCGCTTCGAACGAGACCGGCGCCGAGGCGAGGTTCTCGGTCTACGCCGGTGCCTCCGCGGGCATCCCCGAGGGGGCGGCGGACCTCTTCGCCGCCGACGGCGCGGCCGTCGTCAGCGAGGCGCAGGACGCGCAGGTGACCCTCTGGCCCGGCACCGGCGCCGCGCAGACGGTCACCTCCGCCGGCAACACCTTCGCCGACGTGCTGCCCGGCGTCGCGCTCGCCGTCACCGAGGCCTCCGAGACGCCCGTGACCGTGACCGTGTCGCGCGACGCGAAGGCCGTGAGCGCGAAGGTCGGCGGCATCGTCGCGAACCTCTCCTCGGCGCTGGGCTACATCACCAGCAACAGCCGGATCACCTCCGCCTCCGACGGCGGCGCGACGACCGGCGGCACGCTCGCCGGCGACGGCACCGCCCGCGAGGCGAAGAACCAGCTCAGCACGGCCTTCATCGCCCCGATCGACGGCGCCTCGCCGAGCGAGTACGGCATCACGGTCGACAAGACCGGCGTGTTCAGCTTCGATGCCGCGAAGTTCGAGGCCGCGCTCGCGAAGGACCCGCAGAAGACGCTGGCCGCGGTGGCGACGCTCGGTGCCCGCGTCGAGGAGACCGCCAAGAACCTCTCCGACCCGCGTCAGGGCGTCATCACGGCCAAGGTCACCGGTCAGCAGTCGCTCTCGAAGAGCCTCACCGAGCGCATCGAGAAGTGGGACACCAGCCTCGCCACCCGGCGCGCGACCCTCGAGAAGACCTACGCGGCCCTCGAGGTCACCCTCTCCAACCTGCAGACCCAGGGCACCTGGCTCACCAGCCAGCTCGCGACCCTGCCGACCATGAACAGCGGGAGCAACCGATGACCCTCCTCAGCGCTCAGCAGAGCACCGCCGGCCGAGCCAAGGCCGAGTACCTGCGCAAGTCCGTGCAGTCCGCCACCCCCGCGCAGCTCGTGGTCATGCTCTTCGACCGCGCGCTGCTCGATCTGGCCCGAGCCGAGCGCGCGCAGGAGCAGAGCGACTTCGCCGAGGCGAGCACGCAGCTCATCCACGCGCAGGCCATCGTCGCCGAGCTCGCGAGCGCGCTGAACACCGAGGCCTGGGACGGCGCGGCGCAGCTGCTCGGCATCTACAACTTCGTCGGCAGCGAGATGGTGCGCGCCAACGTCGAGGGCGACGTGCGGCGCACCCGCGAGTGCATCCGCATCCTCGAGCCCGTCGCCGACGGCTTCCGTCAGGCGGCCGAGGCGACCGCCGCCGGCTCGCCCGAGCTGGCCGCGCGCGGCATCGCCTGAGCCTGCCGCCCGCATCCGCTCGACGATCCCGATCGCAGAAGAAGCGCATCCGCCGATGACGACCACCGCAGCCCCCGACCTCGCCGCCCGCGCCTGGGCGCGCGCCCTCGACGAGCTCGAGGCGGCGCTGAGCACCACCACGCTCGAGCGCTGGAGCCCGCCGACGCTGGCCGGCCCCATCCCGGCCGAGCTGCGGGGCCGCGCCGAGCGGCTGCTCGCGCTGCAAGCCGAGCACATCGCCGCGCTGCGCGCCGAGCTGCTCGACCTCGACCGCCAGCGCGGCGCCATCGACGCCGTCGAGGCGACCGGGGGAGCGGCCGTGCCCCGCTACCTCGACGTGTCGGCCTGACCGCTCCGCGCATCCGCTCGCATCCCGGCCGGCGCGGCAGACCTCGAATCTCTCGCCCGCCGAGGCACTGACCCCCGAACTGGGCCCCGGACAGCGCTTACAAGCTGCTCACGCCCGCCGAGAGTGCCTGTTGCGGGGCATGGATCGCCCCGTTTCGGGAGGCCATGGATCGGCCGCTTCGCTCTTTTCGGGAAGACGAGCAACCGCCATGACTTCGGTGACCTTCAACGTGCTGCACAGCGCGCTCGACGGCCTGGCCCAACGGCAGCGCCAGATAGCGGACAACATCGCGAACGTGAACACCCCCGGCTACCAGGCCGGCCGGGTGCAGTTCGAGGAGGAGCTCGCGCGCTCCGCCGCCCGCGGCGACGGGAACGTCCGCGCGACCACGGCGCTGTCGCTCGAGCCGACCCGCACCGACGGCGGCAACGTCAACCTCGACACCGAGACGCTCTCGAACGTCGACACGGTGCTGCGCTACCAGTTCGCGGCGAACGCGATGGACGGCCAGTTCAGCGGCGTGCGCACGGCCCTGCGAGGCAGCTGATGACCTTCGACGCGATCGGCATCGCCGGCACCGGGCTCACCGCGCACCGCAAGTGGCTCGACGCGGTGAGCGACAACCTCGCCAACGTGAACACGGTCACGAGCACCGACGGCGCGGCCTTCCAGACCCGCTACGTGGCCATCCAGGCCGGCGAGGGAACGACCGGCGCCTACGCGAGCGCCGCCTTCGGCGACCCCGAGGGCCGCGTGGTCTACAGCCCCGACCACCCGCTCGCCGACGCGGAGGGCTACGTGCGCTACCCCGACATCGACATGGCCGAGCAGATGGGCAGCCTGATCATGGCGCAGCGCGGCTACCAGGCCAGCGCCGCCGTCGTCGACCGGGCCCGCGAGACGTACCTCGCCGGCATCCAGATCGGTCGTGGCTGATGGCCTTCTTCGGCAGCGAGATGCTGAGCGCCGTCGGCGGCGTGCAGCGAGCGGATGCGGGCGCCGGCATCGCCGGGATCGCCCCGATCAGCACGGCCCCGATCGGCGTCTCCGCCACGGAGGCGGCCGCGGCCGCCGAGCGCGGCGGCACCTTCGCGACCCAGCTCACCGGAGCGGTCGACGAGGCTCAGCGCCTCTCCGGCGTCTCCAACGAGCTGGCGATCGCCGCCGTCACCGGCGACCTGACCGACATCCACGACGCCACCATCGCGGCGGCGCGCTCGAGCATGACCCTCGAGGTCATCGCCACCATGCGCAACCGCGGCGTCGAGGCCTTCAACGAGATCATGAGGATGCAGGCCTGATGCCCGCTGCAGTGCAGAACGTCTGGCAGCGGCTCAGCGCCTGGGCGCGCGGCTTCTCGCCCGCCCAGCTCACCATCGCGATCATCGGCGTGGCCGCGGTCGTGCTCGGCGCCGTCGCGCTCGTCAGCTGGCTGGCGCGCCCGACCCTCACCCCGCTCTTCTCCGGCCTCAACGCCACCGATGCGAGCGCGGTCGTCGAGGAGCTGCAGGCGAGCGGCGTGCCCTACGAGCTCGCCGACGGCGGCTCGACCGTGCTCGTCGCCGAGGGCGACGTCTACGACCAGCGCCTCGCGCTCGCCTCGTCGGGTCTGCCCGGCGACAACTCGCAGGGGTACAACCTGCTCGACCAGATGGGCGTCACCGCCAGCGAGTTCCAGCAGAACGTGACCTACCAGCGCGCCCTCGAGGGCGAGCTCGCGGCCACGATCTCGGCGATCAGCGGCGTCGAGACGGCCACGGTGCGCCTCGCGCTGCCCGAGGAGACGGTGTTCGTCAGCGAGCAGCGCGACCCGACCGCATCCGTCTTCGTCGCCACTCGCAGCGGCACCACCCTCTCCACCGAGCAGGTGCAGGCGATCGTGCACCTGGTCTCGGCCGCGGTGCAGGGCATGTCGAACACCGACGTGGCCGTCATCGACGCCGACGGCACGGTGCTCTCGACGGTCGGCGGCGGTGCCACCGGCAGCTCCGGCGATCAGGCGAACGAGTACGAGACGCGGGTAGCCGCGGCGGTCACGACCATGCTCGACCGCATCGTCGGCACCGGCAACAGCTCCGTGATCGTCTCGGCCGACGTGGCGCAGGGCGTGAGCGAGCGCACGAGCGAGTCCTACGGCGTGCCCGAGGGCGCCCCGGCGCTCACCGAGCAGACCGACACCGAGAGCTACACGGGCGAGCAGCAGGGCGCCGCCGGTGTGCTGGGGCCCGACAACATCGCCGTGCCGCAGGCGGAGGGCGCCGCCGGCGACGGCGCGTACACGAACGAGTCGTCCAGCCGCACCAACGCGATCGACCGCACGGTCGAGACCGTCACCACCCCGGCCGGCGGCGTGGAGCGCCAGACCGTCTCGGTCGCGCTCAACCAGGCCGCGCTCGGCGGCGCCGACGTCGCGAACATCGAGCAGCTGGTGGCAGCGGCCGCCGGCATCGACGCGGCCCGTGGCGACGCGGTGGCCGTGCAGGTGGTCGACTTCGACACGACGGCGGCGGAGGGCGCCGAGGCGGCGCTGGCCGAGGCGCGCGCGGCCGAGCAGGAGGGGCAGATGCAGTCCCTCATCCAGACCGGCGCCATCGCGCTGGCCGTACTGATCGGATCGATCGTGCTGGCGATCATCGTCGCCCGCGCCGCCCGCAAGCCGAAGCGCGAGCCGATCGACATCGGCGAGCTGCACGAGCAGCGCGGCGCCGTCGACAGCGCGGCCTGGGACGAGCTGATCGCCGGCCCCGCCGAGCCCGCGACCGTGCCGATCACGCAGCTGATCCCGGCCGAGCCGACGAGCAGCGAGGTCAAGCGCGCCGAGCTCAACGCGCTAGCCCAGCGCGACCCGGCGAAGACCGCCGACCTGCTGCGCGCGATGATGGACGACGGGGGCCGCGCGTGAGCGTGCAGCGCCCCGGCACGCTCAGCGGCGCCCAGCGCGTGGCCGTGATCCTCATGCAGCTCGAGCAGGAGCACGCGGCCGAGGTCATGAAGCAGTTCACCGACGACGAGGCCGAGGCCATCACGGCCGAGATCCTCGCCATGCAGCGGGTCGACAGCTTCATCGCCGAGAGCGCCGTCGACGAGTTCTACGACCTCACCACCGAGGGCCGCAGGCTCTCGCGCGGCGGCCGCGAGGTCGCGGTCGGCCTGCTCGAGGCCTCCTACGGCGTCGAGCGCGCCGCCGGCGTGCTCGACCGGGTCGCCTCCACGCTCAACGGCCGCTCCTTCGAGTTCCTCGAGCAGGCCGAGCCGAGCCACCTGCGCACCCTGCTCGACGCCGAGCTGCCGCAGACCATCGCGCTCGTGCTGACGCACCTGCGCCCCGACCTGGCCTCGGCGGTGCTCGCCGGGCTCGAGGATGACGCGCGCGCCGACGTCGTGCAGTGCATCGCCACGATGGGCGCCGCCACACCGGAGGCCGTCGCGATCGTCGCCGACTCGCTGCGCAGCCGCATCGCCGCCGTCATCACCCCGCGCGAGGCGGTCTCCGTCACCGGCGGCGTGCAGCCCCTCGTCGACATCCTCAACCGAGCGGATGCGACCACCGAGCGGGCGATGCTCGAGGCCCTGGAGGCCCGCGACCCCGTGCTCGCCGAGGAGGTGCGCGCGCGCATGGTCACCTTCGAGGACCTGCTGCGGCTCACCAACCGCGACGTGCAGGCGGTGCTGCGCGGCATCGAGCCGCCCGTGCTCGCGCTCGCGCTGCGTGCGGCGACCGAGCGGATCACCGAGACCATCCGCGCCAACATCTCCGAGCGGCAGAAGGAGCTCGTCGACGACGAGATCGGCCTCCTCGGCCAGGTGCGCCTCTCGCAGGTGGAGGAGGCGCGCGCCACCATCGTGACCGCGATGCGCACCCTCGACGCCGAGGGCGTCATCAGCCTGCAGTTCGAGGACGAGGAGGCGGACGACTATGTCTGAGGCCCGCCTCGCCAGGATCGCCTTCCCGAGCCTGGACCCGCGCAGCGACGTGCTGCGCGGCGAGCGCGAGCGCGCCCGCGCCGTCGGCTACGCCGAGGGGCTGCAGGCCGGCGCCGCCGAGGTCGCGGCCCGCGAGGAGCGCCTCGAGGCCGAGGCCACGCAGGCGCTCGCCGCCGCGATGGCCGAGCTGCACCAGGCCGCGCAGGCGCTGCGCACCGCCGCCCAGCGCGTGACGATGCTCGCCCGGCCCGTGCTGGCCGAGGCCGAGCACGCGGTCGTCGAGGGCGGTCTCGAGCTCGCCGAGGCGATCGTCGGCGTGGAGCTCGACGACGCTCCCAACGGCGCCCGCGCCGCCCTGGCCCGGGTGCTCGCGCACGAGAGCGCCGCCGAGGTGGTGCGGGTGCGCCTGCACCCCGACGACCTGGGCATGCTCGACCCGGCGCTGCGCGCGGAGGCCGGAGTGCCGCTCGTCGCCGACCCGTCCATCCGCCCCGGCGACGCCGTCGGCGAGTGCCCGGACGGCGTGGTCGAGGCCACGATCGCCGGCGCGATGACCCGCGCCCGCGCCGCCCTGGCAGGGGCGTGGCGATGAGGCCCGCGCGGCACGCCGCCGCCCTCGCCGCCGCGCGCCCCGTGCGCACCGGCGTGGTCTCCGCCGTGCTCGGCCTCGGCGTCGAGGTGCGCGGCATCGCCGCGGGGATGGGCGAGCAGCTCGAGATCCAGGCCGACGACCGCGTGATCGCCGCCGAGGTCGTCGCGACCGCCCAGGGCTCGGTGCGCTGCATGCCGCTCGCCAGCCTCACCGGCGTGCGGGCCGGCGCGATCGTGCGCCGTCGCTCCGGTCAGGCGCTCGCCCCCACCGGGCTCGGCCTGCTCGGCCGCGTCATCGACGCCTCCGGCCAGCCGATCGACGGCAAGGGCCCCATCCGCGTCGACCGCTGGGTCTCGGTGGAGCAGGCGCCGCCGGCGGCGATGACCCGTCAGCGCATCCTCACCCCGCTCGCCACCGGCGTGCGGGTGCTCGACACCCTCACGACCCTCGGCCGCGGTCAGCGCATCGGCCTCTTCGCCGGCAGCGGCGTCGGCAAGAGCTCGCTGCTGTCGATGATCGCCCGAGGCACCGATGCGCGCCTCACCGTCATCGCGCTCGTGGGCGAGCGAGGCCGCGAGGTGCGCGAGTTCCTCGAGGACGACCTCGGCGCCGAGGGCCTCGCGCGCTCGATCGTGGTCGTGGCCACGAGCGACGAGCCGGCGCTGCTGCGCAAGCGCGCCGCCTTCCTCGCCACCCGCATCGCCGAGGACTTCCGCGAGCAGGGCGAGGACGTCGTGCTGATGATGGACTCGCTCACCCGCGTGGCCATGGCCCAGCGCGAGATCGGCCTCAGCGCCGGCGAGCCCCCGGCGACGCGCGGCTACCCGCCCTCCACCTTCTCGGTGCTCGCGCAGCTGCTCGAGCGTGCCGGCACGGCCGAGCGCGGCTCGGTCACCGGGGTCTACACCGTGCTCGTCGACGGCGACGACCACAACGAGCCCGTCGCCGACTCGGCGCGCTCGATCCTCGACGGGCACGTGGTGCTCGATCGCAAGCTCGGCACCCTCGGTCACTTCCCGTCCGTCGACCCGCTCGGCTCGGTGTCGCGCCTCGCCGGCCGGGTGGTCTCGCCGGCCCACCGCCAGGCCGCGAGCGAGCTGCGCGCCGTGATGGCGGCGCAGCGCAGCGCGCAGGACCTCATCGACGTCGGCGCCTACCAGCCGGGCAGCAACCCTCGGGTCGACGCCGCGCTCGCGCACCAGGATGCCATCAACCGCCACCTGCGCCAGGGCCTCGACGAGGCCGCCCCCTTCGAGCAGTCCTGGCAGCGCCTCGGCGCGCTGGTGGGGCGGCTCACCGCATCCGGAGGTGCCCAGTGAACCGACAGTTCCCCCTCGCCGGCCTGCTGCGCGTGCGCCAGGTCGAGCACGACGCCGCGGTGTCGCAGCTCGGTCGGACGACCGCGCGACGCCAGGCGACGACGGACCAGCGGATGCGCATGGCCGGGGGCCTCGCCGCCTCCGGCACCGACGCGGTCGACGCCGCCAGCCTCACCGCCATCGCCGCGGCCCGCGCGGCCGCCGGCAGCATGCTCGCCGCGCTCGACGCCCGCGAGCAGGAGCAGCGCCGCGACGAGCAGCGGGCCGCGGAGGCCGTGCGCGACGCGGTGCGCCGCAGCCGCGGCATCGAGAAGCTCGAGACCCGGCACCACGACACGGTCGTCGCCGAGGACCTGCGGCTCGGCCAGATCGAGATCGACGAGATCGCCGGTCGCCGGGGTGGTGAGCGCTCGTGAGCATGGTCGCCGCCCTCGGGCGCATCGAGGAGATCCGAACCCAGATCGCGCAGCTCTCGACGGCGTCGTCGAGCGCCGCAGCGGCACCGACGAGCCCCGCGAGCACCGCGAGCAGCGCGAGCAGCGCGGCCGGCGCGACCGCCTTCGCGGAGGCGCTCAGCACGGCGACGGGCGCGACCGCATCCGGCGGCGTCACCGGCCAGTCGGTCGTCGACGACGCCATGCAGTACCTCGGCGTGCCCTACGTCTTCGGCGGCGAGGACGCGAGCGGCATGGACTGCTCGGGCCTCGTGCAGAAGGTCTTCGCGAACCTCGGCATCGAGATGCCCCGCGTCGTGCCCGACCAGGCCAAGCTCGGCACCGAGGTCGGGTCGCTCGCCGAGGCGCAGCCCGGCGACCTCATCGTCTCGGCCGACTACGGCCACATCGCCATCTACGCGGGCAACGGCATGAAGATCCACGCGCCGCGACCCGGCGGCGAGGTGGAGTACGTGCCCGTGCGCATCGGCGACGCGCAGATCGACACCATCCGCCGCATCGTGCCGACCGCCTCGGCGAGCACCGCCTCCACGGGCGGCACCTCGGCCCTGACCTCCGCGCTCTCCGCGGCCGGTCTCTCCACCGCATCGCTCTCGGGCCTGTCCGGTGCGGTCGGCGGCACGAGCTCGACCGGGGGCACCGACCTCGTGCAGGCCGCGCTGCAGCGTCTCATCGCGGGAGGCGCCGCATGACCCTGCTCAGCCCCGCCCACCTCGCGCCCTCGCGCCCTGCCGCCCGGCCCGCCGCCGCGGCGCCGGCGCAGCCCGAGGCCTTCGGCTCGGCGCTCGACGCCGCGGTGCGCTCCCAGGGCGCCCCCGCCGCCGATCGCGACGCGCAGCAGCCGCCGATCGCGGCCGACGCGCACGAGGGCACGGACGCCGAGCGGATGAGCGCCCCGGCAGACTCCGCCGCCCCCGCTGCGCGGGTCCCCGCCACGAACGCCGCGCTCGCGGCCGCGCAGCTCGGCTTCGCCGTCGCCGCGCAGGCCGCAGGGGCCGCGCCCGCCGGAGAGCCGGCACCGACCACCGAGACCGTGGGGGAGGATCAGCGACCCGAAGCCCCGATCCCCTCGGTCCCGGGTGCTTCCGCGACGGCCGCCGTTGCGATCGCCGTCACTGACGTCGCCGACGTCGACGCGTCGCCCTTGCTCGAGGGCGCCGCGGCGCGCTCGCTCGCCGGGTCGGCGGCGCCGGTCCCCGCTGGGACCGCCCCGACCGCGTCCGCTCCCGCGCCCAGCGCCGAGTCCGCACCCGCCATCGAGGCGCAGCCCTCGGGCGTGGCGGCCTCGTCGAGCACCTCGAACGCGACGACCGCCGCCGCGCAGCGCGCGACCGCTCAGGGCGGCTCGACGCCAGCGGTGGCGGCGCAGGGCGTCGCGCCGCAGCCCGTCGCACCGCAGCCCGCCGCGACCCGGCCCGCCGCGCCGCAGGTTCCCGCCGCGCAGGCTGCGACGACCTCCGCGACGCCGGATGCCGCCGAAGCGCCGACGACGGCAGCGCAGCAGGCGACAGTCGCCGGCGCCACCACCGCGCAGGCCGCGCCCGCCGCCGCCCGCACCGCCGAGCCGACGGCCGAGCGCGCCCCGGCCCCCACCGTCACGACCGCACCGATCGCGGCTCCCGTCGTGGTCGCGCCGCAGACCAGCGCGCCCGCCGTCGCGGCCGCAGCCGCCCCGGCCCCCGCGGCCCCGGTCGACCCCACCGCCTTCCACGCCCAGCTCAAGGCCCCCGTCCTCGCCATCGCGGCCGCCGAGGGCGGCGACAGCATCGTCACCCTCACGGTGCAGCCCGAGCGGCTCGGTCCGGTGACCGTGCGCGCCCTGATCGGCGCCGACGGCCAGCTGCGCGTCGAGCTCTTCGCGCCCAACGACGCCGGCCGCGAGGCGCTGCGCACCATCGCTGCCGATCTGCGCCGCGACCTCAGCGACGCCGGCGCCGGCGCGCGACTCGACGTCTCCGCCGACGACGCGCCGGGCCGCGGTGCGCGCGACGGCTCGGGCCGCGACGCGCTGGAACGCGACGCTCCGGGCCGGGACGGGTCGCGAGATCGCGCGGGGGAGCGCGGTACCGCCCGCGACGCCGGCCGCGCCGAGCGGGCTGCCGACCTCGCGACCGCCGCCGCTCCCGGAACGCGCGCCGCGCATCCGCTCTCCACCATCGATCTGCTCGTCTGAGCCGGAGGAACACCATGACCATCGTCACCCCCGTCGGTGCCCCCGGCACCGCCGCGACCGCCGCGTCGAGCGCCGCGGCGCCGTCGAAGTCGCTCGACAGCGAGGTGTTCCTGGAGCTGCTGGTGACCCAGCTGCGCAACCAGGACCCCTCCAGCCCCATGGACACGAACGAGATGATGGCGCAGACCACGCAGCTCGCCATGATGGAGAGCCTCACGACCCTGCAGGGCCTCACCGAGGAGAGCTTCGGGCTGCAGATGCGCTCGGCCGCCGCCTCGCTCGTCGGCCAGCAGGTCAGCTACCTCGGCGCCGACGGCGTCACCGTCACCGGTCTCGCCGAGTCGATCTCCTTCGCGACCAGTCCGCCCTCCGTGAACGTCGGCGGCAAGCCCGTCGCGCTCGACGCCATCAGCGGCGTCGCCCCCTCGACCACCACCACCTCGACGGACGCCGCATCGGGTGCGGCGACCGTCTGAATCCGCTCCTACCGAAAGGCGACAGCCATGCTCCGCTCGCTCTACTCCGGCATCTCCGGCCTCCGCTCGCACCAGACCATGCTCGACGTCACCGGCAACAACATCGCCAACGTCAACACCACGGGCTTCAAGAGCTCCGCCACGCAGTTCCAGGACACGCTCTCGCAGCTCACCCGAGCCGCGGGCACGCCGCAGGGCGAGATCGGCGGCACCAACCCGGCGCAGGTCGGGCTCGGCGTGCAGGTCGCCGCGATCACGACCAACTTCGGCCAGGGGTCCGCTCAGACCACCGGCAAGGGCACCGACATGCTCATCTCGGGCGACGGCTTCTTCATGGTGCAGTCCGGCGGCGAGACGCTCTACACCCGCGCCGGCGCCTTCGAGTTCGACTCGAACGGCCGCCTCGTCGGCCCGAACGGCGAGATGGTGCAGGGCTGGAACGCGCAGGACGGCGTCGTGCAGCAGGGCGGCCAGCTCTCGAGCATCCAGCTGCCCTACGGCGCGGTGAACCCGTCGACGCAGACGCGGAACGCCACCGTCACGGGCACCATCCCGGCCGGCTCCGACGCCGGCAAGGAGCTCGTGCGCACGATCGACGTCTACGACGCCGACGGCAACGAGCTCACGCTCACCCTGCGCCTCACCGCGCAGGCCGACGGCAACTGGTCCGTCAACGCCTCGACCGGCGACCCGGCCACGGCCTACACCGGCACCCTCGCCTTCACCGGCAACGCGGTCAGCGGCGGCGGCGCCTTCACGGTCGGCGGCATCGCGGTCGACCTGGCCGAC
Organism: Microbacteriaceae bacterium PS02343; assembly: GCA_029959365.1. Classification (GTDB taxonomy): domain Bacteria; phylum Actinomycetota; class Actinomycetes; order Actinomycetales; family Microbacteriaceae; genus Arenivirga. Next base: position 57,531 of record JASCOA010000006.1, on the reverse strand, counting down.
GTGACCACCTTCCCGAACATCTCGACGATCTCGATCAGCGAGCAGGACGGCAACGCCGCGGGCACGCTCGACAGCTACTCGATCTCGAACGACGGCAGCATCCTGGGCCTGTTCTCGAACGGCGAGCAGCAGGTGCTCGGCCAGATCGCGGTGGCGAGCTTCATCAACCCGGCGGGCCTCGAGAAGGCCGGCGGCTCGACCTACCGCGCGAGCGTCAACTCCGGCGCGCCCACGGTCGGCGCCCCGGGCACCGAGGGCCGCGGCGCGCTGCTGACCGGCGCGCTCGAGATGTCGAACGTCGACCTCTCGCAGGAGTTCACGAACCTGATCGTCGCGCAGCGCGGCTTCCAGGCGAACGCCCGCATCATCACCACCAGCGACGAGGTGCTCCAGGAGCTGTCGAACCTCAAGCGCTGATCCGGATCGCGGGGGACCCGAACCCCCGCGTCGCGCCACGGCGCCGTCTCCTCGAGACGGCGCCGTTCGGCGTCCTGGCGCCGCCCGCGCGTGCCCCGCCGTCGCTGTCGGATGCGGTGCGCGAACGGATCAGGGGGCCGGCGGCAGCGGCATCGTCCAGTGGGACTCGTCGAGGCCGCGCCACGCCTCGCGCAGCTCGGCGGTGCCGGGGAGCAGTCGTACGAGCCCGCGGCGCTGCCAGTCCTCCTCGGGTCGGTGGAAGTCCTCCCACATGATGAAGCCGCCGCCCGCGGTGCGCTCGCGCATCGCCCGGAACCAGGCCCGGTAGGCGGGGTCGCGGCGGTGCGCGTGCGGGGCGCCGGCGAGGCGCGCCTCGAGCTCGTCGGCCAGCGACTCCGGCGTCCACGCCGTTCGTCCGTCGCCCAGGATGTCCGCGCCGCGTCCGCTCGTGTACGACAACGCCTCGTCGCCGCCGAGCGTCTCCCCGCCCGTCTCGGGGGTGTGCACCGCGCAGCGCCAGTGCCCGGTGGCGTAGAAGCTCGCGCGCAGGCGGGCCCCCTCGTAGCCGCGCTCGTGCAGCAGATCGACCGCGGCGAGGATGGTGGACTCGGGGCTCGGCGCGTCGATCATGCCGCGAGCCTAGCGACGGCGCTCAGCCGGCCGGCGCGGCGTCCGGCTTCATCCAGAACGGCGAGCAGTGGTAGCCGTCAGGGTCGTCGAACTGGCGCTGGTACATGAAGGGGCAGTCGTCGGCCGATCCGCCCGCCCGCCGAGCATGACGAACTGGTCGGGCGCGATCGCGAAGCAGGAGACCTCCGCCCGGGACATCTCCGGCACGAGGGACCAGCCGAGGGCGGTGGGGAAGGCGGTGGCTCGCTCGACGCTCTCGACCGCGCAGGTGATGGTGAGGCTCATGCGGTCAGGGTCCTCAGCGACGGGTCGGGGTTCAAGGGCAGCACCCGATCCCGCGCCCCGGACGGGGCGCCCCGCTCCTAACCGCGACCGTCCGCCGGCCGACAGTACGGAGTGCCTGCTATGGATGGCGGGCGAGCTTGGAGATCAGGATGATCATGGTCACGCGGCTGAACGGCAGCCGATTCGCGGTGAACCCGGACCTCGTCGCGCGCTTGCACGCGAGTCCGGACACGACCCTGGTGATGGTCGACGGCGTCAGCTACGTCGTCACCGAGACGGTCGACGAGGTGATCGACGAGATCGTCGCCTTCCGCGCCCGCGTCATCGCGATGGCGCGCCGCATCGAGGAGTCCGCCCCCGCCGGCCCGGTGCCGCTGACGGTCGTGCCGGCCCTGCCGAAGGCGGAGGACGAGCGATGAGCCCCTCCACCATCATCGGCATCCTGCTCGCGCTGGGTGCGCTGTACGCCATGATCACGATGGAGGGCGCCCACGTCGAGGCGCTGCTCCTGCCGGCCCCGATGATCCTCGTCTTCGGCGCCACGATCGCCGTCGCGATCGCGAGCGGCACGATCGGCGACGCCAAGCGGGCCCTCTTCGCGCTGCCCAAGGCCTTCGTCGGCAAGGTCCTCCCGCCGGCCCAGACCATCGAGGCCATCGTCGGCTACGCCGAGCGCGCCCGCCGCGACGGCCTGCTGGCGCTCGAGCAGGAGGCCGCCGAGGTCGACGACCCGCTCATCAAGAACGCCCTGCAGAACATCGCCGACGGCACCGACGCCGAGGAGCTGCGCATCATCCTCGAGGACACGGTCGACTCGCGGATCCAGGAGGAGAAGAAGGGCGGCAAGTTCTTCATGCTCATGGCGGGCTACGCGCCCACCATCGGCATCGTCGGCACCGTCGTCTCGCTCACCCACGTGCTCGAGAACCTCGACAAGCCCGACGAGCTCGGCCACATGATCGCCGCGGCGTTCGTCGCGACCCTGTGGGGCCTGCTCAGCGCCAACTTCTTCTGGGCGCCGATCGGCGGCAAGCTCTCGCGCCTCGCCGAGCTCGAGGAGCAGCGCCTGGCCGTCGTCATCGAGGGCATGCTCGCGGTGCAGGCCGGCAGCCAGCCGCGCGTGCTGGGGGAGCGCCTGCGGGCGATGCTCCCGCCGAGCGCCCAGCCCAAGCAGCAGAGCGAGGCGGCGTAGCCGTGGGCGGCATGCTGCGAGCGGATGCGGGGACCGCCCCGTGAGCCGCCGGCGCGGCCGTCGCGGCGGCGGCGAGCACGGCGAGGGCGGGCACGACGGGCCCGACGAGCGCTGGGCCGTCTCCTACTCGGACATGGTGACGGTGCTCATGTGCCTCTTCATCGTGCTCTACGCGATCTCGACGGTCGACGATCAGAAGTACATCCAGCTCAAGAACTCGCTGGCCACCGGATTCGGCCAGACCGAGACGAGCTTCGCCGACACGGCGACCGGCACGGTCGTGCCCGAGGACCTGGTCTCGGAGGACACCGAGAACCCGACCCCCTTCGACCTGGCGCTGCAGGAGGTGGAGGACTTCACCGAGCTGCGCGAGCGCATCTCGAGCACCCTCGTGGCGCAGGGCCTCGACAACACGGTGAGCTTCGAGCTCGACGACCGGGGGCTCACCGTGCGCCTCGTCGGCACCCAGACCTTCTTCGACAGCAACAGCAACAACCTCACGGGCACGGCCGAATCGGTGCTCGACGGCATCGGTCACGAGCTGGCCGCCGCGCGCTGGGAGGTCGCGGTCGAGGGGCACGCCGACTTCCGAGCCTCCGCCGCGCCGTACGCCACCAACTGGGAGCTCTCGGCGGCGCGCGCCACCGAGGTCGTGCGCTACCTGGTCGAGCGCGCCGGGCTGCCGTCGAGCCGCGCCGGCGCGATCGGCTACGGCGACGCCAGGCCGCTCATGGAGGGCGACAGCGCCGAGGCGATGGCCGCGAACCGGCGCACCGACATCGTGGTGTTCTCCGACCAGCCGGAGGACGTGCGCGCGCTCTTCGGGGCCGCCCAGGAGTACCTCGTCCAGCAGGAGGCCGGAGCCGCTCCGACCGAGCCCGCGCCCGTGGAGACCCACGCGGAGGAGGCCTCCGGAGGCCACTGACGACCCGCACCCCCGAACGCGGGCACACCGGACGCTAACCCGAGCGCTCCGGGGGTCGATAGTGCCCTGCGTGACGGACGAGGAACGCGTGATCGAGGTGTACGACTTCAGTCGACCCACCACGCTCGCGCGGCACCAGTCGCGCGTGCTCGAGGTCGCCTTCGAGACCTTCGCGCGCCAGTGGGGCACCGAGCTCACCGCCAAGGTGCGCGTCATGTCGCAGGTCGGCTTCGGTCAGCTCACCGTGCAGACCTACGACGCCTTCGCGGCATCGCTGCCGTCGATCACGGCGATGGTGCTGCTCGACCTCGAGGGCCAGTCGGCGCGCGCCGTCATCCAGTTCCCCACCGCCGCGGCGCTCGGCTGGATCTCGTCGATGCTCGGCGGCTCGGGCGTCGTCGCCCCGCCGGACCGGCGCTTCACGCCGATCGAGCAGTCGCTCATCCGCAATCTCATGGACGACGCGATCGAGGACCTCGAGTACTCCTTCGGCGCGCTGCTCACCGACAACGTGTCGATCGACTCGATCCACTACAACTCGCAGTTCGCCCAGGCCGCCGCACCCAGCGACCTCATGCTCGTGGCCGAGTTCGAGGTGCGCGTGGGCGACAGCTCCTCGCCCGCGACCGTGGCGCTGCCGCTCGGCGCGGTGCTGCCGCGCCTCGGCAACGCCAACGCCGTCGAGAGGATCGCGGATGCGCCGGAGCGCCTGCGCGAGCACCTCGACTGGGCGCCCGTCGAGGTCGCGCTGCGCCTCGCACCGCTCACCGTCACCCCCCGCACGATCCTCGACCTCGCGGTCGGCGACGTGCTCTCCCTGCCCCATGCCCAGCACCGCCCGTTCGAGGTGAGCGTGCACGGCACGTCCATCGCCCGGGCCGCCGCCGGCGCCGTCGGAAGCCGACTCGCCGGAGTGATCGTCGACACCGAGGAGTCATCGTGACCGTCGTCACCGCCAACTCGACCGCAGCAGCGGCCGAGGCGCTCGCGCAGTCCCTGCCCATCGCGGGCGTGACCGCGAGCGCCGCCGCGCGCCCCCGCGGTCTCGCGAGCCAGGCCGCGAGCGCCGTAGTCGCCTCGTTCGTGGGCGCCACGAGCGCCGACCTGGGCCTCGTGCTCAAGGACCCGCTCAGCATCGAGGGCCTCGACGGCGGCGACAGCCTGCCGCTCGAGACCATCCTGCGCCCCGCGCTCGAAGCCGCCGTCGACACGCTCGGCGCCGGCGTGCTCGGCGAGGTGCGCCGCGACGACGCCAGCGCCCTGATGGCGGATGCGCAGGCCGGCTTCTTCGAGCTGCGCACGGCCCTCGGCGTGGTCGGCTGGTTCGCCGTGCGGCTGACCGCCCACGCGGAGCCCGGTCACGAGCTCGCGGCGAGCCCGGCGGATGCGATGGACCGGCTGGCCCGCATCAACGACGTCGAGATGGTGCTGACCGTCGAGATCGGCCGCACCCGCATGCCCGTGCGCAGCGTGCTCGGCCTCGAGCCCGGCGCCGTCGTGGAGCTGGACCGCTCGGCCGGCGCGCCCGCCGACATCCTGCTCAACGGCCGCCGCATCGCCCTCGGCGAGATCGTCGTCGTCGACCAGGACTACGCCGTGCGGGTCACCAAGATCCTCGACGTGCAGGAAGGGCTGCGCTGAGCGTGGACACCCTCCTCATCGTCCTGCGCGTCGCCCTCTCGCTGGGCGTCGTCGTCGGGCTGCTCTGGTACGTGCAGCGGCGCATCCTGCGCGGCCGCACCGGGCGTCCCGCGAACCCGCTGCAGGTGCGCGGGCGCCAGGGCGTGGGCTCGAAGGCCTCGGTCGTGGTCGTCGACCTCGACGGCCAGCGCTTCCTGCTCGGCGTGACCGAGCACAGCGTCAACCTGCTGCACAGCAGCGAGGCCCCGGCCGAGGAGCCGAGCAACGTCGCCGACTTCTCCCAGAAGCTCGAGCGCGCCCAGCAGGAGCAGGGCCTGGCGAGCGCCATCGCGCCCGCGCCGGTCGCCGGCGGAGCCCTGCACGGCTCGATCCTCGCCGCGTCCACCTGGCGACAGGCCGCCCGCGCGATCAAGCAGCTGCGATGACGGGCGCGAACCCCGCGCGTCGGCTGCTCCTCGGCTCCGCCCTCGCGCTGCTCGGCGGCGCGCTCCTGGCGGCGCTCGCGGTCGCCGCGCCCGCATCCGCTCAGACGGGCACCGACGCGCTGAACCTCGGCGGCGTCAGCGTCGAGGTCAACGGCCCGAACGGCACGCCCTCGCAGTCGATCGTCACGCTGCTCGCCGTCACCCTGATCGGCGTGGCGCCCTCGCTCATCATCATGATGACGTCGTTCACGAAGATCTTCGTCGTGCTCGCGATGACCCGCAACGCGCTCTCGCTGCCCACGGTGCCGCCGAACCAGGTGCTCGCCGGTCTCGCGCTCTTCCTGTCGCTGTTCATCATGAGCCCGGTCATCACCGAGATCAACGAGACCGCGATCCAGCCCTACCTGGCCGGCGAGATGGACGTCACGACCACCTTCGAGACCGCCACCGGCCCGCTGCGCGAGTTCATGCTCGGGCTCACCCGGCAGGAGGACCTGGCGCTCATGACCCGCGCCGCCGGCCTCGAGAACCCGGCCACGCAGGACGACGTGAGCCTGGCCCAGCTGGTGCCGGCCTTCATGATCAGCGAGCTGCGCGCGGCGTTCATCATCGGCTTCGTCATCTTCGTGCCGTTCCTCGTCATCGACCTCGTCGTCTCCGCGGCGCTGATGTCGCTCGGCATGATGATGCTGCCGCCCGTCATGATCTCGCTGCCCTTCAAGATCCTGCTCTTCATCCTCGTCGACGGCTGGGGCCTCATCGTGACCGCGCTCGTGCAGAGCTACGCGGGGGCGACCTGATGGACACCTCGAGCGTGCTCGACATCGCCATGCAGGCGATCCTCATGGGCGCCAAGCTCAGCGCCCCCATGCTCGTGACCGCGCTCGTGGTCGGCTTCGCGATCTCGCTGCTGCAGTCGATCACGCAGGTGCAGGAGGTCACCCTCTCCTTCGTGCCGAAGATGGTCGCCGTCTCGGCCGCCCTCGTCATCGCCGGCAACTGGATGATCACCGAGATGGTGAGCTTCACCACGCAGCTCTTCGAGCGCATCCCCGGCCTCCTCGGCACGGTCTGAGGCACCCGATGACCCTCGCGATCAACCTCGGCTGGCTGGAGGCCTTCGGGCTCTCCGCCGTGCGCATGGTCGCGTTCCTCGTCATCGCGCCGCCGTTCTCGACCGGGGCCTTCCCGCTCCGGGTCAAGGGCATGCTCGCCGTCGGCCTGGCGCTGGCCGTCTCGCCGCGCGCCGCCGAGCAGTACGTGCAGGGCAGCCCCGGCGACTTCCTCGTCGCGCTCGTGCTCGAGCTCGTCGCGGGCGCGCTGCTCGGCTTCCTCGTCTTCGTCGCCTTCTCCGCGGTGCAGTCCGCCGGCAGCCTCATCGACCTCTTCGGCGGCTTCTCCCTCGCGCAGGGCTTCGACCCGCAGTCAATGGTCAACGGCGCCCAGTTCGCCCGGCTGTTCCAGATGACGGCGATCGCGCTGCTCTTCGCCTCCGGCGGGTACCTGCTCGTGATGGGCGGCCTCATCCGCTCCTTCGAGGCGATCCCTGTGGGCTCGGCGCTCACGGCGGCGGTCACCGGTCCGCTGCTCATCCAGGGCACCGGGCAGATGCTGCTCGCGGCCGTGCAGATCGCCGGCCCGCTCATCGTCGTGCTCTTCCTCGCCGACGTCGGCATGGGCCTGCTCACCCGCGTCGCCCCCGCCCTCAACGCCTTCGCGCTGAGCTTCCCGCTCAAGGTGCTGCTCACCCTCGTGCTCGCGGTCACCACCTTCGTCGGGCTGCCCGCCATCGTCGAGTCGCTCACCGGCGACGCGCTCGAGCTGATGGGGGGTGCCCGCTGATGGCCGACACCTCCGAGGAGAGGACCGAGCAGGCCACCGACAAGCGGATGCGCGAGGTGCGCCGCGACGGCAAGCTCTCGCGCAGCCAGGACCTCTCGGCCTGGGTCGGCATCGGCGCGGTCGCCGCGATGCTGCCGGCGGTCGTGCAGAACGCCGCCGACGGCGGCACGGACCAGCTGCTGAACATCCCGCGCATCATCGCCCAGCCCGACCCGCAGGTGGCCGTCGAGATGCTCGGCGAGGGGCTCGGCACCGTGCTCGGGCTCATCGCACCGATCCTCGCGGTGGTGGCGGTCATCGCGGTCGCCGCGGCCTTCGTGCAGGGCGGCATCCACCTCAAGCAGATGAAGGGGCGCTTCGACCAGTTCAACCTGCTGAACGGCATGAAGCGCACCTTCGGCGGCCAGGCGCTCTGGGAGGGCGTGAAGGCCCTGCTGAAGACCGCGGTCGTCGGCGGCGTGCTCGCCATCGTCGTCACCGGGCTCATGCCGACGCTCGCCTCCAGCGCCTCCCTGCCGCTCTCCGCGGTCATGAACGTGGCCACCGGCGGCGTCGCCTCGCTGCTGCAGGCCGGCGTGCTCGCCGGGCTCGCGCTCGCGGTGTTCGACATGCTCGTCATCGCCCGCCGCAACCGCAAGCACACGCGCATGACCAAGAAGGAGGTGCGCGACGAGTCGAAGAACAGCGAGGGCGACCCGCTGATCAAGTCGCAGCGCCGCGCCCGTCAGCTGGCCTTGAGCCGCAACCGCATGATCGCCTCGGTGGCGGATGCGGACGTGGTCGTCGTCAACCCCACCCACTACGCCGTCGCCCTCAAGTACGAGGCCGGCAGGAGCGCGCCGCGCGTCGTCGCCAAGGGCGTGGACGAGATCGCCCGGCGCATCCGCGAGAAAGCGGATGAATCGGGCGTGCCGATGGTGCGCGAGGTCGGCCTGGCCCGCGCGCTGCACGCGTCCTGCGAGATCGGCCACGAGATCCCGGCCGAGCTCTACACCGCCGTCGCCAAGCTGCTGGCCTTCGTCATGGCGCTGCAGCGCCGCGGCGGCGCCTCCGGCATCCAGTCCATGGCCCCCGCACTCACCGGAGGAGAATCATGACCGCTCGAATGAGGCTGCTGCTCGGGGCGCTCGCCGTGCCGATCGGCGTGGTCGGCATCATCCTGCTGCTCGTCGTGCCGGTGCCCGCACCGCTGCTCGACGTGCTCATCATCGTGAACATCCTCTTCGCGCTCGTCATCCTGCTCACGACGATGTTCGCCAAGCGCCCGCTCGACTTCTCGGTGTTCCCGTCGCTGCTGCTCGTGGCGACGCTGTTCCGGCTCGGGCTCAACGTCGCCTCCACCCGCCTGGTGCTGGGGGAGGGCTACGCGGGCCAGGTCATCGAGGCGTTCGGGCATGTCGCGGTCGGCGGATCGATCGTGATCGGGGCGGTCGTCTTCCTCATCCTCATCGTCATCCAGTTCGTGGTCGTCACGAAGGGCGCCGAGCGCGTCGCCGAGGTCGGCGCGCGCTTCACCCTCGACGCGATGCCCGGCAAGCAGATGGCGATCGACGCCGAGCTGAACGCCGGCATGATCAGCGAGCAGCAGGCCAAGGAGCGCCGCGCGGAGGTGGCGGCCGAGGCCGACTTCTACGGTGCGATGGACGGTGCGTCGAAGTTCGTCAAGGGCGACGCGATCGCCGGCATCATCATCATCATCATCAACATCGTGGGCGGCATCGCCCTCGGCATGCTGCAGCGCGGCATGGAGATCGGCGAGGCCGTCGAGACCTACACGCTGCTGACCATCGGCGACGGCCTGGTCACCCAGATCCCGGCGCTGCTGATGGCCGTCGCGACGGGCATGATCGTCACGCGCTCCACCTCCGACCAGGAGATGAGCTCGCAGGCCTCGAAGCAGCTCGCGCAGTCGCAGATGGCGCTCATGATCGCGGGCTGCGCGGCGCTCGTCATGGCGCTCATCCCGGGCATGCCGCCGATCCCGTTCATCGCCGTCGGCGCCGGGCTCATCATCGCCAGCCGCCGCATCGCGTCCGCCGAGAGGAAGGCCGCGGCGGCGCAGCGCCTCGCCGAGGCCATGCCGCCCGCTCCCACGGGCGACAGCACCGAGGACCTCATCGAGCAGATGCGGGTCCACGCGCTGGAGATCCAGCTCGCCCCCGATCTCGTCGACCTCGTCAGCGGTCAGAGCGACGACCTGCTCGGCCGGGTCAAGGCGCTGCGGCGGACGATCGCCGGCGAGCTCGGCGTCGTCGTGCCCGCCGTGCGCACCCGCGACAGCATCGAGCTGCCGCGCTCCACCTACGCGATCCGCGTCGCCGGCGTCGAGGTCGGCCGCGGCACGGCGCCCTCGGGCCGACTGCTCGCGCTGGGCGACGGCCTGGACGACGTGCCCGGTCAGGCCACGATCGAGCCGGTCTTCCAGCTCGCCGGCAAGTGGGTGCCCGCCGAGATGCGGCACGCCGCCGAGATGGCCGGCGCGACCGTCATCGACCGCGTCTCGGTCATCGTCACGCACCTGTCGACGGTCATCACCCAGAACGCCGCGCGCCTGCTCAGCCGCGAGGACGTGCGCGTGCTCACCGAGGGCGTCAAGCAGGTCAACCCGTCCGCCGTCGACGAGCTGGTGCCCAACCTGCTCTCGCTGGCCGAGGTGCAGCGCGTGCTGCAGGGGCTGCTCGCCGAGCGGGTGGCCATCAACGACCTGCCGCGCATCTACGAGGCGCTCTCGCTGCGGGCGAAGCAGTCGAACGATCCGGAGGCGCTCGTCGAGGCCGCGCGCTCGGCTCTCGGACCGGCGCTCGTCGCCAAGCACCTCGACGACGGCGTGCTGCGCGTCGTCATGATCGACCCCGCGCTCGAGCAGTCCATGCTCGAGGGGCTGCGGCCGAGCGAGCAGGGCACCCAGATCGTGCTCGACCCGAGCCGCATCGAGCAGGTCATCGCGGCGCTGGCCGACACCATCCGCTCGGTCGACGCCCGCGGCATCGCGCCCGTGCTCGTCTGCGCGCCCGCCCTGCGCCCCGCCGTGCGGCGCCTCGCGGGCACCCAGGCCGACGGCGTCGCCGTGCTGTCGTACCAGGAGGCCACGAGCGCCGGCAGTCAGATCGAGACCGTCGGGGTGGTGCGTGTCCCCGAGACGATTGCGGCTTGACGCCCCCTCGCTCGTCGAGCTCACCGCGCGCGTCGAGCGGGAGTACGGGCCGCGCGCCCGCATCCTCAGCGCCGAGCGGGTGACCGTCGGGGGACTCCGCGGTCTCTTCGCGAAGTCCTACTTCGAGGCCGAGGTGGAGATCGCCGACGAGCCGGGCGGTCCCGCCGTCGCGATGCCGGTGCCGCCCTCACCGGCGGCGTCGCCGACCGCCGGCGCACCGGTCGGCCTCGACGCGCTGCTCGACCAGGCGGAGCGGGCCGAGGAGCGGATGCACGCGGGCCTGCGCGACGACGCCGCGCGCGAGCCCGCCCCGCAGCCCAGCCGCGTCTCCACCGAGCGCCCGGACTTCGCCAGGCTGCTCGACGAGATCGTGGCCGTCACCGCGCCCGAGCCGCCGCGGTCGCCGGTGCCGACGGTGCGCTCGGCGCCGGGCGACGTCGTGCTCGTCGTGGGCCTCGGTGCGGTCGCGCTCGCGGTCGCCCGAGCGATGGCCGTGACCACCGGCGGCCGGATCGCCGTCTCCGGAGCGATCGAGGAGGCGGGGCTGCCGCGCGTCGACGACCGCCGCACCTGCAGCGCCTTCCGCGCCGACGGCGTGCAGCACGCTCGCGGCGGCATCGTCGCGGCCGGCCTGCCCGCCTCCCTGCCGGTCGATCCGGTGCGGCTCGAGGCGCTGCGCGGGGTGCCCGCCGACCAGGTCTGGCTCGTCGTCGACGCGGGCCGCAAGCCCGAGGACACCGCCCGATGGGTCGGCGCCGTGGCCGCGGTCGTGCCCGTCGACGCCCTCGCCGTGGTGGGTCTCGCCGGCACCGCCAGCCCCGGCACGGTCAACGATCTGCGCGTCCCGGTCGGCTGGGTCGACGCGGCGCCGGCGACGTCGTCGACGCTGTAGGCGGTCGCGTCCGCCCTCCGCGGAAACGCCCGTCCGCCTTCCGACCCCGGCTGCGTCAGCCGATACGCTGGTCGGATGCTGGTGCTGACGCGCAAGCCCGGGGAACGGGTTCTGATCGGCGATGACATCGTCGTCACGATCATCGAGTCGCGCGGCGACGGTGTGCGCATCGGCATCGACGCCCCTCGCGGCGTGCGCATCCACCGCGAGGAGGTGCTCAAGGCGGTCACGGAGGCCAACCGTGCCGCGAGCCGCCCGCAGGAGCGCGCCGAGGACGCGGAGGCGCGCCTGCGCGCCGCGCTCGGCCTGCCCGAGCCCGCCGCGGCCGCGCGGGCCGAGAGCCCGGCGCAGCCCGAGTCCTGAGCGCCGGCCGACCAGCGCAGCCCGGATGCCGCCCCGTCCGCGGGCTCGCCCGGCGCGCATCCGCCCGGCCATACTGAGCGGATGACCGCCCCGACCCCGCGACACCTGGTCGTCGCCGTCAACCCCGCAGCCTCGTTCGGCAGCCGTCGCAGCACGGGCGATCTCGTCGTGCGGGCCCTCGAGACCGCGGGGCACCGCGTCACGCGGGTGCTCGAGCCCAGCATGGAGCAGCTCGAGCGGCGCTGCCGAGCTCTGCTCGCCGACGAGCCCCTCGACGCCCTCGTGGTCGTCGGCGGCGACGGCATGGTGCACCTCGCCGCGGGCCTGCTCGCCGGCACCGGGGTGCCGCTGGGCATCGTGCCGAGCGGCACCGGCAACGACTTCGCGCGCGGCCTCCGCATCCCGCTCGGCGAGCCTCAGCAGGCGCTCGACGTGCTGCTCGAGGCGCTCGGGCGCCCGGCGCGCACCATCGACGCCGGGCTCATCCGCTTCGACGGCTCGACTCCCGAGCGCTGGTTCGCCGGCGTGCTGTCGGCCGGCTTCGACTCCGCGGTCAACGAACGGGCGAACGCGCTGCGCTGGCCGAGGGGCCGCCAGCGCTACAACGTGGCGATCCTCATCGAGCTGCTGCGCCTGCGCCCGCGCCGCTACGCGCTCGTCGTCGACGGCCAGCCGCGCTCGGTCGACGCGCTGCTCATCTCGGTCGCGAACAACACCTCCTTCGGCGGCGGCATGCTCATCACCCCGAAGGCGCTGCTCGACGACGGGCTGCTCGACCTCTTCATCGTCGCGCCGATGAGCCGGCTGTCGTTCCTGCGCATCTTCCCGCGCGTCTTCGCCGGCACGCACGTGGGCGACCGGCACGTGAGCATCGAGCGGGTGCACCGCGTGCGCCTCGAAGCGGATGCGGTGGGCTACGCCGACGGCGAGCGCGTCGGCCCGCTGCCGCTCGACGTCCGCGTCGAGCCGGGCGCCCTGCGCGTGCTCGCGCCGCCCGCACCGGAGCCGGCCGGCCGCTGAGGGGCCGGATCGCGTTCCCGACGGGCGACCGACCGCGTCTCCGGCGAGCTCCGGAACGCGGGGGAGCGGCCGCGACACGCCCGGGATTCACGCCGCGATTTGGCGGCCCCTCGCGCCCCGTGCCATACTCATTGAGTTGTCGCGAGACGGAAACGCCTCGCAAGACCGGCCCCATCGTATAGCGGCCTAGTACGCTGCCCTCTCACGGCGGTAACGCGGGTTCGAATCCCGCTGGGGTCACCGACAACACGAAAGCCCTCGGAGTCCTGCTCCGGGGGCTTTCGTCGTACCCGGGCGCCTGCGACGCGAGCGAGCAGCGCGCCGGCCCGGCGGCCGGCGCTCGCTCGGCTCAAGGCTCGCGGTCGAACAGCTCCCACAGCGCGAGCAGCCCCGCGTCGAGCGCGTCGGCGGCGCGACGCTCCTCCTGCGCGTGGGCGCGCCCGAGCGAGAACACCCCGGCGGGCTCGAGCTGCGCCGCGAGCGGCACCGCCTCGGCGATCGCCGCCGCCGCGGTCAGGGCGTCGAGGTGCTCGCCGAGCGCGTCCTGCACCGCCTCGGCCCTGCGCGCGTGGCCCGAGGCGCCGAAGCCGGGCAGCTCGCGCGCGGCCTCGACCGCGTAGCGCAGGCGCTTGGCCGCCTTGCGGGCGTCGTGCAGCGCCTCCCGCGAGCTGACCGGGCCCGGTGCGTCGTCGTAGCGCACGGCGGCGCGGCGCACACGGCGGTGCTCGCGCCGCAGCCGCTCGCGCAGCGCCTCCTTCGCCCGCGGGTGCTCGACGTCGTCGCGCGGCGTCAGCGCCTCGAGCGCATCGAGCAGCGCGAAGTACTCGTCGCCGTCGAGGGCGGCGACGGCGGCCTCGCGGGTGGTCTCCTCGCGGTCGGCGGCGAGCCGCAGCAGGTGCTCGACGGCGGGGCCCTCGGGCTCCTCGGCGACCGCGGCGGTCAGCCGCTCGCGCAGCACCTCGGCGTCGCGGGCGCCGCTCAGCGCCCGGCCGAGATCGCGCAGCCCGTCGCGCAGGGCGTCGACCGCCTCGGCGTCGTAGGCCGGCGCCACGGCGCCCAGCAGCGTGCGCAGGCGCCGCGCGGTCGTGCGCAGCTGGTGCACCGCATCCGCTTCGCCCCGTCGCACCGACTCGTCGAGGGCGACCAGCCGGGCGATCAGCGCGCCGACGCCGCCGGCGGCGAAGCGGTCGAGGCGCGCCTTCGCCCCGAGCGCAGCGGATGCGCCCTGCCGGCTCGCCGGCACCGTGGTCCCCAGCGCGCGCGCCACCTTGGCGACGCTGCCCGAGACGGACGCCCCGGCGGCGAGTACCCGCTCCTCGACCGCGTCGAGGAGCGCGTCGTCCTCGGAGCCCGGAGCCAGCTCGACCTCCCACTCGCGCCACGAGCTGGGCTCGCCGTGCCGCGGCGTCGCGGTCACGTGGTCGTCGACGACCTCGGCGAGCAGGCCGCCGTCGGCGTCGCGCAGCAGCAGCGCCCGGCGCTGCACCGCGAGGGTCGCGATCGCCTCGACGGGCCGGCCGCGCACCAGGCCGCGCAGCGGGTCGAGCAGCTCGGCCGGGGGCGCGCCCAGCTCGGCGTCGGCGGAGGCCCCGGCGTCGTCGAGCGGCAGGCGGTGCTCCACGCGCCCGCGTCCGTCGCCGCTGGTCTTCACGTGCCAGCCGGCGTCCGGGCCGCCGGTGCGGCGGCGCAGCACGACGCCGCGACGCGCCAGGGCGAAGTCGGCAGTGTCGAGGTAGACGGTGACGAGCTCGCGCACCCCCTCGTCCTCGACGGCCGCCACCGCCGGGGTGGCGCCCACGAGGTCGGGCAGCGCCGCGGCCTCCTCGACGTCGTACTTCCGCTCGATCTCGATGCCGGTGCTCGCGCTCATCCGTCCTGTCTACCGTGCGCGGCCGGGGGAGCGGTGCGCGTTCGCGGCGAGCGCGCGCGGCGACATGGGGAGTGCTCCCCGCATCCGGGGGCCGCGTCGCCCGCTAGCATTGTCCCGCGCCGGGCACCGCCCGGCTCCCGCGCCGCCCGCTCTCGTCGGGCCGGCGCGGCGTCATACGGGTCGAGGGGTGCCATTGGTCGCTGTGCCGGAGGTGTCGTTCGAACTGCCGAACGGCTCCGTGACGTTCTCGGTGAGCGCCGCCACCGACCTGGGTTCCGTGCGGCGGGTCAACGAGGACAGCCACTTCGTGCTGCCCCCGGTCGTGCTCGTCGCCGACGGCATGGGCGGTCATGCCTACGGCGACCGCGCCAGCCAGGCCGTCGTCGAGGTGTTCGGCGAGCGGATCCGCTCGAACGGTCCGACCGACCCCGACACCGTGCTCGGTGCGATCCGCGAGGCCAACGAGCGCATCCACGCCATCCGGGGCCCCGGCGGCGAGCAGGCGCTCGCGGGAACGACCCTGGCCGGCCTCGCGTTCGTCACGACGGGCGAGCCCGAGCGCAATCTCTGGATGGCCTTCAACATCGGCGACTCCCGCGTCTACGCGTGGTCGGACACCGGGCTGCAGCAGGTCACGGTCGACCACTCGGCGGTGCAGGAGCTCTTCGAGATCGGCGCGATCACCCATGCGCAGATGGCCACCCACCCCGAGCGCAACATCATCACCCGCGCGGTGGGCGTCGACACCGAGGTCGACGCCGACGTCTGGCTGCTGCCGGCCGGTGGTCTGCAGAGCTTCCTGATCTGCTCCGACGGGCTCACCAAGGAGCTCGACGACCATCTAATCGCCAAGGCGATCCTCGAGTTCGAGCGCGATCACCCGGGCGACGAGCTCGACGGGCTCGCCGAGCTGCTCGTAGCGGCCGCGGTCGAGGCCGGCGGCTCCGACAACGTGACGGTCGTCGCGGTGCGCTCGCGCCTGCACGGCGACGGCGGCGACGAGGACCGGTCGATGGACACGGCGGAGGTGCTCGAGCACCTCGAGCAGACCCAGCCCAGAGATCAAGCGAGGGGATGAGATGACCGCGACGCACTACCGGCACACCGACGGGGGCGGCTGGTTCGCCCTCGTGCACGACGGCCGCGCGCTGCTCGTCGAGGCCTCCGCCGAGCGCGCGCTCGACCTCTGGCCGGCGCTGCTCGAGAGCGCGGACGCCCTGCTCGACCGCCTCACCGCGGGCGGGCTCTCCGCGGTGCCCTCCTTCGCCTACGCCGAATCGGATGCGCAGGGCGGCCTGCGCACGATCCTGCGCGGCCCCGTCGCTGCGACCGTCTCCTCCGCGGGCGGCAGCGTCGAGCGCAGCGGCGCCGGAGTCGCCACGTGGCGGGAGGATGCGGATGCGTCCGCCTCCGCCGTGCAGCTGCGTCGCGCGGACGCCGCCGCCGTCTCCGCGGACGGGCTGCTGCCGATCGTCTCGGGCATCGTCGCCACCGACGCGCTGGCGCTCGACGCGACCGCGTCCGCTCCGGTCCCGCAGCCCGCCCCTGCCGCGCCGATCGGCTCGCAGCCGGGACCGGTCGAGTCGGCGCCGATCGCTCCCGCCCTGATCGCGCCCGAGCCCGTTCCCGCCGCGCCGCCTGCGGAGCCCGCTGCTCCGGTGCCCTCGGCCGAGCCGCTGATCATCCCGGCGCCCGCGCCGATCCCCGCGGTGCAGACGCCCGTCGAGCCGTCCGAGGACGAGGTCGTCGACGACTCGATCGACGAGCGCACGTCCGTCATGCCCCGCCGCCAGCCCACCGACCAGGCGCTGATCGAGCAGACCTACCTGCCGGAGCAGACGATCCTGCCCGCAGCAGCGGAGGGACTCGCGGGCGATCACGAGCACGACGACGAGCACGACGATCTGCTCGACGCGACCATCGTGAGCCCGTCCCGCTCCGGTGCCGACCCGGTCGCCTCCGACCGCCTCGGCGTGCCCGTCGAGGGCGATCACGACGGGCACACCGTCATGGCCGAGGACCTCGCCGAGCTGCGCGCGCGGCGCCGAGAGCACGGCGCGTCCGCGCCAGCCGCGGTGCCGGCGCCCTCCCTGCACCTGCTGCGCTTCGACGGCGTCGTCGAGGCGCTCGATCAGCCGGTTCTCGTCGGCCGCGCGCCCAGCGTCAGCCAGGTGCCCGGCGGCCGGATCCCGCGGCTCGTCACGGTCACCTCGCTCGGCCAGGACATCTCGCGCAACCACGTGCAGTTCGCCGTCGAGGGCGGCACGGTCGTCGTCACCGACCTGCACTCGCGCAACGGCACCCACGTGATCCTGCCGGGCAAGAGCCCGCAGAAGCTGCGTCAGGGCGAACCGACCGCGGTCATCGTCGGCACGGTGATCGACCTCGGCGGCGGGGTCGTCTTCACCGTGAGCGAGGACTGATGCGGCGCGCGCCGTCGACGCCGCCCGTCATCCCGGGCTTCGAGGTCGTCCGACTGCTGGGCTCCGGCGGCTTCGCCGACGTCTTCCTCTACGAGCAGCAGCTGCCGCGGCGCCAGGTCGCCGTCAAGGTGCTGCTGACCGAGGAGCTCACCGAGGCGAACCGGGCGGCCTTCGTCGCCGAGGCGAACCTCATGGCGCAGCTCAGCGCTCATCCGTACATCGTCTCGATCTACCACGCCGACGTCGCGCCGGACGGGCGCCCGTACCTGATCATGGAGTACTGCTCGGGGCCGAACCTCGGCGAGCAGTACAAGCAGCGGCCATTCTCGGTCGTGGACGCGCTGCGGGTCGCGATCCGCGTCTCCAGCGCCGTCGCGACCGCGCACCAGGCCGGCATCCTGCACCGCGACATCAAGCCCGCCAACGTGCTCACGAACAGCTTCGGATGGCCCGCCCTCACCGACTTCGGCATCGCCTCGCAGCTCGAGGAGCTGCCCGTGCACACGACGACGCTCGGCCGGGGAGGGCTCGAGGCGACCGCGACGGGCACCGGCAGCAACCAGTCGATCGGCATGTCGATTCCGTGGTCGCCGTCCGAGATGTTCGAGGACGATCCGCGACCGGATGTGCGCAGCGACGTCTTCTCGCTCGCCGCGACCGTCCACACGCTGCTCGCCGGCCGCACGCCCTACGAGGTACGCGGCCGATCGAACGGCACGCTCGACCTCGTCGGGCGCATCGAGCGCGGGCAGATCACCCCGTTCGAGCGCACCGACCTGCCGCGCTCGCTCACGGCGGTGCTGCAGAAGGCGATGTCGGTCGACCGCGCTCAGCGCTTCGACACCGCCGTGGACTTCGCCCGGGCGCTGCAGCGCGTCGAGCTCGAGCTCGGCTACGCGCCGACCGCCATCGACGTGCCCAACCTGTTCGTGCCGGAGCCGGAGCGCGGCCCCGTCGGCGGCGAGGACGAGACGCGCGTGCGCTCGGTCGCGACGATCGATGCGCAGCCCGTCGCACCCCCGGTCCAGGAGCCGCCGATCCTGTCCCCGCAGGGCGAGCAGCCCACCGTCGTCCGCTCGGTGAAGCAGGTCGCGCCGCAGCAGCCCGCACCGCAGCAGGCGCCCGTCGACGAGAGCACCGTCATCCGCCCGGGTGCCGCGACCCGGCAGCAGTCCGCTCCGGAAGCGTCGCGCTCGAAGCGCGGGCTGGTCGCGACGCTCATCGCGGGCGCGGCCGTGGTGCTCATCGGCGGGGCCGTGACGGTGGGCGTGCTGCTCAACGGCGGCGCGCCGGAGCCGGAGCCCTCGAGCGCCGCAGCGGTGGACCCCGACGATCAGAGCGCGGTCGGCCCGCTCACCCCGACCCCCGAGCTCGCCGCCGCGTCCTACGCCCCCGGCGCCTCCACTGCCACCTTCGAGGTGCTCAACCCCGAGTTCGAGGAGGCCGACCGCTTCCGCTGGCAGCGCGTCGACGTGCCCGAGACCATCGCGGGCGGTGCGCGCCTCATCGAGGGCTCGAGCGAGTCCGCGACGATCACCGTCGAGGGTGTCGAGGGCGCCGCGACGGTCTGCGTGAAGGTCTGGGTCATCCGCGACGGCGCCGCGAGCGCGAATCCACTGGAGGTATGCGCACCGTGAGCGGTCTCAAGCTGGAGTTCGTCGGCGAGTGGTTCACGATCGACGAGGGCACCGAGTTCTTCATCGGCCGCGAGGCCGACCTGGTCGTCGACGACAACCCCTACCTGCACCGCCGGTTCCTGCGCATCCACAGCGAGGCCGGGCTCTGGTGGCTGAGCAACGTGGGCAACCTGCTCTCGGCGACCGTCACCGACGCCTCGGGCCAGGTCCAGGCGTGGCTGGCTCCCGGCGCGCGGCTGCCGATCGTCTTCGAGCGCATGCACATCATGTTCAGCGCCGGTTCGACCACCTACGACCTCACCGTGCACGCCGAGAGCGACGTCTTCACGACCTCGCAGCTGCGGGCCGACGAGATCGGCCAGACCACGATCATGCCGGTCACCCTCACGACGACGCAGCGCATGCTGATCGTCTCGCTCGCCGAGCACGTGCTGCAGCAGGATCTGCCGGGGCGCGGCGAGATCCCCACCTCCGCGCAGGCCGCCGAACGGCTCGGCTGGAGCATGACCACCTTCAACCGCAAGCTCGACAACGTCTGCGACAAGCTCGACAAGATCGGCGTCGCCGGGCTCCGCGGCGGCAAGGGCAAGCTGGCGACCAACCGCCGGGCCCGCCTCGTCGAGTACGCGGTCGGCACCAGGATGATCAGCGCCGACGACCTGCCGCTGCTCGACCGCGCCGCCGACGACGCCTCGGCCGACTGACCACGACGGCTCGCTGAGCGCCAACCGCGAACGCCCCTCGACCGGTGCGCCGTCGTGGTTCGCTCACCGCAGTGCGCTCGTCATGGGCATGGGTACATCTCCCCATGCGCGGGGCTTCGAGCGCCGTTCGCCCCCCTGTTATGGTGGCACCGCTGCGGATGCGCTCCGCGGCGAGGACTTGCGAGAGAGGCAGCACGTGGGGGCGAGGGACTGGTGGCGACTGCGCCGTAAGGCGATCGCGTCAACCGCAGCACTCGCCGTGACGGTCAGCGGCCTGGTCGGCGTCGCGGCGCTCCACGACGGCTTCCCCGTCACCGAGGTCGACCTCAATGCGCGCGACGTCTGGGTCACGAACCAGTCCGAGCTCGTCTCCGGCCGGCTGAACCGCCAGATCGAGGAGCTCAACGGCGCCGTCTTCGCCTCGTCGCCCGTCTTCGACGTGGTGCAGCAGGGCGAGGACGTCTTCCTCTACGGCGAGGACACCGGTGCCATCGAGCGCGTCGACGCGGCCACCACCACGCTCGCCGGACGCGCCGAGCTGCCGATCGGCTCCGCGGTCTCCTACGGCAGCGACGTGCTCAGCGTCGTCGATCCCGACTCGGGCGACCTCTGGGTCGTGCCCGCGGGCGGCGAGTTCAACTTCGACCCGGCCACCACCGAAGCGGATGCGACGCTCGGTCGCGGCGGCGTCGCCGTCACCGCCCAGGACGGCACCGTCTTCGCCGTGAACCCCTCGAAGGGCCAGCTGCTGACGATCGCTGCACCGGGCGAGAAGCCCCAGGTCACCGAGATCGACGAGCTCGGCGCCGTGCAGCTCACCGCCGTCGGCGACACACCGGTCATCCTCGACGAGTCGGAGAACCGGCTCATCGTGCGCGGCGAGGCCGTCGACCTGCCCGAGCCCGCGCTGCGCCTGCAGCAGGTCGGCGGCGCCAACGGCG
Source organism: Microbacteriaceae bacterium PS02343 (assembly GCA_029959365.1). GTDB lineage: Bacteria > Actinomycetota > Actinomycetes > Actinomycetales > Microbacteriaceae > Arenivirga. The sequence continues at coordinate 37,170 of JASCOA010000006.1, read as the reverse complement.
ACGTCGTGCTCGCCACCGGCACCGGGCTGCTGCTCGCGCCGCTCGGCGGCGGCGAGGTGCGCGTCGTCGACGCCGAGGTCGACGTGCCGGCCACCGATGCCGACGACGTCACCCAGCCGGTCTGGCTGAACGGTTGCGCGCACGGCGCCTGGGCGCTGTCCCAGCAGTACCTGGCCGCGTGCACCGACGCGGCGCCGGCGACCCAGCGCATCCCCGAGCCGACGGCCGGCAGCGAGCTCGTCTTCCGCGTCAACCGCGACGTCATCGCCCTCAACAACGTCACCTCCGGCGACGTCTGGCTCGTCGACGCGAACATGCGACTCGTGGACAACTGGGACGAGGTCACCCCGCCCGAGGTCGAGCAGGAGGAGGAGGGCGACGAGAAGACGACCACCGAGTCCTTCGAGGACACCCTCGCCGACCGCACGGAGGAGAACCGCCCGCCGGTGGCTCGCGACGACGTCTTCGGCGCGCGACCCGGCCGCACGACGATCCTGCCGGTGCTGCAGAACGACACCGATCCGGACGGCGACGTGCTCGTCGTGACCGAGGCGCCGGTGAGCGAGGCGTCCGGCGTGCTCGACTTCATCGACGGTGGCCGCACGCTGCAGTTCACGCCAGCACCTGGTCTCACCGGCCAGGTGCGCTTCACCTACACCGTCGAGGACGGCCGCGGGGGAGTCGCGACGGCGAACGTCACCGTCAGCATCCGCGATGTCGCGGAGAACTCCGCCCCGGAGTCGCTCCGCAACTCGCAGATCCAGGTCGAGCAGGGTCAGTCGGTCACCTACAACGTGCTCACCGACTGGCTCGACCCCGACGGCGACGAGGTCTACCTCGTCTCGGCCACGCCGACGTCCGGCGACTCGGTGCAGAGCTCCTCCGACGGCGACCTCACCTTCCAGCACCTCTCCGGCGAGATCGGGGTGAAGGAGGTGCAGTACGTCATCTCCGACGGGCGCCTCGAGGCCACCGGCACCCTCGCGATCGAGGTCGTGCAGGCCGGCACCCTCAACCCGGTCGGCACGCCCGACTTCGCGGAGACCTACGTCGGCGAGTCCGTCGTCGTCGAGCCGCTGCTCAACGACATCAGCCCGTCCGGCGCCCCACTGCAGCTGCTCGGCACCGACAGCGCCGACGAGGGTCTCGAGGTCACCGAGAACACCGACCGCGGCACCTTCACGGTCTCCTCCGCGACGGCCGGCACCTACTACCTGATCTACACGGTCGGCGCTGGCGCCATGACCAGCGTCGGCATCATCCGCGTCGACGTGAAGCCCGACCCGGAGAACGAGCTGCCGCCGATCGCGGTGAAGGACATCGCGTACCTCCGCGCCGAGGAGCCGGTCACGATCCCGGTGCTCGCCAACGACATCTCGCCGAGCGGGCGCGTGCTCGCGGTCCAGTCGGTCGAGGCCGGTCCCGCGCAGGGCAAGGTCGCCGTCGAGACCCTCGCCTTCTCGCAGGTGCGACTGACCAGCAGTGTGCAGCTCACCGAGCCGATCGAGATCCAGTACACGATCTCCGACGGGCTGAACTCCGCATCCGCCACCATCTCGATCGTGCCGATCCCGGCCCTCGTGCGGCACCAGCCGCCGGTCGCGGTCGACGACATCGTGAACGTGCGCGCCGGCGACATCGTCTCGGTCGACGTGCTCGACAACGACTACCACCCGGACGGCGTGCCGATGGAGCTCGAGCCCGAGCTCGTCGACATCACCGGCGCCGGCGACGGCGAGGCCTTCATCACCCAGGGCAAGGTGCGCTACCAGGCCCCGTTGCAGGCCGGCGTGTTCACGGTGAGCTACCGCATCGCCGACCAGTTCGGCGAGACCGCGATGGCCCGGGTCGAGTACCGGGTCAGCCCGGCCGACGAGTCGACCAACCGCGCCCCGCTGCCCGTGCCGCTGACCGGCCGCACCTTCGCCGGCAACACGGTGCGCATCGACGTGCCCCTCGACGGCATCGACCCCGACGGCGACTCCGTCGTGCTGCTCGGCGAGACGAGCGCGCCGTCGCTCGGCCGCATCGTCGAGCGCGACAGCACCGGCTTCGAGTACGAGGCCTTCGCCAACAGCGTCGGCACCGACACCTTCCGCTACCGCGTGCAGGACACGCTGGGCCTCACGCAGATCGGCACGATCAACATCGGCATCGTGCCGCGCCCCGAGACCGTGGCCAACCCGATCGCCCGCGACGACAACGTCGAGGTCGCCCCGGGCCGCACCGCCTCGGTGCCGGTGCTCGACAACGACTCCGACCCGAGCGGCTACCAGCTGCAGCTCAAGAGCCCCCTGCTGGAAGCGGATGAGGCGCTGGTCACCGAGACCGACGGCCCGCGCGTCGTCATCGAGGCGCCCGAGACGCCCGGCTTCTACTCGCTGCGCTACCAGGTGACGAACGGCAAGGGCGGCGTCGCCGACGCCTACGTGCAGGTCAACGTCACGCCGGACGCGCGACCGCTCTACCCGGTCGCCCTCGACAAGGTGCTCGAGCCCGAGCAGGTCGTCGGCAACGACACCGTCGACGTCGACCTGCTCGACGGAGCCCAGAACCCGGGCGGTCGCCTGACCGACCTCGTCGCCACGATCAGCGGCCCCTACGCCGACCAGGCGCGGCTGCTCGACGACGGCCGCACCGTGCGCGTGACGCCGGGCGAGCGGCGCGTGGCGATCACCTACACGCTCACCAACGAGCTCGACGAGCTCTCGGGCAGCGCCTTCATCATCGTGCCGCCGGCCTCCGCGACCGAGGACACCTTCCCGCCGCCCTTCTACAGCGGCGGCGAGCAGCAGGTCGACATGAACGGCGAGCTGACGCTGGAGCTGGCCGACATCCTCACCGTGCCGAGCGGTCAGAAGGCCGTCGTCATCAACGCCGGCGACGCGCGTGCGCTGAACTCCGACGGCACGAACCCGATCGTCGACGAGGACTCGCTGATCTTCCGACCGGGCACCGACTACCGCGGCTCGGCCAGCATCGCCTTCGAGGTCACCGACGGCGAGAACGTCAACGACGCGACCGGGCGCACCGCCTTCATCACCGTGCCGATCACGGTCGGCGACCCCGACTTCCGCGACACCCCGCCGACCTTCTCGAACCAGCGCCAGGAGATCGAGGCGGGCGAGGACGCGATCACCCTCGATCTGCGCGACGCATCCGGGCACCAGAACCCCGAGGTGCTCGCGAACGAGCTCCGCTACGCGAACTTCCGCGGTTCGAACGGCGGCATCGAGGCGAGCCTGAGCGGCACCCAGCTCACCATGTCGTCGCCGCGCGGCACCCGCAAGGGCACCTCGGTCACGGTCTCCTTCGACGTGCAGTTCGAGGACTTCAGCGTGCCCGGGCAGGTCGAGATCGTCGTCGTGCCGTCCGCGAAGCCGCTCACGCGCACGGTCGACGACCGCATCGACACGATCGAGCGCGGCACGAGCGAGACCATCGACGTGCTCGCGAACGACATCAGCTACTTCCCGGCCGACGAGCCGCTCGAGGTCATCGACGCCCGCCTCAACAACGGAGCGGATGTGGACGTCGAGGTGATCGGCGGCCGCCAGATCCGCGTCAGCGCCGCCGCCGGCATCAACGCGCAGTCGGCCGAGATCGTCTACACGGTGCAGGACCCTACGCTGGATGCGGACCGCAACGTCAACGGCCGGCTGCTCGTCGACGTGCGCGACGCTCCGGACCAGCCGACGATGCCGCAGGTCGACGCCGGCGGCAACCGCAGCGCCACCGTCAGCTGGCGGGCTCCGTCGAGCAACAACTCGCCCATCACGGGCTACACGCTGAGCTGGACATCGAGCGGCGGCGACCGCGGCTCGCTCTCCCCGGGGCAGCTCGACTCCCCGACGAGCACGATCCAGACCGTGCGCAACCTCCAGCCGGATCAGGAGTACCGCTTCACGGTGGTCGCCACGAACGCGATCGGCGACAGCCAGCCCTCGACGCCGAGCAACCCGTCGAAGCCTTACGCCGAGCCGACCAAGCCAGTACCGCAAAATCCGTCGTCGACGCAGGACGGCAGCGCCATCATCACGATGTCTTGGCAGCCGTCGAACGGCTCTGGGCGACCCGTCACGGGCTACCGCGTCGAGATCCGTGAGGCCAACGGTGGCACCGCTACGCCGCTGCCCAGCGCCGATGGCTGGATGAGCGGCTCCACGACGCAGCAGCAGTGGACCGGCCAGACCGGCAAGAGCTACCAGTTCCGCGTCATGTCGCGGAACGAGCCGGGCCTCGAGAGCGGCTGGTCCGACTGGAGCAGCGCCGTCACCGCCGCCACGGGGCGCCCCGCCGGGGCCAGCTTCGAGCGCCAGGGCAACCCGGTCAACAACGAGTTCAACTTCCGATTCACCTGGTCGGGCCCGAGCGCCGGCTCGGAGGGCATCTACAACTGGCGGGTGACCGGCCCGGGTGTGGATCAGAGCGGCTCCGGCGACAGCGGCAACCGCGCGACGCCGACCATCCAGGGTCGCGCGGCAGGCGCCTACACGATCAGCATCACCAACACCGTCAACGGCACGGTCTCGCCGGCGACCACCGGCAGCGGTACCGCCGCCGACTGGCCGACGCCGAACGCGCCCGGCAACCCGAGCGTGAACAAGAACAACAACAACCGCGGGGACTACGGCTACTCGATCAGCTGGAGCGCACCGGCCGGTGGCGGACCTGCGATCGCCGGGTACCGGTACCAGATCAACGGCGGCGGTGTGCAGACCACCACGAGCACCTCGGTCGGCGGCCTGAACGGATCGGCCGGTCAGCAGATCAACCTGCGCGTCTGGACCTACACGGCCAACAAGGAGTCCTCGGTGGCCACCGCCAGCGCGACGATGAACCAGGCACCGCCGCCGCCCGAGCCCACCGAGTGGACCGTCAGCGTGCAGACGCCGACCTGCCCGGAGCAGCTTCCGCGCTGGGGCAACTGGAACGGCAGCAGCTGCAACCGCGACTATGCGCGGGGTCAGCAGGTCGTCACCTGCTACACGGTGACGAACAACGAGGAGTGGTACCGCGTGAAGCAGGGCAGCACGGGCGCGTACTACGGCGACGGCAGCTGGTTCATCCGCAGCCGGGAGATCAACCCGTCCAGCCCGCCGTCGGGCATGAAGCCCTGCTGACCGCATCCGCTCGACCCGTTCGCCCCCACCCGACGCACCCCGCACGAAGGAGCCCGAAGAATGCCCGTCTCCCAGGAGCAAGCCGCTTGGTTCGCCGACGCCTTCGAGAAGCTGGTCGGCAACGTCGACCTCGCGATCCTCGGCAAGAAGGAGGTCATCCGGCTCGTGGTCACCGCGATGCTCTCCGACGGCCACGTGCTGCTCGAGGACTTCCCGGGCACCGGCAAGACGGTGCTCGCCAAGGCCCTGGCGAACACGCTCGACGGCACGAACTCGCGCATCCAGTTCACGCCCGACCTGCTGCCCTCCGATGTCACCGGCGTGACGATCTACGACCAGCAGAAGGGCGTCTTCGAGTTCCACAAGGGCCCGATCTTCGCCTCGGTCGTGCTGGCCGATGAGATCAACCGCGCCTCGCCGAAGACGCAGTCGGCGCTGCTCGAGGTCATGGAGGAGGGCGTCGTCACGATCGACGGCGTCGGCCACGAGGTCGGCAAGCCCTTCATGGTCATCGCGACGCAGAACCCGGTCGAGCAGGCGGGCACCTACAAGCTGCCCGAGGCGCAGCTCGACCGCTTCCTCATCAAGACCAGCCTCGGCTACCCGGACTCCGAGACCAGCGTCAAGCTGCTGCTCGACTCGTCGAGCCGCCAGCGGGCCGCGCGGATCCAGCCGATCATCTCGTCGGCCTCCATCCCGCAGATGACCGAGCTGACCTCCGAGGTCTTCGTCGACCCGAGCGTCATGCAGTACCTCAGCGCCATCGTCGACGCGACGCGCGCGCACCAGGACGTGCAGCTCGGCGTCAGCATGCGCGGTGCGCTCTCGCTCGCCCGCGCCATCAAGACCTGGGCGCTCGGCAAGGGCCGCACCTACGTGACGCCCGACGACGTGCGCGAGCTCGCCGTGCCGGTGCTGGCGCACCGCATGATCGTCGACCCGGAGAGCGAGTTCGCGGGCGTCAAGGCCGAGGACATCGTCTCGCGCATCCTGCTCGACATCGCGGCACCCGCCTACCGCGCGGCATGACCGCCACCGCCCCCGCGCGGGACCTCCAGCAGCCGAAGGATCTCGGCCTGATCGGGGGCCTGCGCCATCGCCTCGCCGTCGCCGCGCTCACCGTGCGCGACGCGGTCGGCCCGTGGTTCCGGGTCGCCTGGCGCTACGCCGGCCCGGTGCTCGGCACCGTCAGCCCGGTCGGATGGATCGTGCTCCTGCTCGGCGTCGCCGCGCTCGTCGCGGGGCGCGTGCTCGGCTGGGCCGAGCTCACCTTCGTGGCGGCCACGCTGCTCGGCGCCCTGCTCGTCGCCTCGGCGTTCCTCTTCGGCCGTGCACGCTACGAGGTCACGGTGGGGCTCAACCCGCGACGGGTGACGGTGGGGGAGCGCGCCCTCGGCGAGCTCGTCGTCGTCAACGTCGGCACCCGCAAGTCGACCCCCGGCCGCATGGAGCTGCCCGTCGGCAGCGGCCTCGCCGAGTTCAGCCTGCCGGCAATCGAGCCGCGCGGCCGCCACGACGAGCTCTTCGCGGTGCCGACCAACCGCCGCGCCGTCATCTCGGCCGGCCCCGCCATCTCGGTGCGCGGCGACCAGCTGGGCCTGCTGCGCCGCACCGTGCGCTGGACCGAGCCGAGCGAGCTCTTCGTGCACCCGGCCACGACCCGCCTCGACCCGACGGCGGCCGGCCTGGTCAAGGACCTCGAGGGTCAGACCACCAAGACCATCACGAACAACGACCTGGCGTTCCACGCGCTGCGGCCCTACGAGCCCGGCGACGACCGGCGCTACGTGCACTGGCGCACCTCCGCCCGCACGGGCGTGCTCATGGTGCGCCAGTTCGAGGAGACCCGGCGCAGCCAGCTCACGATCATCCAGACCGTGCAGAACAGCTACTACGAGACGGCCGAGGAGTTCGAGCTCGCCGTCTCCGTGACCGCCTCGCTCGGCGCCCAGGTGATCCGGGACGGCACCCAGATGAGCGTCGTCACCGACACGCACGCCCTGCGCACCCACTCCGTCACCGCGATGCTCGACGACTCGTGTCGGCTCGAGCTGGTCGGGCGCCGCTACCCGACGCCGCGCGACTTCGCCCGCGAGACCACCAAGCGCCTGCCCCCGCCCAGCGTCGTCATGATCGTCGCGGGCAGTCGGATGGGACCCACCGACTTCCGTGCCATCGAGTCGCTGTTCGGGCAGGACGCCCGCATCGTCGCCTTCCGCGTCGAGCTCGGTGCCCAGCCGCGCGTCGCCAGCGTCGCCGGCCTGCAGATCATCACGATCGGCGAGCTCACCGACCTGCCGAAGACCCTGCGGCGGGTGATCTGATGCCCGCCAACCGCATCGCCGCGCAGACCTGGGCCGACCTCGTCGTGCTCGCCCTGCTGGTGCTGCTCGGCCTCGCCGGCTTCGCCACGTCCTACGAGGACCTCGGCTTCCTGCTCGCCGGCGTCGGCGGCCTGCTCGTCGGCCTGGGCGCCGCGGTCGGCACGCACCTGCTGCGCCTGCCGCTGCTGCCGAGCATCCTCGGCGGCATCGTCGCCTACTTCCTGCTCGGCACGGCCTTCGCCATGCCGCAGCACGGCATCGCCGTCGTCATCCCGAACCTGCAGACCCTCTCCGGCCTCGCCGTCGGCGCGGTCTACGGCTGGGCCGACATCGTCACGCTCGCCGCCCCGGCCGGCGCCCCCGACTACATCAACGTGCTGCCGTACGTCGCCACCTGGGCCGTCGCCACCACGAGCGCCACGATGCTGCTGCGCTGGATCGGCCGCGGCCACCGCAACGCCGGCACCCTGCTGCTCGCCCTGCTCGGCCCGCTCGCGCTCTACGTCGCGAGCGTGCTCATCGGCACCGACGAGCCGTTCCTCGCCATCGCGCGCGGCGCCGGCTTCGGCGCGCTCGCCCTGCTCTGGCTCGGTTGGCGGCAGCGCGGCAGCGCCACGATCGACAGCGCCCAGCGCACCCTGAACCGCAAGAAGCTCGCCGGCTCGGCCATCGTCATCGTCGCGGCCCTCGTGGTCGGCGGCCTCGGCGGCGTGCTCGTCGCGCCGTCGCAGGACCAGCGCTTCGTGCTGCGCGAGGAGATCCAGCCGCCGTTCGACCCCCAGCGCTTCCCGAGCCCGCTCTCCGGCTACCGCAAGTACACGAAGGACCTCACCGAGACGGAGCTCTTCCGCATCGAGGGCCTGCAGTCGGGCGACCTCGTGCGCCTCGCGAGCATGGACAGCTACAACGGCAGGCTCTGGCAGGTCTCGAGCCCGGGCCCGCAGACGCCCGAGGCGGCGGGCACCTTCCGCCTCGTCGGTCGCACCATCCCCGATCCGACTCTGCTCACCACCGCGGCCGTCGAGACCGTCACGGTCGAGGTGCTCGAGTACGACGACGTCTGGCTGCCCCAGGTCGGCTACGCCAGCGGCATCGAGCTGCTCGACGAGGCGAGCGCCGCCGAGAGCGACGCGCTCCGCTTCAACAGCGAGACCGGCACGGCCGTGCTCACGAGCGGGGCGGATGAGGGCACCAGCTACCGCATCGACACCCGCATCCAGGAGCGCCCCGAGCCCACCGAGCTCGCCGGCGTGCCCGTCGAGGGCTTCGCGCGATCCTCGATCGACGGCACGGCAGACCTGCTCGTGGCGCGCGGGCGCGAGTACGCCTCCTCTTCGCCCACCTCCGATCCGATCGACCAGCTCCGCGCCGTCGAGACCGGCTTCAAGGCCAACGGCTTCCTCAGCCACGGCCTCGCCAGCGACGCCGTGCCGAGCCGCGCCGGCCACGGCGCCGACCGCATGACGCTGCTCGTCGAGCAGGCCTTCATGGTCGGCGACGAGGAGCAGTACGCCTCGGCGATGGCGCTCATCGCCAACGACCTCGGCTTCCCGGCGCGCGTCGTCATGGGCTTCGCACCCGAGGTGCCGGAGGGCGGCGGCGAGGTCGTCGTCACCGGCGACGACGTCACCGCCTGGGTCGAGGTGCCCTTCGAGGGCGTGGGCTGGGTGCCCTTCTTCCCGACGCCGGACGAGACCGACGTGCCGCAGGACCAGGAGCCGAAGCCGCAGTCCGAGCCGCAGCCGCAGGTGCGCCAGCCCCCGCCGGACGAGAGCGCCAACGAGGACCTGCTCACCCCGGTCGACATCGACGACGCCGAGGATGAGGACAAGGACGACGCCTTCGCGCTGCCGCCGTGGCTCGTCACGCTGCTCACGATCCTCGCTATCCCGGTGCTGCTCTACACGATCCCGCTGCTCATCGTGATGCTGCTCAAGCACCTGCGCCGTCGGCGACGCCGCTCCGGCTCCGGCGACCGGCAGGCCGCCGGCGCCTGGGAGGAGCTGGTCGACCGCTACGCCGAGCTCGGTTATCCGAGCCCGGTCGGGCGCACCCGGGCCGCCACGGCGCAGCTGCTCGAGCGGGATACCGCCACCGGTCTGGGCGCTCTCGCGACGCGCACGGACGACGCGGTGTTCTCCGGTCGGGACGTGCCGTCGGAGGAGTCCGACGCGATCTGGACCGAGGCAGAGGCCGCTGTCGAGCTCGCAAGGGCGTCGACGTCTCGGCTGCGCCGCGAGCTCGCGAAGTTCCGCATCCGCCTCCGTCGCGATCTCGCCGGAGCGGGCCGCCGCGCGCTCGAGCGGATGGACGGCAAGGGCGGGCGACGCCGTTGACCCCGAGCGCCCGGCAGGCCGTCATGGGCAGCCCTCCCCATCGCGAGTCGGCGAGCGCCTCCCTAGGCTCGTCACCAGCCCAGCGGTTGGGCAGGGGCGAGGAGCACGGCACATGACGCAGCGGTTCGACGACGCGGGGGCACCGGCGAGCGGACCTGCGGGCGTCACCGAATGGGATTTCCACGCGATCGTGTTCGGCACGGCCGCCGCTTCGGCAGCGCCGCGCACCGAGGGGGCGCGCACCGCTGCGTCCGTCGCGGCGGCATCCGACGTCGTCGCGCCGCCGTCCGCAGCCGACCCTGCTGCGCGGTCGGCAGAGCTCGACCCCGATGCGGCGCCCGCGTCGCGCCCGGCTCCGCGCCGGAGCCCCGCGCCCGCTCCGGCGGGCCACCGCTTCGACCGCCTCGAGTCGCCGCCGGCGGTCTTCGCCGCGGTCCGCGCCGCGTCGCCCGTCGACCCGGAGCAGCCGGTGCGACCGCGCCGCGACGAGTCGGAGCAGTCGGCACCCGCCACGCGGCCCGTGCCGATCGTGAGCGCCGCCGCGTCGCCGGCCGAGATCGAGATCGCCACCCGACCGGCCGCGCCGCGGCCCAACCACGACCCGCACTGGCTGCTGCGTCTGCTCGACGGCTCCGAGCACCCGCTCGACGGCACCGTGGTGCTCGGCCGCGCACCGCGGGCCGGCGCGGGGGAGGGGCGCATCACCGTGCCCGACGAGCAGTCGGGCGTCTCGCGCACCCACGCGCGCATGTCGCTGCGCGGCGGTCTCCTCACGGTCGAGGATCTCGGCTCGACCAACGGCACCTACCTGGTCGACGAGGCGGGCGTGGAGACCCGTTGCCCGCCGCACGAGCCGATGCCGGTGCCCCTCGGCTGGGGCGTCGACCTCGCCAATGTGCCGCTCGTGCTCTGGGCGCCCGGGCGCTGATCCCCGCCGTCGCGCCCCTACGATGGGGGTGATCGCGATGGAGAGGAGCGCCGATGACCGAGCCGCAGGGCCCCTACCGGATCACGCCGCCGCCGGGACTGCTCCCGCCGCTCCCTGCGCCGCCGCCGCAAGTAGCACCGGCACCGTCCCCAGCACCGCAGCCGGTGCCGCTGCAGACCGGCACGGCGCCGCTGCGCGGCCGCTCCTTCGCGACGCCCGCTCCGGGGGCGGTCTTCGGCGGCGTGCTCGCCGAGACCGAGACCGAGACCGAGCCCGACGCGCCGACCCCCGTCCTCGTGCTGGAGGACGGCCGTCGCATCCCGATCACGGTCCCGCTGCTGCTCGGCCGTGATCCCGCCCCGCGATCGGAGCATCCCGACGCCCTCGTCGTGCCGGTGGCGGATGCGCGCCACTCCGTCTCCAAGACCCACGCCCTCCTGCTCGTACGCGGCGGCCGCCTGCTCGTGCAGGACCTCGGCTCGACGAACGGCACCTGGCTCGTCCGCGCCGACGGCCGGGTCGCCGAGGCGCCGTCCGGCCAGCCGGCCGAGGTGCCGGCGGATGCGCGCATCGAGCTGGGCGAGTGCCCGCTGCGCGTCGAGCGCGGCTGAGGCGGCCGCGCTCCGCTCCGCCTCGACACGGCGCAGGCGCCCCGAACGCCCCGCGCGACGAGCCGGTGATAGCCTGACGAGGTGCGCACGGCTCAGCTCCTCCTTCGCCGCCGCGACGAGGCTCGATTCACGGCCTGACTCGTCGCGGGGTCTCGACGTGGGCCGGCACGCATCAGACTGAAGGAATCGACGAGTCACATGAACAGCGCCACGCAGAAGCCCCGCACCCTCGCTGAGAAGGTCTGGGACGACCACGTCGTCGTCAAGGGCGAGAACGGCGAGCCCGATCTCATCTACATCGACCTGCACCTCGTGCACGAGGTCACGAGCCCGCAGGCCTTCGACGGCCTGCGCGTCGCCGAGCGCCCGCTGCGCCGCCTCGACCTCACGATCGCGACCGAGGACCACAACACCCCGACGCTCAACATCGACCGGGTGATCGCCGACCCGACGAGCCGGCTGCAGATCGACACGCTGCGCCGCAACGCCGAGGAGTTCGGCGTGCGCATCCACTCGCTCGGCGACAAGGAGCAGGGCATCGTCCACGTCGTGGGCCCGCAGCTCGGGCTGACGATGCCGGGCATCACGGTCGTCTGCGGCGACTCGCACACCTCGACGCACGGCGCCTTCGGCTCGATGGCCTTCGGCATCGGCACCAGCGAGGTCGAGCACGTCATGGCCACGCAGACCCTGCCGCTCAAGCCCTTCAAGACCATGGCCATCAACGTCGACGGCACGCTGCGGCCCGGCGTCACGGCCAAGGACATCATCCTCGCCGTCATCGCGAGGATCGGCACCGGCGGCGGGCAGGGCTACGTGCTCGAGTACCGCGGCAGCGCCATCCGCGCGCTCTCGATGGACGGCCGCATGACGATCTGCAACATGTCGATCGAGGCGGGCGCCCGCGCCGGCATGGTCGCCCCCGACCAGATCACCTTCGACTACGTCGAGGGCCGCGACCACGCGCCGACCGGCCAGGACTGGGAGGACGCGGTCGCGTACTGGAAGACCCTGCCGACCGACGAGGGCGCCGTCTTCGACGCCGAGATCTTCATCGACGCCGACGAGCTCGAGCCCTTCGTCACCTGGGGCACCAACCCCGGTCAGGGCGTCTCGCTCAGCCAGCCCGTGCCCGGGCCGGACGACTTCGACGACCCCCACGAGAAGGTGGCCGCCGAGCGCGCGCTGCAGTACATGGACCTCGTGGCCGGCACGCCGATGAAGGACATCCGCGTCGACGCGGTGTTCATGGGCTCGTGCACCAACAGCCGCATCGAGGACCTGCGCGCCTTCGCCTCCATCATCAAAGGGCAGCGCAAGGCCGACGGCGTGCGCGTCATGGTCGTGCCCGGGTCGGCCCGCGTGCGGCTCGAGGCCGAGGCCGAGGGCCTCGACCAGATCATCAAGGACTTCGGTGCCGAGTGGCGCTTCGCGGGCTGCTCGATGTGCCTCGGCATGAACCCCGACCAGCTCGCGCCGGGGGAGCGCTGCGCCAGCACCTCCAACCGCAATTTCGAGGGCCGCCAGGGCAAGGGCGGTCGCACGCACCTCGTCTCGCCGCTCGTCGCCGCGGCGACCGCGATCCGCGGCACCCTCTCCAGCCCGTGGGATCTGTCGATCGACACGGCGTTCGCACCGACCGAGGAGGTCCAGGCCTGATGGACAAGATCAGCAGCGTCACCGGCGTCGGCGTGCCCTTCCGCCGCTCCAACGTCGACACCGACCAGATCATCCCCGCGGTGTTCCTCAAGCGCGTCACCAAGACCGGGTTCGACGACGCCCTCTTCCACGGCTGGCGCCAGGACCCCGGGTTCATCCTCAACCAGCCCGCCTACCAGGGAGCCCGCATCCTGGTCGCCGGCCCCGACTTCGGCACAGGCTCCAGCCGCGAGCACGCTGTCTGGGCGCTGCGCGACTTCGGCTTCGACGTCGTGCTCAGCCCTCGCTTCGCGGACATCTTCCGCGGCAACTCGGGCAAGCAGGGCCTCGTCGCCGGACAGGTGCCCGAGAGCGACATCGAGCGCATCTGGGCCCTCCTCGAGGAGGAGCCCGGTCGCGAGATGACGGTCGACCTGGAGAGCCAGACGGTGACCGTCGGCGCGCTCAGCATCGGCTTCGACATCGATGCCTATACTCGGTGGCGGCTTCTGGAAGGCCTCGACGACATCGCCCTCACGCTCCGCAACGAGCAGGCGATCTCCGAGTTCGAATCCCGCCGCGAGCGTTGGCGACCGCGAACGCTGCCCGTCCGTCAGAGTGCAGGTGCTGAGTGAATTCCCTCGTCAAGGATGCGAAGAAGGCCGGTGAGCGCGTGGGACTGATCTCCGACACGATCACCATCCACGGCGGCAAGCCGCTGAACGGCCGGATCCGCGTGCGCGGCGCCAAGAACCTCGCCACCAAGGCGATGGTCGCGGCCCTGCTCGGCAGCAGCGAGAGCGTGCTGCGCGACGTGCCGAACATCAGCGACGTCAAGGTCGTGCGCGACCTGCTCGAGGTGCACGGCGTGCTCGTCACCGAGACGGCTCCCGGCGTGCTGCACCTCGACCCCCGCAACGTGCTCCAGGCGCACTTCGCCGAGATCGACGCGCACGCGGGCTCCAGCCGGATCCCGATCCTGTTCTGCGGCCCGCTGCTGCACAAGCTCGGCGAGGCGTTCATCCCCGACCTCGGCGGCTGCCGCATCGGCAACCGGCCGATCAACTTCCACCTCGACGCGCTGCGCGCCTTCGGCGCCGTCGTCGACAAGTCCTACGAGGGCATCCACCTCACCGCCCCGGACGGGCTCAAGGGCGCGAAGATCGAGTTCCCCTACCCGAGCGTCGGCGCCACCGAGCAGGTGCTGCTCACCGCCGTGCTGGCGAAGGGCACCACCGAGCTCAAGAACGCGGCGATCGAGCCCGAGATCATGGATCTCATCGCGATCCTGCAGAAGATGGGCGCGATCATCTCGGTCGAGCCGAACCGCGTCATCCTCATCGAGGGCGTGGAGGAGCTCGGCGGCTACGTGCACACCGCGCTCTTCGACCGCAACGAGGCCGCGAGCTGGGCCTCCGCCGCGCTGGCGACCGGCGGCAGCATCTTCGTCGAGGGTGCGCACCAGATCGATCTGATGACCTTCCTCAACGTATTCCGCAAGGCCGGCGGCGCCTTCGACATCGAGGACGACGGCATCCGCTTCTACCACCCGAACCCCGGTCACCCGCTCAAGCCGGTGAACGTGGAGACGGATGTGCACCCCGGCTTCATGACGGACTGGCAGCAGCCGCTCATCGTCGCCCTCACGCAGGCGGAGGGCCGCTCGGTCGTGCACGAGACGGTCTACGAGAACCGGCTCGGATTCACGAGCGCCCTCAACGAGATGGGCGCCGAGATCGTCGTGCACGAGCACGGCCTCGACGGCGACTACCGCCGCGTGCCCAAGCGCGACCTCGAGCAGGCGGCCGTCATCGTCGGCCCCACCAAGCTCAAGGCCGCGAACGTGCACGTGCCCGACCTGCGCGGCGGCTTCAGCTACCTCATCGCCGCGCTCGCGGCCGAGGGCACCTCGACGGTGAGCAACATGGGCATCATCAGCCGCGGCTACGAGCACATCGTCGACAAGCTCGATCAGCTCGGCGCCGACTTCACCTTCGAGGCGCAGGACTGATGCGCGAGCGCGACCGGCCCGCCGCGTCGGCGGGCCCGTCGCCGCGCGTGCGCTCCGAGCGGCTGCGCTCGCCCTTCTTCTGGCTGCTCGCGGCCATCGTGCTGCCGGTGATGAATGCCTCGGTGCGCTGGCGCATCATCGACGGGCACAAGCTGCCGAAGCAGGGCGCGTTCATCCTCGCGCCGAACCATTACACCCAGATCGACCCCGTGGTCACGGGCATCGCGCTGTGGAAGATGGGCCGTGTGCCGCGCTTCCTCGCCAAGGCCTCGCTGTTCCGCGTGCCGGGGCTGGGCGCGATCATGCGCGCCTCGGGGCAGATCCCGGTCGAACGCGGTGCGGGGCGGGGCGCCGACCCGCTCGCCGCCGCCGGGAACCTGCTCGCCAAGGGCAACGCCATCATCATTTACCCCGAGGGCACGCTCACCCGCGAGCCCGACCTGTGGCCCATGCGCGGCAGGGCGGGCGCGGTGCGCGCGGCGCTCGAGCACGGCATCCCGATCATCCCGATGGCGCACTGGGGCAGCCAGGGCCTCATGGCCCGTTACGGCAAGCGCGTCAGCCTCTTCCGGCGCAAGCCCGTGCAGATCATCATCGGCGACCCGATCGACCTCAGCGCCGCAGTCGGGCGCACGCACGACAAGACCGCGCTCGAGGCCGCCTCCGCGCAGGTCATGCACGAGATCGCGCGACTGCTCGGCGAGCTGCGCGGCGAGACCCCGCCGGCCGAGCTCTGGGACCCCGCGAAGCACGATCAGAAGGAGACGGGCCGCCCGTGAGGAACGTACCGACCAACACGGTGCCGTTGCGCATCATCACCCCCGGCGCCCGCCGCGTCGCGGTGCTCGGCGCCGGCAGCTGGGGCACGACCTTCGCGAAGGTGCTCGCCGATGGCGGAGCGGACGTCTCGCTCTGGGCCCGCCGTGCCGAGCTCGCGCGCGAGATCGCCGAGAGCCGCCGCAACAGCGACTACCTGCCCGGCATCGACCTGCCGCCCAACCTCTGGGCCTCCTCGCACCTGCGCGAGGTGCTCGACACGAGCGAGATGGTGTTCCTCTCGGTGCCGAGCCAGTCGCTGCGCGAGAACCTGCGCGCGGTGCGCGACATGATCCCCGCCGGCGTGCCCGTGGTCAGCCTCATGAAGGGCGTCGAGAAGGGCACCCGGTACCGCATGAGCGAGGTCATCGCGCAGGAGCTCGACATCGAGCCCGGCCGCATCGCCGTCGCCAGCGGGCCGAACCTCGCGCTGGAGATCGCCAAGGAGCAGCCGACCGCGATCGTCGTCTCGTCCTCGGACCCGGAGACCGCGAACCAGGTCGCGGTCGCCGCGAACGCCCCGTACCTGCGCTCGTTCACGAACAACGACGTGATCGGCACCGAGTTCGGCGGCGTGCTCAAGAACCTCATCGCCGTCGCGGTCGGCATCGTCGACGGCGTCGGCTACGGCGAGAACACCAAGGCCTCGATCATCACCCGCGGCCTCGCCGAGATCACCGACTTCGCGGTCGCCTCCGGTGCGCGACCCGAGACGATGTCGGGCCTCGCCGGGCTCGGCGACCTCATCGCCACCTGCGGCTCGCCGCTCTCGCGCAACAACACCGCGGGCCGCCTGCTCGGGCAGGGGTACAGCTTCGAGGACGTGATCCGCCGGATGAACCAGACCGCCGAGGGCCTCGCCTCCGTCGCCCCCGTGCTCGAGCTGGCCGACGGGCTCGGCGTCGACATGCCGATCGTGCGCCAGGTGGCCGAGGTGCTCGCCGGTACCATGTCGCCGCGGGACATCGCCCCGCACCTCACGACCGACGGCGACGACCTGCCGCCCGACGAGCACCAGCGCTGACGCGTCCTCGTTGCGGGGCGGATGCGCATCCGCTCGTCCCGCACCACCTCGCGCACGATTCAGAAAGCAGCACGATGACCCAGCAGAAGACCCGTGTCGCCCTCCTCTTCGGCGGCCGCACGAGCGAGCACATCGTCGGCACCGGCACCGCGAGCGGCGTGCTCGGCGCGATCGACACGGACAAGTACGAGGTCATCCCCGTCGGCATCACCCTCGACGGCGTGCTCACGCTGCAGGACGGCGACCCGGAGCTGTGGCGCATGCGCCCCGACCGCCACGCGGTCGTGCGGGACAACGGCACCCGCGTGCACTTCCCCGAGGCGCCGGGCAGCCGCGAGCTCTTCGTCACCGAGCAGGACGGCACCCGCCGTTCGCTCGGCGAGATCGACATCATCTTCCCGGCGCTGCTGGGCCCGACCGTCGAGGACGGCGCGATTCAGGGGTGGTTCGAACTGCTCGACCTGCCCTACGTCGGCAACGGCATCCTCGCCTCGGCGATCGGCTTCGACAAGGACGCCTTCAAGCGCGTGCTCGAGCAGGCCGGCGTGCCGATCGCGCCCTGGTACACCGTGACCGCGCGCGAGTGGGCCGCCGCGCCCGAGCGCGCCGCCGCAGCCGCGGAGGGCTTCGGCTACCCCGTCTTCGTCAAGCCGGCGCGCGCCGGCTCGTCGGTGGGCGTCAGCAAGGTCAAGAGCGCGGACGCGCTCGCCGCCGCGGTCGAGTTCGCGCTCGCCGAGGACTCGAAGGTGCTCATCGAGCCGACGGTCGTCGGCCGGGAGGTCGAGTGCTCGGTGCTCGGCGGTCGCGACGGCGGAGCGCCCCGCGTCTCCGTCGCCGGCGAGATCGTCGTCACCGGCCGCGAGTTCTACGACTTCGAGGCCAAGTACTCGGGCGCCGACGGCGTCGAGCTGCTCTGCCCGACGGTCATGGACCCGGCGGATCTCGCCGAGATGCAGCGCCTCGCCGCGCTCGCCTTCGAGGCCATCGGCGGCGCCGGCCTGGCCCGCGCCGACTTCTTCCTTACCGAGCAGGGCTTCGTGGTCAACGAGCTCAACACCCTGCCCGGCTTCACGCCGATCTCGATGTACCCGAAGCTCTGGGAGGCCAGCGGCCTCGCCTACGGCGACCTCATCGACGAGCTGATCCAGCTCGGTCTCGAGACCGTCCGCTGAGTCAGCCGGCCGGTGTCGTCCCGTCGGTACCGGTCTCCTCGGGGCCGGTCGCGTCGGTGCCCGCCTCCTCGGGGCCGGTGGCCTCGGGCGCCGGCGCGGCGCCCGGGTTGACGAGCGCCCCGTCCTCGTCCGGCGTCGCGCCGCCGAAGACGTCCTCGGCCGCGACGCAGGCCCGATCGGCGGCCTTGTAGTCGATGGTGTTCGACAGGTTGTTGAGCACGTTGGTGCCCGAGATCATCTGCTCGGTATCGACGATCACCTCGGTCGCGGGGGTGCGCCCGTAGCTGATGAAGCGGTAGACCGGGTCCTCGCTCGGGTCCTGCAGCCAGTCGACGCCGTCGATCGTCACGCAGCTGAACTCGGCGGTCGGCCCGGGCGGCTCCACGCCGCAGCGCAGCAGCACGGCGCTCTGCTCCGACCCCGGCTGCGACCAGGCGGCGGTCGCCTGCGCGTTGGTCTCGCGCAGCTCGAGGCCCTCCATGTCGGGGATCAGGTCGAGTCGCGTGATGATCTCGGCGCAGCCGGGATCGCCGGCGTCGGCGGCCGGCTCGAGGTTGACGATCGGGGTGCAGCCGGCGACGGCCACGGCGATCAGGCCGGCGGGGATGAGGGCCGCCGCGAGGCGGCGCGGTGAGGGGCGCATCGTGCGACAGGCTACCGTCATGAGCATGGAGCGACCCGGCGGCAGCGACCCGTCACGAGCGACGCTCGGCGGTCTCGGCGAGCTCGAGGTGCTCGACCGGATCACCCGCCGGCTGCCGGCCGCGACGAGCGCGCTGCTCGGCCCCGGCGACGACGCCGCGGTGGTCGCCGCGCCCGACGGCCGCTTCGTCACGACCACCGACCTCATGGTGCACGGGCCGGACTTCCGTCTCGCCTGGTCGAGCGGGCACGACCTCGGCTGGAAGATCGCCGCCTCGAACCTCGCCGACGTCGCCGCCATGGGCGCGGTGCCGAGCGGGCTGCTCGTCGGGCTGGCCGCGCCGTCCGCGACGCCCGTCGCGCTGCTCGAGGCGATCGCAGACGGCCTGCGCGACGCCTGCGCCGCCCTCGCGCCCGGCTGCGGCGTCGTCGGCGGCGACCTCTCCGCATCCGCTTCGCTCACCCTCGCGGTGACGGCGTTCGGCGACCTGGAGGGTCGTGCGCCCGTCCGCCGCGACGGCGCCTCCGCCGGGCAGACCGTGGCCGTCGCGGGGACGCTCGGCCGCGCCGCGCTCGGTCTGCGCCTGCTCTTCACCGAGGGCGTCGACGCTGCGGGAGAGCCCGATGCCCGGCGCGCCGAGCGCCTGCGCGCCGAGCACCCTGCCTGGATCGGCGCGCAGCTCGCGCCCTCGCCGCCGATCGCCGCCGGACGGCTCGCGGCGCTGGCCGGCGCGACCGCCATGCTCGATCTCTCCGACGGGCTCGCGCTCGACGCGCGCCGCCTCATCCGCGCCAGCGGGGTCGGCATCGACCTGGACGGCGTCGCGCTCAGCGCGCTGGCCCCCGACGTCGCGGACGGCCTCGAGCTCGCGCTGGCCGGCGGCGAGGACCACTCGCTGCTCGCGGTGCTGCCCGACGGCGCGGCGCTGCCCGCGGGCTTCGTCCGCATCGGCCGCACGCTCCCTGGCGACGCGCTCACGGTCGACGGGCGTCCGGTCGATCTGAGCGGATGGGACCCCTACGCCGGCTGGAACGGCGCCGCCGGCTGACCACTGCTCGGCACGCCGCGGATCGAGCGCCCGCCCGGGACCGCTGTCCTCCGCTCGGTTCGGGTCGGCGCGGAGCCGACCCGTGCCGGGCGCCCGGCTGCCGGCTCAGGCCACCTGCGCCGGATCGAAGCGGTGGCAGCCCTCGAGATGATCGTGCACCAGGCCCGCTGACTGCATGAGCGCGTAGCCGGTGGTGGGGCCCACGAAGCGCAGACCCCGCCCGCGCAGCTCCGCGCTGAGCGCCGTCGACGCCTCGGTGGTCGCCGGCACGTCGGCGAGCGAGCGCCGCGCCGGTCCGGGCGGCGGTGCGAAGGACCAGATCATCGCGTCGAGCTCGCCGGGCTCCAGCGCGGCGACGATGCGCGCGTTCGCGATCGTCGCGAGCACCTTCGCCCGGTTGCGGATGATGCCCGCGTCCGCGAGCAGACGTTCGACGTCGGCCTCGCCGTACGCGGCCACGGTCGCCGGCTCGAAGGCCTCGAACGCGGCTCGGAAGCCGGGACGCCGCTTGAGGATCGTGATCCAGGAGAGGCCCGACTGGAAGGCCTCCAGGCTGAGCTTCTCGAACAGGGCGCGGTCGCCGTGCAACGGCACGCCCCATTCCTCGTCGTGGTAGCGGCGGTACTCCGCGTCGTCGCCCACCCAGCCGCAGCGCTCGAGCCCGTCCGGCCCCGTCCTCAGATCGTCCATGCGGCGAGGCTACCGAGCCGTGGCTGCCGGGTCGGGAGCCGATCGTGATCGGGGGAGGGGCATCCGCTGGGGCGTCCCGGGGAGGAGCGGTGGGGCGCCTACGATGGGGGGATGCCAGCCCCGTTCCTCCGACCGCTCGGCCGCTCCGGACTCATCGTCTCGGCGGTGGGGCTCGGTGGCAACAACTTCGGCCGCGCCGGCACCGCCACCGAGACCCAGGAGGGAGCCGACGCCGTCATCGGTGCGGCACTCGACGCGGGTGTGAACCTCATCGACGGAGCCGACATCTACGGGGCGCAGCGCGGGCGCAGCGAGGAGGTGCTCGGTCGAGCCCTCGAGGGCCGCCGCGACCGCTTCGTGCTGGCCACCAAGTTCGGCATGGACATGGAGGGCGCCAACGGCCCCGACTGGGGCGCCCGCGGCTCGCGCCGCTACGTGCGGCTCGCGGTCGAGTCGTCGCTGCGCCGGCTGCGCACCGACTGGATCGACCTCTACCAGCTGCACGCCCCCGATCCGCTCACCCCGATCGAGGAGACCCTCGACGTGCTGAGCGACCTCGTGCGCGAGGGCAAGGTGCGCTACCTCGGCCACTCGAACCTGGCCGGCTGGCAGATCGCGGAGGCCGAGTTCACGGCCCGCATCGGCGGTCACGTGCCCTTCGTCAGCGCGCAGAACGAGTACAGCCTGCTCGCGCGCGGCGCCGAGGCCGAGGTGCTGCCGGCCGTGCGCGCCTACGGGCTCGGCTTCCTGCCCTACTTCCCGCTCGCCAACGGCCTGCTCACGGGCAAGTACCGCAGCGACGCGGCACCGAGCGACGGCCGCATCACGCACTCCAAGCCGCAGCTGCTCGAATCCGCGCCCTGGGAGGCGCTCGACCGCTACCGCGCCTTCGCCGATGCGCGCGGCGTCACGGTGCTCGAGGCCACCTTCGGCTGGCTGCTCGCGCAGCCCGGCCTCGCGAGCGTGATCGCCGGCGCCACCCGACCCGAGCAGGTGGCGCAGAACGCCGCCGCGGCGACGGCCTGGAGCCCGGACGAGTCGGACCTGCGCGAGATCGACGCGATCTTCACGGGCGGGGAGGCCTGAGCATGCTGCGCCTCGGCGAGATCTCCGGCACCGCACCGGTACCCGTGGACGGCGGCCCCGCGCTCGCCGTCAGCTGGCACGCGCTGACCGACGTCGGTCACCGGCGCTCGCTCAACGAGGACAGCCTGCTCGCGCTCGCTCCGGTCTTCGCGGTGGCGGATGGGATGGGCGGCCACGACTCCGGCGACGTCGCGAGCGCCGCGGTGGTGCGCCGCCTCGGCGAGCTCGCCTCCGACGGGCTCACCGCGATCGAGGACCTCAACCGCGCGCTCGTGCAGGCGACGCTCGACATCCGCGAGGGCGAGGTGGTCGGCGGCCGCGGCAGCGGCACCACCATCACCGGTGCGGCCCTCGTCGCCGAGGACGGCAACCCCTACCTCGCGGTCTTCAACCTCGGCGACTCCCGTGTCTACGCCGCCGAGGGCGACGACTTCGCGCGGGTGACGGTCGATCACTCGGTCGTGCAGGCGATGGTGGACGCCGGCATGATCACCGAGGACGAGGCCGAGCACCACCCGGACAGCAACGTCATCACCCGCGCGATCGGCTTCGAGGACGACCCGCAGCCCGACGTCTGGCTCATCCCGCTGCGCGCCGGCATCCGCTTGCTCATCTGCTCCGACGGGCTCACCAAGGAGCTGCGCGACGACTGGATCCGGATGCACGCCACCGCCGGCTTCTCCGCCGAGGCCACCGCGCAGGCGCTGCTCGACGCGGCGCTCGACGCGGGCGGGCGCGACAACGTCACGCTCATCGTGCTCGATCTGCACGAGGCCTGATCGACCGTGCCCGCGTCGCCGCTCGGACCGCCGGTGCTGCCGGGCTACAGCACCGCGCGGTTCCACGGCTCCGGCGAGCTCGTCGACGTCTACGGCGCCGAGCAGCTCTCGCCTCGTCGACCGGTGCTGCTCACCGTGCTGCAGCAGCCGCTCACCAGCGACGAGGAGCGCGAGCGCTTCCGAGCCGCGGCCGACCAGATGGCGCTCGTGAGCGCGCACCCCTCCGTGCTCACCGTGCTGCAGGCCTCCGTCGCCGTCGATGGACGGCCCTACATCGTCTCCGAGCGCTGCATCGGCAACATCGCCGAGAACGGCCGCGTGATGACGGTCGCCGAGGTGCTCGCACTGGGCGTGCGCATCGGCAGCGCGCTCGAGACACTGCACCGCGCCGGCGTGCTGCACGGCGGCGTGCGCCCACCGCACCTGCTCGTGACCCCCTACGGCTCCGTGGTGCTCGCCGCGTCGGGTCTCGCCGCCGCGCTCGACCTCGACGCGGTGCCGTCGCCCGAGGACGTGTGGACCGCGCCCGAGGTGCGCGCGGGAGGGGCGCTCGACGTGGCCGCCGACGTGCACGGGCTCGGCGCGACCCTGCGGAGCATGCTCGGGGGAGAGCCGGCCCCTGCGCCGCTGCGCCGTGTGCTCGACCGGGCGACGTCGCACGACCCGGGCCGCCGTCACGGCTCCTCCCTCGAACTGGTCCTCGAACTGCGCGAGGCGCAGTCCGCGCTCGGGCATCCGCTCACACCGATCGAGGTCGCCCTCGACGGCACCCGCCCGATCGACGCCCGCGTGCTCGCGGCGCTGCACCCGGAGGACCCCGGCGGTCCGCGCGGCATGCGGCTCGCGTCCTGGGCGCTGCTCGCCGCCGCAGTGGCGGCGATCGCGGTCGGCGCCTCGACCTTCGCGGCGCTCGACCGGGGGGCCGACGTCGGCATCCCGGCGGTCGAGGGCGTGCGGGCGGTCACCGACGGCGGGTCGATCGAGTTCAGCTGGGACGACCCCGGGCTCGAGGAGGGCGACCGGTTCCAGGCGCGACTCGACGGGGGCGTACCCCAGCTGCTCGACGCACCGCGGTACGTCGTCGAGGTGGTCGAGGGCGAGACCGTGTGCCTCTCGGTCGTCGTCAACCGCGACGGCCGGTTGGGCGAGCCCAGCGAGCCGCACTGCGCGGCGTCGTCGAGCTGAGCCCGGCGACGACCGATCCCCGGCTGCTACCCTCGGGGCCGGTCGAGGAGCGCACGGGACGCGCTCGACGACCGAGGAGGTGCCGCACCATGAGCGCGAACGATGGATTCCTGCTGCAGTTCAGCACGGGCGAGAGCTACGCGGTGCGCGGCGGGGGGCTGCTCGGCCGGCTCCCGTCCGCCGACCCCGGCACGACGGCGACGCACCTCATCCGCGTGCCGGATGCGGGCCGCTCCGTCTCGAAGACCCACCTCCAGTTCGGCGTCGACGATGGCGAGTTCTGGATCCTCGACCGCCACTCCGGCAACGGCACGGTGCTCTGGGCACCCGGCGAGGCGCCGCAGCGCTGCGAGCCCGGACGCCGCTACCGTGCGCCGCGCGGCAGCCGCATCGAGGTCGGGGAGCAGTTCTTCCTGCTGGACTGAGCCTTTTGGTGCGCCGCCGCCCCTGCGGCGCACGATGCGGGTCCGTCTCGGCAGCTGGAGAGTCGGCGCCCTCGGCGCTTCGACCGGCAAGCAAGTGGCCGGTCGCTGCGCTTCCGGGGGTGCGCCGCCGCCCCTGAGGCGCACGACGCGGGTCCGTCTCGGCAGCCGGGGAGTCGGCACCCTCGGCGCATCGACCGGCGAGCACGTGGCTGGTCGCTGCGCGTTCGCGGGTGCGCGGCCGCGGTCTGCTCCTCCACAGGGGTGCGCGGTCCACGGGGTGGGGCGCTCGCGGGGGTTCGGCGCGCGGGGCGGGGTTCGCTGGGGGCATGACGGATGCGATCACCGAGCCGCTGCGCGGGCCGCGCGGCCCCAGCCGACCCGAGCCGATGCCGTTCCCGCTCATCGCGAGCCTCGCGCCGATGGTCGGCGCCCTGCTCATCTGGGCGGTCACCCGCTCGCCGTTCGCCCTGCTCTTCGCGCTGCTCGGACCGATCGTCGCGATCGGTGCGCTCGCCGACGGTCGCATCGGCGCGCGGCGACGGCTGCGGCGCGAGCGCAGGCGCTTCGTCGAGGACTGCGAGGCGGCCGAGCGGATGATCGCCGAACGGCACGATCAGGAGCGTCGCATCATCGACGAGGCGCTGCCGGCGCTGACCGCGGAGCTGCACGGCGAATCGGGGCTGCGGCGCCGCTGGGCCGGCGGCACCGACGTGCGCCTCGGAGTCGGTGCCCGCCGCAGCGCGCTGCGGATGGAGCGCACTGCCGCCGAGGACGAGACCCCCGACGAGACCGAGCGCCGCGAGCGGCTCGAGGCCCGGGCCCGCACCCTCGAGCGGGCGGCGATCGGCACGGATGCGCGTCGCATCGGGGTCGTGGCCTCGCCCACGGTCGCCCGAGCGGTCGCCCGCGCGGTGATCCTGCACCGGCTCTGCACGCTGCCACCGGCCG
Organism: Microbacteriaceae bacterium PS02343; assembly: GCA_029959365.1. Classification (GTDB taxonomy): domain Bacteria; phylum Actinomycetota; class Actinomycetes; order Actinomycetales; family Microbacteriaceae; genus Arenivirga. The sequence goes on along the minus strand of JASCOA010000006.1, from coordinate 12,383 downwards.
CGATGTCGGTGGAGGCGCCCTCGGGGGAGCACTGGGCGTGGCTCGGCCGGGGACCGCATCCGCTGCGCGCGCGGCCCGATGCCGAAGGGCCCGCGACCGGCGGATGGCGGGAGCAGCTGAGCTGGACGGAGCACAGCGAGGCCGCCTGGCTGGCGCTGCGGGACCACGAGGGAGACCTGCCGCCGGGCTGCGAGGTCGTGCTCGTGATCGACGGCGAGGGGCCCCGGCTGCTGCGGCACCCCGACGCCTCGTCGCTCGGCTCGATCGAACCCGAGCTCTGCAGCCTCGCCGCCGCCGTCGCGGGCGCGTCTCTGCTGCGCGAGGAGGCGACGCGTCTGGGCACCGGGGCCGCCGCGGCCGCCGTGCCGGAGCACGTCGCCCTCGCCGAGCTCGCGCAGCCCCGACCGGAGGGGCTCAGCGCGGTCGTCGGGGCGAGCGCCGCAGGTCCGCTCGCGCTCGACCTGGTGCGGCACGGTCCGCACGCGCTCGTCGCCGGCACGACGGGCAGCGGCAAGAGCGAGCTGCTCGTGGCGTGGGTGCTGGCGATGGCCGCGACCCGTGCCCCGGACGAGCTGGCCGTGCTGCTCGTGGACTTCAAGGGCGGCGCCGCCTTCGCGCCGCTCGAGCGGCTGCCGCACGTCGTGGGCGTCATCACCGACCTCGACGCCGTCACCGCTCGCCGGGCGCTGGAGAGCCTCCGAGCGGAGACCCGTCGTCGCGAGCGGCTGCTCGCCGAGCACCGCGCCCGCTCCATCGCGGAGCTGGCCGACGGCGAACTGGCCCGCCTCGTGGTGATCATCGACGAGTACGCCGCGATGATGCAGGCGCTGCCCGAGCTCGATCCGCTGATCGCCGACCTCGCAGCCCGCGGACGCTCGCTCGGCATCCACCTCGTGCTCTGCACGCAACGGCCGGCCGGGGCGGTGCGCGACGGCGTGCTCGCGAACGCCGCGCTCCGCATCGCCCTGCGCGTGATGAGCGAGGCCGACAGCACGGCGGTCGTCGGAGCACCCGGCGCGGCATCGCTGCCCGCCGGGCTGCCCGGTCGCGCGATCCTGCTCGTCGAGGGCGAGACGCTCGAGGCGCAGATGGCGCTGCCCGTCCCGTCGGACGCGGTGGCGGTGCAGCAGCGCTGGCACGGCTCGGCGCAGCCCTTCAGGCCGTGGCTGCCGCCGCTTCCCGAGCGTCTCCGCGCCGAGCAGCTGCCCGAGCACGGGCTGCCGCTGGGGCTCGTCGACCTGCCCGAGGAGCAGCGCCGCGAACCCCTCGACCTCGCGGCCCGCAGCCCGCTGCTCGTCGTCGGCGGCGCGGGCAGCGGCCGCTCCGGCGCCGTCGCCGCGGCGCATGCGGCCGTCGCTGCGGCCGGGCTGCCGGTGCTGCGGCCGGGACGCGGACCCCGCTCGCTCTGGGCGGCGATCGAGACCGCCGAGCGGCTGCGCGCACCGGGCGCACTGCTGCTCGACGACCTCGACGTGCTGCTCGACGCGCTCGGCGAAGAGCACCGTCTGCGGGCCCTCGACCGCCTCGCCCGGCTGCTGCGCGAGGCGCCGGCCCGCGACCTGCACGTGCTCGTCACAGCCCAGCGGCTCACCGGCCTCGGCGCTCTGGCGCAGCTCAGCCGCAGCCGGGCGCTGCTGCGCATCGACGATCGGCAGGAGCACGTGCTGGCCGGCGGCGCGCCCCAGCAGCACGACCCCGGTCTGCGCCCGGGCGCCGGCAGCACGGCCGGTCACCGGCTGCAGTTCGCGCTCGTCGACGATCCGGGCCCGGATGCGGAGGCGCCCGTCGAGCGGGTCGCGCCACGCGAGCTGCGAGCCGTCGCGGGACCGGATGCGCGCCGCCTCCTCGCGCGGTGGAGCACGGAGGACCCGGGGCTGCGCAGCACCGTGCTCGACGGTGCGGGCGACCCGAGCCTCGGCGTCGACGCGCCCGCGTTGCTGGTCGGCGACCTCGAAGACTGGAGCGCTCGCTGGGGCCTCTTCTCCCGGCTCGCGCAGCACGGTCCGGTGCTCGTCACCGGCGGCTCGCTCGCCGACGTGCGCTCCCTGCTGCGCCCGGCGGAGCTGCCGCCGCCCCTCGCCCCGGGGGAGGCGTGGGTCGCCGAGGCCGGCACCCTGCGCGCGGTGCGCACCGAGCCCGAGCCGGAACCCCGTGCCGAGACCGGGCTCGGCACCGGGTCGCCGCGCCGGCGCGCCGTGTAGCGTGACGCGCATGGCCCTCGAGCAGCAGTTCACCCTCGAACTCGAGTGGATGGGCGACCGCGGCACCGGCACGAGCGGTCATCGCGACTACGGGCGCGAGCACGAGCTGCGCGCGGGGGAGCGCCCGCCGATCGCCGGCTCCGCCGACCGGGTCTTCCGCGGTCACGACGACCGCTGGAACCCGGAGCTGCTGCTGCTCGGCGCCCTCGCGGAGTGCCACATGATGTCCTACCTGCACGTGGCCGCCGGTGCCGGCGTGCGGGTGGTCGGCTACCGCGACGCCCCCAGCGCCGATCTCGTGGTCGAATCCGACGGCAGCGGGCGGATGACCGGCGCCGTGCTGCGCCCTGAGATCGAGCTGGCCGAGGGGGTCGACCTCGAGCTGGCCGCCTCGCTGCACGAGCGGGCGGCGCAGCTCTGCTTCATCGCCAACTCGGTGGCCTTCCCCGTGCGGCACGAGCCGCGGCACCGCCTGCGGGGCTGAGCGCTCCGCACCCGCTCAGCGGACGACGCCCTCCCCTCGTCGGGGAGCTCCGCGTCGAGTGGCCCGCCTCCCGCCTGGGCGCCCCGCCCAGAGGCTGCTGCCATACTGGCCCCTGCCCGCTCGGGCACGATCCCGCCGAACGATGAAGGACTCCTTCTTGCGCCTCCGCCGCCTCGCCCTGCCCGCCACCGTGCTGCTCGCCGCGACCCTCACCGCGTGCTCGATCTCGAGCGCGAACCCGCTCGACAAGATCACGGTCACCGGCGACGACGGCGCCAAGCCGGAGCTGACCTTCGAGACGCCGCTCGAGGCCGAGGAGTTCGCCACGACGGTGCTCGAGGAGGGCGACGGCGATGAGCTCGCCGAGGGCGACGCCTTCACGATCTCCTACGTCTTCGTCAACGGCACCACGGGCGAGGAGCTCTTCAGCAACGGGTGGGACGGCGCCGCCCCCGAGGAGTTCGGCATCGACAGCACCTTCCCGGCGGGCATCGTCGACAGCTTCGAGGGCGTGCCGGTCGGTTCGCGCGTGCTCTCGATCATCCCCCCGGCCGATCTCTTCGGCGCCCAGGGCAACACGCAGCTCGGCCTCGACGGCTCCGAGAACGTGGTGCTCCTCGCCGACATCGTCGAGAAGGCGGCGAGCGCCCCCACCGACTACCCCGACCGCGCCTCGGGAGAGCCGCAGGAGCCCGTCGCGGGTCTGCCCACCGTCGAGCTCGCCGAGAACGGTGCCCCGACGATCACGATCCCCGAGACCGACCCGCCCGCCGAGCTCACGGTCGGTGTGCTCCAGAAGGGCGACGGCGAGGTCGTCGAGGCGAGCGATGACGTCATCGTGCAGTACACCGGCGTGAACTGGCGCACCGGCGAGGTCTTCGACTCCAGCTGGGAGAACGGCGCCCCGGCCGACTTCGCGCTCTCGGATCTCGTCCCCGGCTTCACGCAGGGCGTCGCCGGCCAGACGGTCGGCTCGCAGGTGATCATCTCGATCCCGTCCGAGCTCGGTTACGCGACGGGCAACGCCAACGCCGGCATCGAGGTCGGCGACACGATCGTCTTCGTCGTCGACATCCTCGCCCGGTACTGACCGGCTGAGCGCGGGAGCGGGGCAGCGGATGCGCGAGATCGTGATCCTCGGGTCCACCGGCTCGATCGGCCGGCAGGCCCTCGACGTCGTGCGCGCCGCTCCCGACCGCTTCCGCGTCGTCGGGCTCTCCGCAGGCAGCGACCGCTCCGCGCTCGCCGCGCAGGCGGCCGAGTTCGGCGTGGAGGCCGTGGCGCTCGGCGCCGAGGAGTCCGCGCAGCTCGCCCGCGACATCCGCTCGGACGTCGTGCTCAACGGCATCACCGGCTCGGTGGGTCTCGGCCCGACCCTCGCCGCGCTCGACGCAGGCCGCACCCTCGCGCTCGCCAACAAGGAGAGCCTCGTGGTCGGCGGCGAGCTCGTGATCGGCCGCGCCGCCCCCGGGCAGCTCGTGCCGGTCGACTCCGAGCACTCCGCGCTCGCGCAGGCGCTGCGCGGCGGCGCACCCGACGAGGTGCGCCGGCTCGTGCTGACCGCTTCCGGCGGCCCCTTCCGCGGAAGGGGGCGCGCCGAGCTCGAGCACGTGACCCCGCAGGAGGCGCTCGCGCATCCGACCTGGAGCATGGGCCCGGTGGTCACCACCAACTCCGCGACCCTGGTCAACAAGGGCCTCGAGGTCATCGAGGCGCACCTGCTCTTCGGCATCGGCTACGAGCGCATCGACGTGGTCGTGCATCCGCAGTCGATCGTGCACTCCATGGTCGAGTTCGTCGACGGCTCGACGCTCGCCCAGGCGTCGCCGCCCGACATGCGGCTGCCCATCGCGCTCGCGCTCGGCTGGCCGGAGCGCGTGCCCGGCGCCGGGGCCCCCCTCGACTGGACCCGCGCGAGCAGCTGGACCTTCGAGCCGCTCGACGACGAGGCCTTCCCGGCCGTCGCCCTCGCGCGCGAGGTCGGCGCTGCCGGCGGCGCGCATCCGGCCGTCTACAACGCGGCGAACGAGCAGGCGGTGGCGGGCTTCCACGCCGGACGGATCGGATTCACGGCGATCGTCGACACCGTGCGCTCCGTCGTCGAGGCCTTCGCTCCCGCATCCGCTCGCCCGGACCTCGACGAGCTGCTGGAAGCGGAGCGCTGGGCCCGCCGCGACGCCGACCGGCGCATCGCCGCGGGCTGAGCGTCGTGCGCGCGAGAGCATCGGCCTGAACGGCGGCGGAGGTCCGGGGCGGTGACGAACGGGCGCGAGCAGCGGCTCGAGCGACGCCGCCCGTTTCAGCGCAGTGCGCCGCGCCGTGCGCGCAGGTTCGCCTCGACGGTCGCGTCGAGCGCGTCGCGCCACGGGGTCGGGCGCAGCTGCAGCGCGCCCTCGGTCTCGCTCGCGTCGAGCACGTAGGGGCGCTCGAACTCGTAGCGCACCGCCTCGACCTCGCGCAGGAAGGGCGAGACGAGCTTGGCGAGCGCCACGAGCGTGGGGCTGACCCGCTCGAGATCGCCCGAGCTGCCGGCGACGAGGTTCGCCTCCGCCGCGATGTCGCGCATGGTGCGCGGCTCGCCGCTCGGCACGTGCCACGCCCGGCCCCAGCTGCGGTCGTCGTCGGCCGCCGCGGCGAGGGTCGCGGCGAAGTCGGGGATGTAGCTCCAGCTGTGCGGCATGAGCGGGTCGCCGGTGACGCGCGCGGTCTCCGAGGCCACGATCGGACCGAAGAACTTCGTGCCGAGGTGCGAGTTCGCGCCCGCGGTGGGACCGTAGTAGTCGCTCGAGCGCACCTCGACGGCGCGCACGTCGCCGCGCAGCGTCGCGGCCTGCGCGCGCCGCCACAGCTCGGCGCGCAGCATGCCCTTGGCCTCGGTGCTCGCGAGCGGCGACTGCTCGGTCATGGCACCGTCGACCGGCCCGTAGGCGTAGAGGTTGCCGCCCATCACGAGGTCGGCGCCGGTGCGCCGCGCCGCCTCGATCGCCGCGTCGACGATCGGGGGCAGCGTCTCGGGCCACGTCGTGTACGGCGGGTTGACGAGCAGGAAGATCGTGCGGCAGCCCGCGGCCGCGGCGGTGAGCGCGGTGGCGTCCGAGGCGTCGAGGCGCAGCGACTCGGTGCCGGTCACCGTTCGTCCGCTCGTGCTGGCGATCCGGACCGTTTCCCGCGCTCGATGAGCAGGTCGGCGAGCGCGGTGCCCACGGCGCCGGCGCCGACGATGAGTCGCCGCATCGTCCGTCCCCCTCGCCGTCGTCCCGTGGAGCGCCGAGTCCCATCGGCGGCGCTCCCTGCCCGACGCTAGTCGTGCATCCGCTCGCGCCCGACCCCCAGTAGGGGTGCGGTCCTGGTCCGCAGCGGGTTCATAGCCCGGTGGCACTACCGTGTGTCCGTGGAATCCGTGCTGCTCTACGTGCTGGGCGTGCTCGTCATCGTGATCGGCCTCGCCGTCTCGATCGGCCTGCACGAGATCGGCCACCTCCTGCCCGCGAAGCTCTTCGGCGTGCGGGTGACGCAGTACATGATCGGCTTCGGGCCGACGATCCTCTCGCGCAAGCGCGGCGAGACCGAGTACGGCCTCAAGGCCATCCCGCTCGGCGGCTTCATCGCCATGTCGGGCATGTACCCGCCGAAGCGCCCCGGCGGCGCACCGCGCGAGGCGAGCACCGGCTTCCTGCAGGCGCTCTCCGGCGACGAGCCGCGCGAGAAGCGCCCCTCGGGCATCACCTCGATGATCCAGGAGGCCCGCGAGGCGAGCGCCGAGACGATCGTGCAGGGCGAGGAGCACCGCACCTTCTACCAGCTGCCGGTCTGGAAGCGCATCGTGATCATGGTCGGCGGCCCGGCCATGAACCTCGTGCTCGGCTTCGTCTTCTACGCCATCGTCATGGTCGGCTTCGGCGTGGCCCAGCCCGGCCTGACGGTGTCGAGCGTCAACGAGTGCGTGGTCGCCTCCGACAGCGCGCAGACCGACTGCACCGACGACGACCCCATCGCTCCCGGCGCCGAGGCCGGCGTGCTGCCCGGTGACGAGATCGTCGCGATCGACGGCGACCAGGCCGTGGACTGGGACCAGGTGAGCGGCGTCATCCGCGGCGCCGCGGGCCGCACCATCGCGCTCGACGTGCTGCGCGACGGCGAGCCGCTCACCCTGCAGGTCACGCCGCTGCTCACCGAGCGCGCCGTCGTCGGCGACGACGACGCGGTGGTGACGGATGCGGACGGCGACGTCGTCACGCAGGAGGTCGGCTTCGTGGGCATCACCCCGCAGTACGAGGTGGTGCAGCAGCCGATCACCGAGGTGCCCGCCGCGGTCGGCGAGAACGTCGAGCGGGTCGTGCACCTGATCCTCAACCTGCCCCAGCGCCTCGTCGATGTGGCCCAGGCTGCGTTCGGCGGCGGCGAGCGCGACCCCGACGGACCGATCAGCGTGGTCGGCGTGGGCCGCTTCGCCGGCGAGATCGCCGCGCTCGACACGATCCCGGTGGCCGACAAGGTGTCGGCCATGCTCGGCATCCTCGCCAGCCTCAACGTCGCGCTCTTCGTGTTCAACCTCGTGCCGCTCATGCCGCTCGACGGCGGGCACGTCGCGGGCGCCGTCTGGGAGGGGGTGCGGCGCTTCTTCGCGAAGCTGTTCGGCCGCCCGGACCCCGGTCCCGTCGACACCGCCAAGGTGATCCCGCTCACCTTCGTCGTGGTGATCCTGCTCGGCGGCATGAGCGCGCTGCTCATCTACGCGGACCTCGTGAACCCGATCAGCCTGTTCGGCTGAGCCGAGTGCGGTGTGCTGTGCAGCGGCTGCGCGCGGGCCTGCCCGTCGGTGGGCCCGCCTAGGCTGACGACGTGCCTGCTGTGAACCTCGGAATGCCCGCCGCGCCCCCGCCCGTGCTGGCCCCGCGCCGCAAGACCCGGCAGATCAAGGTCGGCAGCGTCATGGTGGGCGGCGACGCCCCGGTGAGCGTGCAGTCGATGACGACCACGCCGACCACCGACATCAACGCGACGCTGCAGCAGATCGCGGAGCTGACCGCATCCGGCTGCGAGATCGTACGCGTGGCCGTGCCGAGCCAGGACGACGCCGACGCGCTGCCGATCATCGCGAAGAAGAGCCAGATCCCGGTGATCGCCGACATCCACTTCCAGCCGAAGTACGTCTTCCAGGCCATCGACGCCGGTTGCGCCGCCGTGCGCGTCAACCCGGGCAACATCCGCAGGTTCGACGACCAGGTCGGCGCGATCGCGAAGGCCGCGAAGGACGCCGGCGTGAGCCTGCGCATCGGCGTGAACGCTGGTTCCCTCGAGCCGAGTCTGCTGCAGAAGTACGGCAAGGCCACCCCGGAGGCGCTCGTCGAGAGCGCGGTCTGGGAGGCGTCGCTCTTCGAGGAGCACGACTTCCACGACTTCAAGATCTCGGTCAAGCACAACGACCCGATCGTCATGGTGCAGGCCTACCGGCAGCTCGCCCGGCTCGGCGACTGGCCGCTGCACCTCGGCGTCACCGAGGCCGGCCCCGCGTTCCAGGGCACCATCAAGAGCTCGACCGCCTTCGGCATCCTGCTCGCCGAGGGCATCGGCGACACGATCCGCGTCTCGCTCTCCGCCCCGCCGGTCGAGGAGATCAAGGTGGGCCTGCAGATCCTGCAGTCGCTCAACCTGCGCGAGCGCAAGCTCGAGATCGTCTCCTGCCCCAGCTGCGGGCGAGCCCAGGTCGACGTGTACACCCTGGCCGACGAGGTCACCGCGGGTCTCGAGGGCATGACGGTGCCGCTGCGCGTCGCGGTGATGGGCTGCATCGTCAACGGACCCGGCGAGGCGCGCGAGGCCGACCTCGGCGTGGCCAGCGGCAACGGCAAGGGACAGATCTTCGTCAAGGGCGAGGTCGTCAAGACGGTTCCGGAGCACGAGATCGTGGCCACCCTCATCGAGGAGGCGAACCGCATAGCCGCCGAGCTCGGCCCCGACGCGCCCACCGGCACCGCGCAGGTCGTCACCGTCTGATCGACGAGCGGCGGATCAGCGGATGCGGTCCGCCGGTCCTGCCGCCAGCGCCGTCTCGTAGACCCCCAGCAGCCCGTCGATCCGCTGGGCGACGCCGCCGCGCGCCGCGAGCATCGCCCGACTGGCGCTGCCGATCGCGGCGGGGTCCGTCCGCAGCGTGCGGACCGTCGCGACGAGCCCCGGCGCATCCGGGGTGGGGGTCAGGAAGCCGCCGCCCGCGGGCACGGCCTCGGCGAGGTCCGGGTCGCAGTGGATCACCGGCAGACCGGAGGCGATGGCCTCGAGGATCACCATCGGCTGGTTGTCGAAGTCCAGCGAGCTGGAGACCAGCGCGTGCGCGCCGCGCATCGCCTCGAGCACGGCCTCCTGCGGCACCGCGCCGTGCAGGGTGACCGGGGCGCGCATCCGCTCGAGGGAGGGGCGGGCCATGCCCTCGCCGTAGACGTCGACGGTGACCCCGGCGCCGAAGGAGCGGGCGGCCTCGGCGAGCACGGCGGGCCGCTTCTCCGGGGAGAGCCGGCCCACCCAGAGCAGCCGCAGCGGCTCGCCGGGCTCGAGGGCGCGCTCCACTGGGCTGCCGACGCGCGCGAGCACCGACGGCTCCAGGCCGTTGGAGAGCACGGTCATCGGCGTCGCGACGCCCTGCGCGGCGAGCTTGGCGGTGAAGTGCGCCGACGGCACGATCACGTGGGCGCTGGCCCGGGACTGCGCGGCCATGAGCCGCCACATGCGCCGCGCCGTCGCCGTGGCGGTGTAGGCGGTGCCGCCGGGCACGGAGACGCCCCGTGGGCTCACGTGCCGGGCGTGCAGCGCGGCGAGGAGGCGCGTCGAGAGCGAGGGCAGCGGCAGGGTGCGCGCCGTGTAGACGTCGACTCGGCCGTGCATGGTGTGCACCACCGGCAGCCCGAGGTCGCGGGCCGCCTCGATGGCGCCGAGCGCGGCGAACATCTCGGAGTGCGTGTGCACGACCTCGATGCGTCGTCGCGCGAAGGACTCGCGCAGCTGCTCGGCGATCCGGCGGGGCGACCAGGCGAAGGGGAAGCCGTCGGGACGGAACACGGGGGAGATCGGAAGCCCCTCGACGCCCGGGTCGCCGCCGGGCTGCAGCAGGGGCGCGAACACGGTGGCCTCGTGGCCGGCGGCCTCGAGGGCCTCGCGGTGCGCCTTGACCGCGGTCTGGGTGCCGCCGAGGGTGGGCAGGTAGTAGTCCGTCACCAGGGCGATCCGCATACGGGGGAGCCTAGGGGGAGTCCTAGGATTCGAGTCATGGGGGAACACGCGCTCGTCACGGGTGCGAGCGGCTTCCTCGGCCGCCACGTCGTCCGGGAGCTGCTCGCGCACGGCTACGCCGTGACCGCCGCCGGCCGGAACCCGACGCTGCTGCCGGAGGGGGTGCCCAGCTTCGTCGGCGATCTGGAGGCGCTGCCCGCCTCGGGCCTGCGCCCCGACGTCATCGTGCACTGCGCCGCCCTCTCCACCCCCTGGGGGCGCTGGAGCGACTTCGAGCACGCCAACGTGCACGGCACGGCACGCGTGCTCGAGCTGGCCCGGCGCAGCGGCGCTCGCCGCATCGTGCACGTCTCCTCGCCGAGCGTGCACGCCGACACCCGCGACCGCATCGGGGTCCGGGAGCACGATCCGCAGCCGGTCCGGGCGATGAACGGCTACATCCGCTCGAAGCGCGCGGCGGAGGCGCTGCTGCTGAACGCCCTGGACCGCCCCGAGGTGGTGATCCTCCGCCCGCGCGGCATCCTCGGCCGCGGGGAGCGCAGCCTGGTGCCGCGGCTGCTCGCCGTGCACGAGCGCATCGGCATCCCGCTGTTCCGGAACGGTGCGAACCTCGTCGATCTCACCGCGGTCGAGAACGTGGCGACGGCGCTGCGCCTCGCCGTCGAGGCGCCGGCGGCCGACGGCCAGGTCTTCAACATCAGCAACGGGGACCCGCGGCCCTTCAAGCAGCTGCTCGACCGACTGCTCGCCGGCATGGGGGTCGAGCCCCGGTACCGGCACCTGAGCGTCCGCCCCGTGCTGGCCGCGGCCGGCGCCCTCGAGGCGATCGCGGCCCGCCTGCCCGGACGGCCCGAGCCACCGCTCACCCGGTACACCGTCGCCTCCATCGCGTACTCGCAGACCCTCGACATCACGGCCGCGCGCAGGGTGCTCGGCTACGCCCCGACGGTGGGCCTCGACGAGAGCCTGGCGAGCTATGCCTGAGCTGCGCTACCACCGCTGCGGCGAGACCCGCCACGACGTCGGGGCCCTGCTGCGCGGCGCACCCCGTGAGCGCAGGGTGTTCCCCGCCGGGGTGTTCCGCTACGACGACGGCGAGCGCCGGGTGCTCGTCGACACCGGGTACCCGCCCCGCCCGTGGGGCACCGGAGCGAGCGGATGGGCGTACCGCCGCCTGCTGCCGCCCCGCGTCCGCGACGGCGAGACCGTCGGCGAGCAGCTCGACCCCGCCACGGTCACCCACGTGGTGCTGACCCACCTGCACCCCGACCACATCGGCGGGGTGCGGTTCTTCCCGCACGCCGTCTTCGTGCTGAGCGCCGGGCTCGTCGAGACGCTGCGCGGGCCCCGGCTCAAGGAGGCGGTGCTGCGCGGGCTGCTGCCCCCGTGGTTCGAGAACGCGCAGCGCATCGTGGTCGACCGCTTCGAGGGCGAGGCGCACGGCCTGCCGAGTCACGACCTCTTCGGCGACGGCGCCCTGTGCATCGTCGACCTGCCGGGCCACGCCCGCGGGCACGTGGGCGTGCTCGTGCACGACCGGGTGCTGCTCGCCGGGGACGCGGCCTGGAACCGGGATCTGCTCGGTCAGGAGCAGCGGATGCGCGCCCTCCCGCGCTCCATCGGTCACGATCACGCCGCCCAGGCGCGCACCGCCCAGCGCCTGCTCGCCGCCGAGGCCGCCGGGGTGCGCCTGCGCTTCGCCCACGACCCGCACCCGGAGGGGGTGGACCTGCTGTGGGCCGACTGAGGATCGTGCGAGCCTTCGTGCTCGCCCGCTGGCTGCGGCGCTTCCGCAGCCGGGCGCAGCTCGAGCGCTTCCAGGACCGACGGGTGCGCCGGCACCTGAGCGTCCTGCGGCGGCGCTCGCCGTGGTTCGCCGACGCACCGGGGCGGCTGCAGGATCTGCCGCTCATGGACAAGTCGGTCATGATGGCGAACTTCGATGCCATGAACACGGTCGGCATCACCCTCGACGACGCCGTCGCGCTCGCCACCGACGCCGAGCGCCGCCGCGACTTCGCCGGCACCCTCGACGGCGTCTCGGTCGGGCTCTCGAGCGGCACGAGCGGGCACCGCGGCGTCTTCATCGTCAGCGCCGCCGAGCGCGACGACTGGGCCGGCACGATGCTGGCGCTCACCCTGCCGCGGGGGCGCATCCTCGGGCATCGGATCGCGCTCTTCCTGCGCGCCGACAACGAGCTCTACGAGACCGTGCGCTCGCGGGTCGCGGAGTTCCGGTACTTCGACGTGCACGGCGATCTGGCGCAGCGCATCCGCTCGCTCGCCGAGTACGCGCCCACGATCCTCGTCGCCCCGCCGTCGGTGCTGCTCGCCATCGCCGACGCCGGGCTGGCGCTGCGGCCGCAGCGCGTCTACGCCGTCGCGGAGGTGCTGGAGCGCGCGGATGCGCGCCGCCTCGAGGCCGCCGTCGCGCCGCCGGTCATCCACCAGCTGTACCAGTGCACCGCGGG